>CAZDCR010000006.1:0-37382 GCA_964503995.1 uncultured Segnochrobactrum sp.
TGCCACGAGACGGCCGCGGCCCGCGGCAGACCTAGGCGAGGGCTCGCCGAACGATCGGGACGAGGCGGCGGAACCCGAGAGACGGAGTGGCACGATGGCCGTGAGCGGCGTGATGATTCCCCGAACTGGCCACCTGGCCGTCAACGCGCCGACCGTCGGCCGCGTTGTCGAGCGCGCCGGCGGCCAGGGGGTGGCGGACAGCCTGCGCTGCCCGACCCGCGTCGACGCCTCGAGGTGATGCCGTCGTGATCCTGCGGGCCTTGTCTCTCGGAGCCGCCGTGCTGCTGCCGGCGTTGCTGCTCGCGGCCGCCCCCGCACGGGCCGCTGAGATCGTCGGAGCACAGGAGGGTGGGCTCTACCGCGCGACCGTCATCGTCACCGGCCGCGAGGAGACCCGGCATGCCGGGCTTCGTCAGGCTTTCCTCGAGGTTCTGGCGAAGGTCTCGGGCGATCACCGCCTCCTCGGCGACCCCACCGCCGCCCTGGTGGCGGAACACGCGCTGGCCGATGCGCCGGAGGCGGTCGCCGGCCTCTCCTACCGCGACCGCATGGAGGGCATTCCCGTCCACGACGAGCAGGGCTCGCGCGACAGGCCCTACGACCTCACCGGCGACTTCGATCCGGCCCGCGTCGACGCCGCTCTCTCCACGCTCGGCCGCAAGCCGTGGCCGCAGCCCAGGCCGGGGGTGCTCGCGGTGGTGACGGTGCGAAGGGGCGGCACGGAGTTCGTGCTCTCCGGCGACGGGCCGCGCGGCCGCGACATGGTCGAGGCGCTGACGATCGCCGCCGAGCGGGCGGCACTGCCGACGGTCATCCCGGACGCCGCCGTGCTGAAGCGGCTCGGTTCGCTGTCGCAGGCGGCGCTGTTCACGCCCGGTCCGGAGTTCGCCGATGTGACGCTCCGGGTCGGCGCCGACGCAACGCTGATCGGCATCCTGATCTGGAGCGACAGCGACCGCGGCTGGATCGCCGAGTGGCACCTCGAGACCGGCCAGGAACCGGGTGCCGCGCCGCCGACGCGCTGGGCGGTGCGCGGGGTGAGCTTCGACGCCGCCTTCCGCAACGGCATCGGCGGCGCCGCACAGGTGCTGTCGGGCAACGGCGCCCCGGAGTGAACACGCCCGACCGGCGTTGCCTTCGCCCGGCCGGACCGCTATAAGCCCCAACCTTCGAGGATCGCCCGGCTAAAAGGGCATGCCGTGGCGGTCCCGAACGCTCATGCGACACCCCTTGGCGGAGCGGCTCCCTCGCGGGACGCCCCGACCATGCGCGAGGTGTCCCAACGACTGGAGAGCCAAATGCCCAAGCTGAAGACGAAGTCGGGCGCCAAGAAGCGCTTCAAGCTCACCGCCACCGGCAAGGTGAAGGTCCAGCAGGCCGGCAAGCGCCACGGGATGATCAAGCGGACGACGAAGTTCATCCGCAACGCCCGCGGCACCACCGTGCTCAGCGATCCGGACGCGCGCATCATCAAGAAGAACTTCCTGCCGAACGGCTGAGGCCGTCCGCCAGGTCTTTTTCTTCCGATCGATCCGCCTCCGGTCGTCATCGCGACGACCGACACTGACACCCTCGACGAGGAGTATCCGCCATGGCTCGCGTGAAGCGCGGCGTTACCGCCCATGCCAAGCACAAGAAGGTCCTGAAGCAGGCTAAGGGCTTCTACGGCCGCCGCAAGAACACCATCCGTACGGCGAAGGCCGCCGTCGACAAGTCGCTGCAGTACGCCTACCGCGACCGTAAGGCGAAGAAGCGCACCTTCCGCGCTCTGTGGATCCAGCGCATCAACGCCGCGGTCCGTGAGCACGGCCTGACCTACTCGCGCTTCGTCGACGGTCTCGCCAAGGCGGGCATCGAGGTCGACCGCAAGGTGCTGTCGGATC
Source organism: uncultured Segnochrobactrum sp. (assembly GCA_964503995.1). Lineage (GTDB taxonomy): Bacteria > Pseudomonadota > Alphaproteobacteria > Rhizobiales > Segnochrobactraceae > CAMDHY01. The sequence goes on from CAZDCR010000006.1 coordinate 1,884, forward strand.
TCGCCATCCGCGAGCCGGAGGCGTTCAAGGCGCTGGTCGACGCGGCCAAGGCTCACGTCGGGCCCGAGACCGCCACCGCCTGAGACCGACTTCGGTCCCCTGCAGCAGCGTGCCGGCCATGCCGGCGCGCTGCTTCGTCGTGTCCGTCTGCCCGCCGGATTGATAGCGCGGCCGCGCCCGTCTAGCCGCGGCCGCCGGCGATGCGCGCCGCCTCCGGCAGGCGGCGCAGCGTCAGCATCGCCGCCGCCCCGAGCAGCGGCCCCGGCACCAGCACGACGAACGCCCACTGCCAGCTGCCGAGCGCGCCCACCATCGCCGGGATCAGCCAGATCGCCGCGATGGTCAGGGCGAAGCCGATGCCGAGCTGCAGCGTCAGCGCCGTGCCGACGAGATCGCGCTCCCCCGCCTCGGTGACGATCGCCGAGAACTGGGCGGAATCGCCGACGATCGTCGCCCCCCATACCGCCACGACGACGATGAACAGCCAGAGCGGGCCGTCGAAGACGAGGCCGATCGACAGCGCGCAGGCGGCCGACACCAGCATCATGCCGCTCGTCGTGATCGTCCGGCCGATGCGGTCGGCGAGCCACCCGCCGCCGACGCAGCCGACGGCACCGGCGGCGATCGCCAGGAACGTCACCAGCGACGGCGCGACCGCCACGGCCTGTACGTGGAAGGCGCTGGTGGTGAAGGCGAAGATCCACGCCCACATGGCGTAGAGCTCCCACATGTGGCCGAAGTAGCCGAGGCTCGCCAGCACCACGGCACGGTTGCGGACGACGCGGCCGACCTGCCCCGGGTCGAAGCGCGCCACCGGGAACGGGTACGGCCCCTCGCGCACCGCGACGAGCAGGATCAGCCCGCCGGCGAGCGTCGCCACCGACGTCGCGGCGACGACGAGCCGCCAGTCGGTCTCGACGGTGGCACGCAGCAGGTGCGGCAGCGCCGAGCCGAGCGTCAGGGCGGCGATCGCCGAGCCGAGGGCGAAGCCGCGCCCCCGGACGAACCAGGTGGCGAGCAGCTTCAGGGCCGGCGGATAGAGGCCGGCGAGGCAGATGCCGGTGAGGAAGCGGCCGACGAGGGCCGCGCCGAACCCGGGCACCACGAGCGGCAGCGCGTTGGCGGCGGCGGCGACCACCGCGGCGGTGATCATCAGCCGCCGGACCGGCACGATGTCCGGCAGGTTGCCGAGGCCGAGCACCAGCGCGCCGGCGACGAAACCGGCCTGCACCGCGATGGTCAGCGCCGAGGCGGCCACCTCGCTCAGCCGCCACAGCGCCGCAAGCTCGGGCGCCACCGCGGTGGCCGAGAACCAAGTCGACATCGTCAGCACCAGGGACAGGCAGATCGCCGCCAGCGCGCGGCCGCGGCCCTTCGCTTCGCCCGCGCCCGCTTCGACCCTCACGTGGCTGATCCCTCCGGCGCGGGCGGCTTCCCCGAAACCTCGGAACAGGGTATCGCCCTGGCGACTGGGGTTGTCCACGGCAGCGACGGGACCGGTGGAGTTTCCCGCCGCCGTCGTCTGTGGCCATCGCCCGGCACCAGGGAAGGCCGCCGATGCTGGACCTCAGGACCCTGTTCTTCGTCGCGGTGGTTGCGGCCTGCTGCGTCGGCATGCTCCTCGTCCACACCTGGACCCGCAACCGCAGCGACCACTCCCTGCTCTTCTGGTCGATCGGCTACGGGCTCTTTGCCGGCGGGCTCGCCATCATCGCCGTGCGCGAGCCGCTGCCGTGGGTGATCGGCTTCGCGCTCGCCAACGCCATGCTGGTGGCCGGCTATTCCCTCACCTGGGCGGGGGTGCGGGTTTTCGACGGACGATCCATCCTGTGGGTGCCGACGATCGGCGGGCCGGTGTTCTGCGGGCTCGCCTACCTCCTGCCCGCGATCGGCGACGACTATCGTGCCCGGGCGTTCATCGTCGCCGGCCTCGCCGCCGCCTTCAGCCTCGCGATGGCCGTGGACCTGTGGCGGGGGCGTCGGGACGGGCTGCGCACCCGGCTCGCGCTGATCGTCGCCATCGCCGTCAACGCTGCCGCGAACGTCGTGCGCGCCGTCTATGCGCTGACGCTGACCCCCGATCACGACATGCTCACGACCTCGCAGACGGTCACGGCGGTGAGCACGCTCGTGTCGCTGTTTGCGCTGGTCGCCGCCAATCTCCTGATGATGGCACTGTCGAAGGAGCGGGCCGCCGCCGAGATGCGCCACCTCGCCCACGCCGACGCACTCACCGGCGCGATGACGCGCGGCCGCTTCTACGCGACCATCGAACGGATGACCGCGGCCGCCCACGCCGGCGGTACTCCGATGACGATGGTGCTGTTCGACCTCGACAACTTCAAGGCGATCAACGACGGAGCGGGACATGCGGTCGGCGACGCGCTGCTGCGCCGGTTCGCCGAAACCGTGCAGGGCGCATTGCCGAAGCACAGCGCCTTCGGCCGCATCGGCGGCGAGGAGTTCGCGGTCGCGATCGCCGGTGGCGAGGAGGCGGCGATGCGCTTCGCCGAGAGGGTGCGGCTCGCCTATGCCGAGGCGGCCGCCGGGGTCGCCTCCGACCAGCCGACGGTGAGCGCCGGCGTCGCCGTCCTCGTCTTCGGCGACGATACCGACAGCCTGACGGCGCGCACGGACAAGGCGCTCTATGCCGCCAAGGCGGCTGGCCGCAACCAGGTGGCGCGCGCGCCGGCGCTCAGCCGGTGACGCGCCCGCGCCGCCGCAGCCGGACATAGAGCGCGCCGCCGCCGCCGTGCGGCGGGGCGGCCTCGCCGTAGCTCTCGACCAGGGCGGCCGCGTCGCGTGCACCAAGCCACGCCGGCACGAGGCGGCGCAGCACGCCGCGCTCGCCGTCGCTGTGGCGCTCGGCATCGCCCGGGCGACCCTTGCCGGTGATGACGAGCACGGTCTTCAGCCCCTCCGCCTGCTTCGAGGCGAGGAAGCCGAGCAGAACCGCGTGGGCGCGCGCCTGCGTCATCCCGTGCAGGTCGATGCGCGCCTCCACCGCCGTGTGGCCGCGGGCGATGCGCAGCCGGGTACGCCGGTCGATGTCGGCGGGGCCGGGCTTCGGCTTCGGTGGCACCGGCGCAACCGGCGCTGCCGGGCCCTGCCTGCCGGGCCGCGGCGACGCGGGGCCGGGCGCAGCGGGCGGGGCCGGAGGGGGCGGCTCGGGTGGCGTCGGTTCGGTGAGCGAGCTCTCGGAGAGTTTGGCGACGATGCGACGGCGGCGCTGGCGGAGCGGCGTCACCGTGGCGGCGACGGCCTCCCACAGCGCCCGGTCGGCGGGATCGAGCGGCGGCCGGCCGCGCCTAGCCGCCATCGCGCGGCACCAGCACGAACACCTCGGCCGGATGGCGCAGCCGCCCCGCCACGGCGCCCGCCGCGTCGCCGGCCCCGACGAAGATATCGCCGCGGCCCGCACCCTTGATCGCCGAACCGGTGTCGTGCGCCGCCATCAGCCGGCGGAACGGCGCGAGCGCACCGCCCGGTCCGATCGGCAGGTCGGCGACGACGAAGACGGGCAGGCCGTAGGGCTGCACCGACGGGTCGATCGCGAGGCTGCGGCCGGCGATCAGCGGGATGCCGAGCGCGCCGACCGGCCCCTCGCTCTCAGGCCGGTCGAGGGGGCGGAAGAACACGAACGAACGGTTCTGCGCCATCAGCGTGCCGGCCTCGGCGGGATGGGCCTTCAGCCAGGCGGCGAGCCGGTCGGCGGTCATGTCCTCGCGGGCGATCTCACCGCGGTCGATGAGGATGCGGCCGATGGCGGTGTAGGGGTGGCCGTTCTTGCCGTCATAGCCGACGCGCAGCACCCGCCCGTCCGGCAGGCGGACGCGGGCCGAGCCCTGCACGTGGACGAAGAAGGCATCGACCGGGTCGGCCAGCCAGACCAGCTCGAGGCCGCGGCCCGACAGGGCACCCGCCTCGATCGCCGCCCGGTCGTCGAAGGCCGACAGGCGGCCGGCCGCGTCGCGGCGGGCGTGGCTGAAGCCGGCGAGCGCGCCGGTGGGCTGCCTGAGATCGACGAGATCCGGCGGGCGGCGGTAGAGCGGCGTCCGGTAGGGGCCGCCGGGGGCGAGCGAGCCCGCCACCTCCGGCTCGAAATAGCCGGTGAGGAAGCCGTCCGCGGTGACGCGGACGGGCGCGAACTGCGCCTCGAAGAAGCGGCGGGCGGTCGCCGCGTCCGCGCGAGCCGGCAGCGACGCCGCCACCTTGCAGGCCCGACGGAAGGCGGCGGGATCGACCGGCACCGCCGTCTTCGTGCGCTTGCGGCCGACCGCGGCGGAACAGCCGGCCCGGAAGGCGATGAGCGCGGCGGCGTGGTCGTCGGCGGCCCAGCCGGGCACGTCGGCGAAGCGCACCGCCTGGGCGGCCGCGGTGTCCGCGGGGAGGGTGAGGGACGCGGCGGCGAGCGCCAGGGTCCCGGCAAGGGCCAGCGCCGCCGCCGGCACGACCGGCCGGCGCACGGCCTCAGTCCGCCGATTCGGTCGCGACGAGCTTCCAGTTCGGGTCGCGGCTCGAGATGTCGCGGGCGAACGTCCAGATGTCGACCACCTCGACGACCTTGTTGGCGTCGCCCTCGACGACGGTGCCATCGCGGCCGCGGGTGAGCGAGATCAGCTCGCTGCGGAAGCGCACGGTGACGTGGGCCGTCGGCCCCTTCAGCGAGGCGTCGACGATCTCGGCCTTCTCGATGCCGACGAAGGTGGATTCGACCTTCTCGCCGCGCGACTCGCGGTCGGCGATGGCGGTGTCGAAGCCCTCGAAGACTTCCTTCGAGAGCAGCGGCTTCAGGTTCTTGCGATCGCCCTCGGCAAAGGCGGTGACGATCATCTCGTAGGCGGCGCGTGCGCCGGTGACGAAATGGTCGGGATCGAAGTTCGGGTCGCTCGCGACGATGGCGGTGAGTTGCTCGTTGAGGCTCGAGCCCGCCGGGGCGATGCGGGCGATCCGCTCGGCCGCCTCGGCGCTCTGCTCGTCCGAAGCTTCGCCGGGCTGCTTGGCGGACGGCAGCGCAACGACGTTGTCGGGCCGCGTTGCGCCGGCCGCCTCGGCGTTGTCGCGGGCCTGGTAGGGATCGACGGGCTGGCGTTCATTGCCGGTGCGACGGCCCAGCACACTGCGAAGTCGCAGGAACACGGCGACCGCCAGCACCAGGAAGATGATGTTGTAGATGTCGAACAGCTCGTTCATCTTCCGCTCACCGATCGGCCGGCCCCCGGCGCCCGCCGCTTTCCACGTCCATGTTCGGGCACGGCTCAAGCCGCCCCGGGGATGCACCGCAGGCGCGCCCTCCCCATATGTAGGTTCCGTTCAACCAGCATAAAGGCACGCGCACAACCCTCGTCGTCGTCCCGGCCGAAATGGCGGGGCAAGAAGGGGGCGCCCGACAGGACACGATGCCCCTCATTCTCGCGCTCTTGCCGTTCGTTCTCCTGATCGCCGCGGAGATCACCGCCTTCATCCTCGTCGGCGAAGCGATCGGCGTGCTGCCGACGGTGGCGCTCGTCTTCGCGCTGTCGGTCGCCGGCGTCATCCTCACCCGCCGGCAGGGCCTCGGCGCCCTCCTGCGCATCCGCGCCGAGCTCGACGCCGGTCGCATGCCCGGCGAGGCGATGGGCCACGCCGCGATGATCGTGCTCGCCGGCACGCTCCTCATCATCCCCGGCTTCGTCACCGACGCCATCGGCCTGCTGCTGTTCGTGCCGGCCGTGCGCTCGGCGCTGTGGCGCGCGATCGGCCGGCGCCTGAAGGTGAAGGTGGTGAGCACCGGCCCGCGCCGCGGCGGCCCGGTGGTCGATCTCGACGCCGATTCCTACTCCCCCGTCCCGGACCGCCCGCCGGAGCGGCTGCCGCCGGCCCCGTGAGGCGCGGCCCGCGCCGCGCCGCCCCGGGCGCGGCGGCTTGTCCCTCGGGGGCGGCGCGTGCTAGCGAGCCCCCGTCAGCCGAGGCCGCACCCTCGCGGGCCGGCCTCGAACGATCCCCCCGACAGCGAATGGAACGGCCGATCCATGAGTGACACTTCCGCCAGCGGCAACGCCCGCAGCAACCAGGGCAGCGCTCCGGCCACCGGCCCGTCCGTCAACGTCCTCGGCCAGTACCTCAAGGACCTGTCGTTCGAGAATCCGCGCGCCCCGATGTCGCTGCAGCCGCGCGACCAGAGCCCGCCGATCAACATCAACGTCAATGTCAGCGCCCGCCAGCTCGGCCAGTCCGAGATCGAGGTGACGCTGACGATGGAGGCGAAGGCCGGCACCGGCGCCGACGTGCTGTTCGCCTGCGAGATCGCCTATGCCGGCGTCTTCCGCCTGCAGAACGTGCCGCAGGAGCACCTGCAGCCGTTCGTGATGATCGAGTGCCCGCGGCTGCTGTTCCCGTTTGCGCGTCAGATTGTCGCAGACGCCACGCGCAATGGCGGCTTCCCGCCCCTGATGGTCGACCCGATCGACTTCGTCGCGCTGTACCAGCAGAACGCGGCGCGCAACCAGGCGAACCCGGCCCCCCAGCCGAACTGAGCCGGGGGCCGCGGACGACGCGGCACCTGCACGCGATCGGGGGAGGCGGCTCAGCCCGCCTCCTCGTAGACGAGCCAGACAGCCGCGGACCCAAGCCCGGCGACGAACGACCGGTGCGCGGCGATCTCCGCCTCCGTCAGGCGCGACGGCAGCGGCTCCGGCCGCCGGCGGGCCGGCCCGCGCTTCGCCGATCCCGAGACGAGCCCGACCATCTCCGGCTCGCCGCCGAGGATCAGCGCCGCCTGCCGGCCGCCGATCAGCTCCATGTAGACTTCGGCGAGCAGTTCGGCGTCGAGCAGGGCGCCGTGCTTGGTGCGCGTCGAGTTGTCGATGCGGTAGCGGGCGCACAGCGCGTCGAGCGAGTTCGGCCCGGCCGGGTGCTTGCGGCGGGCGAGCTTCAGGCTGTCGATCACCCGTTCCGGCCCGATCGGCGGCAGGCCGCAGCGGCCGAGCTCCATGTTCAGGAAGCCGATGTCGAAGTCGGCGTTGTGGATGACGAGGATGGCGTCCTCGACGAAGGCCGTGAACGCCGCCGCCACCTCGGGAAAGCGCGGCTTGTCGCGCAGCATCTCGTCGGAGATGCCGTGCACCCGGAACGCCTCCATCGGCATGGTGCGGTCGGGATTGACGTACTGGTGGTAGATGCGGCCGGTCGGGATGCCGTTGAGCAGTTCGACGCCGCCGATCTCGACCAGGCGGTCGCCGCCCTTCGGGTCGAGGCCGGTCGTCTCGGTGTCGAGCACGATCTCGCGCAATAGTCAGGCTCCAGTCGGTCAGGGCAGGCGTTGGGGCAGGCGCGCCGCACGGCGAACCGGGCACGCTGTCCAACGAACTAGTGTCACCCCCGACCGGCGGGGAGCAAGCCGCCCGACCGGAGTTATCCCCGCATCTGGCTTCCCGGCACAGCCGCCACAGCCCGCAGGATCGCCACGACCGAGGCGCGCGCCGCTTCGAGGCCGTGGCTGGTGTCGACGAGGAAATGCGCGCGGCGGCGCTTCTCGGCGTCCGGCATCTGGCGGGCGAGGATGGCGGAAAGCCGCGCCTCCGTCATGCCGGGCCGCGCCATCGCCCGCTCGCGCTGCACCTCGGCCGGGGCAGTGACGACGACGACGGCATCGACGCGGGCCTCCCCGCCGGTCTCCAGCAGCAGCGGCACGTCGAGGACGACGCGACGGGCGCCGGCCGCGGCAGAGCGGGCAAGGAAGTCGGCCTCCGCGGCGCGCACCAGCGGATGGACGATCGCCTCCAGCCGGGACAGCGCGCCCGGGTCGCCGACGACGCGGGCGGCGAGGCGCTCGCGGTCGATGCGGCCGTCGACGCTGACGCCCGGAAAGGCCTCTTCGACCGGACCCACCGCGGCCCCGCCATAAAGCGCGTGCACGGCCGCGTCGGCGTCGTGGACCGGCACGCCGCTCGCGCGGAACAGCCCGGCGGTGGTCGACTTGCCCATGGCGATCGAGCCGGTGAGGCCGAGCACGAGCATGGGCCGGGTCCCGCTCAGCCGGCGGGGGGAACGAGGGTGGCGAGCACGGCGCGTCGGAGCGCCGGCGTCACCTCCGGCCGGTGGCCGAACCAGCGCGTGAAGCCGGGCACCGCCTGGTAGAGCAGCATGCCGAGCCCGTCGGCGACGGGATTGCCGCGGGCGCGCGCCGCCGTCAGCAGCCCGGTCTCGAGCGGATTGTAGACGACATCGGTGACGACGGCCGAGCGCGGCAGGGTCGAGAGGTCGATCTCGAGCGCCGGCTGGCCGACCTGGCCGAGGGTCGTCGTGTTGACGAGGATGCGGGCGTCGGCGAGGAGCTTCGGCAGCGCCTCCCAGCCATAGGCGGTGCCGCCGACGAGGGCCGCCACCTCGGCGGCGCGGTCGGCCGTGCGGTTGACGATCGAGATCGGCGAGAACTCGCGCAGCTTCAGCCCGTAGGCGACGGCGCGGGCCGCGCCACCGGCGCCGAGCACCACGGCGGGCCCGGGATAGCGCGACCAGTCCGGCAGGGCGTCGTCGAGATTGTCGAGGAAGCCGCCGACGTCGGTGTTCGCGCCCATGATGTAGCGGCCGTCGAGCCACATCGTGTTGACCGCCTTCAGCCCGTCCGCGACGGGGTCGAGCACGTCGCAGGCGGCCGCCGCGATCTCCTTCAGCGGCACCGTGACGTTGCAGCCGGCGAGGCCGGAGTGCGGCAGGTTGCGGAAGAAGGCGCGGGCGTCGTCGGGCGACAGCGCCTGCGCGTCATAGGCGCCCGGCAGGCCCATCTCCTTCAGCCAGAAGCGGTGGATCACCGGCGAGCGGACGTGCGTCACCGGCCAGCCGACGACGACAGCGCGGGGAGGGGTGTCGCTCATGAGGTCAGGGCTCCGACGTCGCGCAGGTGGGAGAGGAGGGGCAGCAGGGGCAGGCCGAGGACGGTGAAGTGGTCGCCCTCGATCCGTTCGAACAGCTGGGCGCCGAGGCCCTCCAGCTGGTAGCAGCCGACGCTGCCGAGGACGCGGTCGCCCATCACCGCGAGATAGCTCGCGAGAAACGCCGCCGAGAACGGCCGCACGGTCAGGCGGGCGGTATCGAGGTGGCTCCAGACGATCGCACCGTCGCGGGCGGTGACGACGGCCGAGTGCAGCGCGTGGGTGCGGCCTTGCAGCCGGCGCAGCTGCTCGCCGGCATCGGCGATCGTCGCCGCCTTGGTGAAGCGCTCGCCGGCGAGGTCGAGCACCTGGTCGGCGCCGATCACCAGCGCGCCGGGCTGGAGACGCGAGACCGCGAGCGCCTTCGCCTCGGCGAGCGCCGTGGCGATCTCGGCCGGGGTCGCGCCGGCTTCGAGCATCGGCGCCTCGAGCGCCCGCTCGTCGACGTCGGCGGGGATGATGTCCACCGTCACGCCCGCATTGGCGAGCATGTCGGCGCGGGTGCGGCTGCCGGAGGCGAGGACGAGACGGACGCTCACTCCGCCGTCTCCCCGTGCTCCAGCGCCTGGCGATCGCGCACCAGCGCCATGATCGCCGCCGCGGTTTCCTCGATCGAGCGGCGCGTCACGTCGATCACCGGCCATCGGTTCTCCGCACACAGCCGCCGCGTCAGGGCAATCTCCTCGGCGATCGCCTGGCGATCCACATAGGCCGCTGAATCGCGGACGGCATTGAGCGACAGCAAACGGTTCTCGCGGATCTGGGCGATGCGCTCGGGGCTCGCGACGAGGCCGACGATCAGCGGCCGCTTCGCCCGGAACAGCGCCGGCGGCACCTGGATGCCGGGGACGATCGGCAGATTGGTCGCGCGGATGCCGCGGTTGGCGAGGTAGATCGAGGTCGGGGTCTTCGAGGTGCGGCTGACCCCGACGATGACGACGTCGGCGTCGTCGATATTGTCCGGCAGGGCGCCGTCGTCGTGCATCAGCACGAAATTGAGGGCGTCGATGCGGCGGAAATAGTCGGCGTCGAGCTGGTGCTGGCCGCCGACGCGCGGCGTCATCGGCACGTTGAGATAGGCCTGGAACATGTGCACGACCGGATCGAGCACGTCGGCCGAGGGCACGCCGAGCTCGCGGCAGTGACGGACGAGCCGCTGCGCCATCGCCTGGTCGACGAGGGTGAACAGCACCACCCCCGGCGTCGCCTCAATCTCCATCAGCGCCCGGTCGAGCTGCCGCTCGGCCCGCACGAGGGGATGGACGTGCTCGATCGCCCCGATGCCCTCGTAGCGGGCCATCGCCGCGCGGGCGACGGTCATCAGCGTTTCGCCGGTCGAGTCCGAGACGAGGTGCAGGTGGAAAAAGGTCGGCAAACTGGGCTCGCGATCAGGGCGGCGGCGGGTCGCGGCGGTTGTCCCCGCAGTTGTGCCGGCGCCTGTGGAGGAAACGGGAGAACGGGGCCTTTTCGCCCCGGCGTCGCGATACTGTCGCCGCTGCCGGGTTTCCGATCAACAGGCGGTCCCCGGCGGGGACGTGAAACGGCGCTGTTCGCAACGTCGGGGACACTCTAGGTTCGTCCTCGTGATGTCCACAGCCGCTCCCCAGTCCGCGGCCGACCTAGCCGGTCAGGAGAGGTCGCCGAAGGGATTGGACCGGTTGAGAAATTCGTGACGCCTCCGGCAGTGGGGATCGATCCTCTCCACCGCGGGGTGCTGCCGCCGCCGCCCGCCGCCGAGATTGTGGGAAACCGACAATCCCGGTAATCCACCGCCTAAGAGAAGCATTAAGAAATCATTAACCATGGATTCCTTTGAAGAGGGCGCCGGTGGACGGCGCGAGGAGACCGCCACGCCGCCACGGCGGCTGATGCAGGTGCTCGCCGGGGAGAGCTTCCAGACGCCGCCGATCTGGCTGATGCGCCAGGCCGGCCGCTTCCTGCCGGAGTACCGGGCGGTGCGGACGCAGGCGCCGAACTTCCTGGCGTTCTGCTACAACCCCGATCTCGCGGTGGAAGTGACGCTGCAGCCGATCCGCCGCTTCGGCTTCGACGCCTCGATCATCTTCTCCGACATCCTGGTGATCCCCGACGCGCTCGGCCAGCGGGTCCGCTTCGTCGAGGGCGAAGGCCCGAGGCTCGATCCGCTGGCGCTGGCCGACGTCGGCCAGCTCAGCCTCGAGCGGCTCGAGCGCCACCTCGCGCCGGTCTACGAGGCGCTCCGCCGGGTGAGGGCCGAGCTTCCACCGGAGGTGACGCTGCTCGGCTTCGCCGGCGCGCCCTGGACGCTCGCCACCTACATGACCGCCGGGCGCGGCAGCCCGGACCAGGCTGTGCCGCGGCGCATCGCCTATGGCGACCCGGAAGGCTTCGACCGGCTGATCGCCCTCCTCGTCGAGGCGGTGTCGCGCCACCTGATCGCCCAGCTCGATGCCGGCGCCGACGCCGTGCAGATCTTCGACAGCTGGGCGGGTGCGCTCGACCAGACGGGCTTCGAGGCGTGGTCGATGGCGCCGACGGCGGCGATCGTCGAAAACGTCCGCCGGGCCCGGCCGGGTGCGCGGATCATCGGCTTCCCCCGCGGGGCCGGCGCCTACATCGGCGCCTATGCGGCCACCACCGGGGTCGATGCGGTCGGCCTCGACTGGAGCACGCCGTTCACGGCGGTGCGGCAGTTGCCGGACCGGGTCGCGGTGCAGGGCAATCTCGATCCGATGCGCCTCGTCGCTGGCGGGCGCGGGCTCGACGCCGCCGTCGACCGCATCCTCGATGCCTTCGAGGGGCGGCCGTTCATCTTCAATCTCGGCCACGGCGTCACGCCGGAAACGCCGATCGAGAACGTCGAGCGCGTCGTCGCCCGCGTTCGGGCGCGGGGCTGACGATATGGCTGATCTCTATCTCTGGGCGAAGACGCTGCACATCCTGGCGGTGATCGCCTGGATGGCGGCGCTGCTCTATCTGCCCCGCCTGATGGTCTATCATGCCGGGGTACCCGTCGGTTCGGAGACCTCGGAAACCTTCAAGGTGATGGAGCGCCGGCTCCTGAAGGGCATCGCGACGCCGTCGATGATCGCCACCTGGTTCTTCGGCGTCTGGGTCGCCCTTGAGGGCGGGTTCTTCTCGTCCGGCTGGCTGCACGCCAAGCTCGCGCTGGTGCTGGTGCTGTCGGGGATGCACGGCTACCTCGCCGGCGCGGTGCGCAAGTTCGCGGCGGACCGCAACACGGTGTCGGCGCGCACCTGGCGGATCCTCAACGAGGTGCCGGCGGTGCTGCTCGTCTTCATCGTCGGGCTGGTGGTGTTCAAGCCGTTCTGACGCGGCATTGAAAAGCCTATGACGGCTGCCGAAACCGCTGCGATTTGCTATGGTTCGGTGGTCTGCGGCGAGATCGAACAGGGACGCGGTGCGCTTGAACGAAGAGGATGAGCGGGCGGCGCGCCTCGAGCTCGCGCAGCTCAGGCTGGAACATCGCGATCTCGACGCGGCGATCGAGGCGCTGTCGCAGAAGGCGGCGGCGGATTCCCTGCAGCTGCAGCGTCTCAAGAAGCGCAAGCTGGCGCTGAAGGACCGCATCGGCTTCCTCGAGGACCAGCTCCTGCCCGACATCAGCGCCTGAGCGGCGCGCGCCGTGGCGACCGCGCTTGCGCGGTTCCGGCAGTTCCGATAATGGCGCGACTTCCCGCGGCCACCCTGGCCCGCGAGGCCAGCCGCCGGGGCGCCCCGTCATGTCCGCCACCGTCTCCGAAACGCCGCCGATCGCCATCATCATGGGCAGCGCCTCCGACTGGCCGACGATGCGCCACGCCGCGGAGACGCTCGACGCGCTCGGTGTCGCCTACGACGCCCGCATCGTCTCCGCCCACCGCACGCCCGAGCGTCTCTACGAGTTCGCCCGCGGTGCCCGGGCAGCGGGCTTCAGGATCATCATCGCCGGCGCCGGTGGCGCCGCCCACCTGCCGGGCATGACCGCGGCGCTGACGCCGCTGCCGGTGTTCGGCGTTCCCGTCGAGTCGAAGGCGTTGTCAGGCGAGGACAGCCTCTTGTCGATCGTGCAGATGCCGGCCGGCATCCCCGTCGGGACGCTCGCCATCGGCAAGTCCGGCGCCGTCAATGCCGCGCTCCTCGCCGCCGCCGTGCTGGCCCTCAACGACGAGGGCCTCGCCGGCCGGCTCGACGCCTGGCGGGAGCGCCAGTCGGCTGCGGTCGCCGAGCGGCCGGACGGGCTGTGAGCGCGGTGGCGACCGCCGGCCCGGACGACGGCCGCGTGCTGGCACCGGGCGCCACCCTCGGCATTCTCGGCGGCGGCCAACTCGGCCGCATGATCGCGCTGGCCGCCGCCCGCCTCGGGCTCAGGACCCACGTCTACTGCCCTGATCCGCACAGCCCCGCCTTCGACGTCTCCGCCGCCCACACCATCGCGGCCTACGAGGACGAGACGGCGCTCAAGGCCTTCGCGGCCGGCGTCGACGCCGTCACCTACGAGTTCGAGAACGTCCCGCTCGCCACCGCCAAGCGTCTTGCGGCGATCGTGCCGGTGCGACCGGGGCTCACGGCGCTCGAGGTCTCGCAGGACCGGCTCGTCGAGAAGCGCTTCCTGGAGGGCCTGGGGATCGCCGTGGCGCCGTTCCGCCCGATCGACGGACCGGGCGACCTCGAATCGGCGGTGGCTGCCCTCGGCCTCCCTGCGGTCCTCAAGACCCGCCGGCTCGGCTATGACGGCAAGGGCCAGACGATGCTGCGCGACGGCTTCGACGCCGCGTCGGCGTGGGCGGCGATCGGCGCGGCGCCCGCGATCCTCGAGGGCTTCGTGCCATTCGCGCTCGAATGCTCGATCGTGCTCGCCCGCGGCCTCGACGGCGAGACCGCAGCCTTCGACGTCGCCGAGAACCATCACGAGCACCACATCCTGCGGCGCACCGTCGTGCCGGCGGCGATGGCGCCGGAGACGGCGGCTGCCGCCGCCGAGATCGGGCGGACGGTGGCGGCGGCGATCGGCCACGTCGGCGTGCTGACGGTCGAGCTCTTCCTCGTCCGCGACGCGAGCGGCGAGCGGCTGGTGGCGAACGAGATCGCGCCGCGCGTCCACAATTCCGGCCACTGGACCGAGGATGCGGCGGACGTCTCGCAGTTCGAGCAGCACGTCCGCGCCGTCGCCGGCTGGCCGCTGGCGGATCCGCGGCGGTTCTCCGCCGTCGAGATGGAAAATCTCATCGGCGCCGACGCGGAGCGCTGGCGCGAGATCGCCGCCGAGCCGGGCGCGCGGCTGCACCTCTACGGCAAGCGCGAGATCCGCCCCGGCCGCAAGATGGGCCACGTCAACCGCCTCCGGTGACGCGCCGGAGGGCGGTGGCGGACGGCCGGACGCGGAATCCGCGCCGGCGGCGTGGACAGGGCCTGCCCGTTCTGCTATCGACCCCGCCATCGAGCGACGTCAAGGCGGCGCGCGAGCGACTGTCGTTCGCGCATCATTGCGTCGAGAGCGAGCTCCAGACCGGGTTTCCCGGCGCGGCGCTCCCCCCAGAATTGAACCAAGACGGGACACGACGCGTGCAGGTTCTCGTTCGCGACAACAACGTCGACCAGGCGCTCAAGGCGCTGAAGAAGAAGATGCAGCGTGAAGGCATCTTCCGTGAGATGAAGCTCCGCGGCCACTATGAGAAGCCGTCGGAGAAGCGGGCCCGCGAGAAGGCGGAGGCCGTGCGCCGCGCCCGCAAGCTCGCCCGCAAGCGCGCCCAGCGCGAGGGTCTGATCCCCGGCAAGCCGAAGCCGGCGACGCGCTGAGCGTTCGGCGCGACGCCGTCTCGGGACGACGCGACCACGGCGGCGCACCCCCGGCGTCGCCGGCCGGGCACCTTCTGGTCGCATTTGGCTGCGAACGTGCCGCCATGCGTGACGGGGGCGAACCCTTGCCTGACCTGAGCCGGCCGATCTCCTCCGTGAGCGCGGATCGTTTGCCCGGCGCGGTGCGCCGCGGCGGGGCGCTCGCGGTCCTGTGCGCGCTCGCGCTCGCCGGCTGCCAGGCCTCCGATTCGGCGTCCGGTCCGCCGGTGTCGGTGGCGGCGCGGGCAACGGCCGCGGTCAACATCGATTCGCTCACCGCCGTCGTCGAGCAGAACCCGCGCGACCCGACCGCCTACAACATCCGCGGCGCCGCCTACGCCCGCGGCGGCGACCTCAAGGCGGCACTGGCCGACTTCGACATGGCGATCCGCCTGAAGCCGGACTATTTCCAGGCCTACGCCAACCGGGCGCTCGCCTACCGCAACCTCAACCAGCTGGACCGGGCGCTGTCGGACTATTCGCGCGCCATCCAGATCAACCCGAACTACGACGCCGCCTATGTCGGCCGCGGCAACATCTATCGCCAGAGCAACCGCTTCGACCTGGCGCTGGCCGACTTCGACGCCGCCATCCGGCTGAACTCCTTCGATCCGCGCGCCTTCCACAACCGCGGCCTGATCTACCAGGCGCAGGGGCAGCATTCGTTCGCGATCGAGGACTTCACCACCGCCATCGGCCTCGATCCGAATGCCGCCGAGCCTTACAACGGCCGCGGCCTGTCGCGCCTCGCGACGAACGACCCGAAGGCCGCCGCCGACGACTTCACCGCCGCCGTCACCATCAACCGCGGCTACACCGACGCCTGGGTGAACCGGGGCCTCGCCTACGAGATGCTGGGCGATCGCGATGCCGCCATCAGCTCCTACAACCGGGCGCTCGGCCTGCGGCCGACCAGCACGCCGGCCAAGGAAGGCCTGGCGCGCATCAGTGCGGGACAGCCACTCGTCCGCTCCTGACGCGCCGTCTCCACGTCCAGCCGGCCCCTCCATCTCCTCCCTCCGCCCGCGGACGTGACCGCGTCACGTCGCGCCGGTAAGGTCGCGCCCCGACGCCGGGGCGTGGTCTGCCGCCGGCGCTGGGACGAGAGGCCGCCATGCTCGAGCGCACCACCAAGCGGCAACGCCACAAGGTGCTCATCGTCGACGACAAGCTCGCCGACCCGACCGGCTTCGGCGGCCGCGCCGTGCGTGATCTCGTCGGCGAGTTCACCGAGCGCGGCGTCGCCGTGGTCGAGGCGACGAGCTTCGCCGACGGCGAGGCGGCGGTGGTCTCGGACGCCGCCCTCGACGCGGTGCTGATCGACTGGACGCGGGCGAGCGAGGCGGCCGGCGGCCACCCCGAGGGCCTGTCGCTGCTCCGCCTGATCCGCTCGCGCAACGCCGAGATGCCCGTCGTGCTGATGGCCGACCGGGCTGACGGCGAGGCCTTCACCGTCGAGGTGATGTCGCTCGCCAACGAGTTCGTCTGGATGCTGGAGGACACCGCCGCCTTCATCGCCGGGCGCGTCGTCGCCGCCATCAAGCGCTACCTGCACGATCTGCTGCCGCCGTTCACCCAGGCGCTGTTCACCTACATGGAGACGTCGGAGTACTCCTGGGCGGCGCCGGGCCACCAGGGCGGCGTCGCCTTCACCAAGACGCCTGAAGGCCGCATCTTCTACGACTTCTTCGGCGAGAACCTGTTCCGCTCGGACACCGGCATCGAGCGCAGCGCCCTCGGCTCGCTGCTCGACCACACCGGCCCGGTCGGCGAGGCGGAGGCCTATGCTGCCCGCATCTTCGGCGCCCACCGCAGCTACTCGATGCTCACCGGCACCTCCGGCGCCAACCGGGCGGTGATGTCGGCGGCGGTGCCCGACGGCGCCTTCGCGATCTGCGACCGCAACTGCCACAAGTCGGTCGAGCAGGGGCTGGTGCTGTCGGGTGGCATCCCGCTGTTCCTGCGCCCGACGCGCAATCGCTACGGCATCATCGGGCCGATCCCGCCTTCCGAGTTCGAGCCTGAGGAGATCCGCGCCCGCCTCGACGCCCATCCGCTACGCGCGGAGGCGTCAGGCCCCGACGCGGCTTACGCGGTGGTGACGAACTGCACCTATGACGGCCTCTGCTACGACGCGGAGGGCGTGGAGGAGCGCTTGGCCCAGAGCGCCGACCGCATCCACTTCGACGAGGCCTGGTACGCCTACGCCCGCTTCAACCCGCTCTATGCCGGCCGCTTCGCCATGCGCGGCGATCCCGGCGAGCACGATCCGGCCGGGCCGACGGTGTTCTCCACCCAGTCGACCCACAAGCTGCTCGCAGCCCTCTCGCAGGCCTCCTACGTGCACGTTCGCGACGGCCGCCGGGCGATCCCGCACTCGGTGTTCAACGAGGCCTACATGGCC
The DNA here is from genome assembly GCA_964503995.1 of uncultured Segnochrobactrum sp. Classification (GTDB taxonomy): domain Bacteria; phylum Pseudomonadota; class Alphaproteobacteria; order Rhizobiales; family Segnochrobactraceae; genus CAMDHY01. The sequence continues at coordinate 19,017 of CAZDCR010000006.1, forward strand.
CAGCAGAGCACCTCGCCGCTCTATGCGCTGATCGCCTCCAACGAGATCGGCGCGGCGATGATGGAGGGGCCGAGCGGGCTTGCCCTCACCCGCGAGGTGATCGACGAGGCGATCCGCTTCCGCCAGTCGCTCGAGCGCGCCCATGCGAGCTTCCAGGAGAAGGGCGACTGGTTCTTCCGGCCGTGGAACGCCCCGAGCGTGCCGGACGCCGAGACCGGTGAGCTGGTGCCGTTCGCCGAGGTACCGGCCGAGCGGCTCGCCACCGATCCCACCTGCTGGCTGCTCCGGCCCGGCGAGAGCTGGCACGGCTTCGAGGGCCTGCCGGAGGGCTGGTGCCTGCTCGATCCGATCAAGGCCGGCATCGTCTGCCCGGGCATGGGCGAGGACGGCCACCTCGAGGCGACCGGCATCCCCGCCCCGGTGCTGACGGCCTACCTGCACCGCCACGGCATCATCCCCTCGCGCACCACCGACTTCATGGTGCTGTGTCTGTTCTCGATCGGCGTGACGCGCGGCAAGTGGGGCACGCTGATCAACACGCTGCTCAACTTCAAGCGCGACTACGACGCCGACATGCCCTTGAAGCACGTGCTGCCGGACCTCGTCGCGGCAGCGCCGAAGCGCTACGGCCGGCTCGGGCTGAAGGGGCTCGCCGACGAGATGTTCGAGCACATGCGGGCGGCACGCATGGACGAATGGCAGGCGCGCGCCTTCACGGCGCTGCCGGCGCCGGTAATGGCGCCGCGGCGGGCGAACGCCGCCCTGTTCGCCGGCGACGCCGTCCAGCTGCCGCTCGAGGACGCGGCTGGCCGGGTGGCAGGGGTCGGCATCATCCCTTACCCGCCTGGCATCCCGATCGTGCTGCCCGGCGAGAACTTCGGCCCGGCCGACGGCCCCTGGCTCGGCTACATGCGCGTGCTGGAGGCCTTCGGACGGGCCTTCCCGGGCTTCGAGAAGGAGCTCGAGGGCGCCGAACTCACCGAGGACGGCTACCGCCTCTGGTGCCTCACGGACTGAGCACCGGCGCCGTCCGCCCGTCTGCTACGACGTGACGTGGATGACGAGCTTGCCGAAATTGTCGCCCTTCAGGAGGCCGATGAAGGCCTCCGGGGCGTTCTCGAGCCCGGCGACGACGTCCTCGCGGTAGCGTACCTTGCCGTCGCGCACCCACGCCGTCATCTCGCGCTCGAAATCCGGGATGTCGTCGGCGAAGTCGTAGACGATGAAGCCGCGCACGGTCAGCCGCTTCGACAGCACGGCGCGCATCAGGCCGGGCACGCGGTCGGGGCCGGGCGGCGGCGCGGTGTCGTTGTAGTGGGCGACGAGGCCGCACACGGGCACGCGGGCGAAGGTGTTCAGCAGCGGCAGCACCGCGTCGAAGACGAGGCCGCCGACGTTCTCGAAATAGACGTCGATGCCGTCCGGGCAGACGCTTGCGAGCTTCTCGCGGAAGTCCGGTGCGCGGTGGTCGAGGGCGACGTCGAAGCCGAACTCCTCGGTCAGCGCCCTGACCTTGGTCGCGCCGCCGGCGATGCCGACCGCCCGCGCCCCGCGCAGCCTGGCGATCTGGCCGACGGCCGAGCCGACGGGGCCGGTCGCCGCGGCGACGACGACGGTCTCGCCCGGCTGCGGCTTGCCGATGTTGCCGAGGCCGACATAGGCGGTGAGGCCAGGCATGCCGAGAACGCCGAGGGCGGTGGAGATCGGCTCCGCCGCGTCCGGCACCCGCCGCACCGACGAGGCCGGTGCCACCGCGTGCGACTGCCAGCCGGACCGGGCGAGCACGAGGTCGCCCTCGGAATAATCGGCGTGGCGGGAGGCGATGACGCGCGCCACCACCTCGCCCTCCATCACCGCGCCGATCTCCACCGGGGCCGCATACGACTTCGCCGCGCTCATCCGGCCACGCATGTAGGGATCGAGCGACAGGAACAGCGTCTCCAGCAGCACCTCCCCCTCGCGCGGCGCGGCGACGGGCGCGCGCTCGAGGCGGAAGTCGGAGGGCTTCGGCTCGCCCTCGGGGCGGCTCGCCAGCACGATGCGGGAGGATTGGATTTCGGCCACGGGTGCGGCTCCTGTCTGTCGGCGGATGTGAGGACCATCGGGCTGGACGCCGCGTGGTCCAGCGGCCCCGATGGTAAAGGCGTTCGCGCTGCGGCGGAAACGCAGACGGCGCCCCGAAGGGCGCCGTCGCAACTCCGCGCGTTGTCGCGGATGGGGAATGCCGCTTACTGGCAGTAGTGCCGCAGGCCGTCATAGCCCAGGTACGTGCCGGTGTTCGGGTCGAACGAGCGGTACTTCGACGAGCAGTAGTCGTACCAGCCCGGCGAGAACGCCGCGTAGCCACCAGCCGACGGCACGGCACCGTTGGCACGGGTCTCGATCCGGCCGGCGGCGCCCTCGTAGTAGGTGACGCTCGGGGCCGCATAGACCGGGGCTGCCGCCACCGCCGCGCCCGTCACCACGCCCGCCGCGAAGGCGGTCGGCGCCCACCAGCCCCAGCCGTAGCCGTTGCGGTAGTAGTAGCGACGATTGTTGTAGTGGCGGTGGTTGTGGTGGTTGTTGTAGCTGCGATTGCGATTGTGGTTGTTCGCGTAACGGTTGTTGTTGCGCGCATTGCCACGCCGCACCGACGTCTGCGTCACCTTGCGAGTGTTGCTGGTGCGCACCGTCTTCGAGCGATTGACGTTCTTGGAGCGGTTGACATTGCCGCGCGGAGAAACCTTTCGGTTGTTCTGCGCCTTGCGGTTACCGCCCTTGTTGCCGCCCTGCTTCTTGATCTCTTTCTGCTGGGCAGCAGCGGGGGTCGCCGTGACAGTCGCCGCCACGGGTGCCGTCGCGATCAGCGCGGCAGCCAGCATCAACATCATCTTGCGCATCACTGCGCCTCCCGTTCTTGTCAGGTTGTCGCCGTGAAACGCCGGCGAAGCACGTTTGGTTCTCAAACGCTTCGAATAATCGAGTCCTACGGCTTGGAAGATGAACCGCACCTGAACTCGGGCAGACGGTCGCCGAGCCCATGTCGACCGGTAGTCCCCGGCCCTCGAAATCAGGTGGCGACGGATCAGAGGGGCTTCAACCCCGCCTCGATGTCGCGGCGGTGCGGCTCGAAGGCCGGCGGCAAAGCGAGCTTCGTGCCCATCGTCTCGGCCGGCTCGTCGGCGGCGAAGCCCGGGCCGTCGGTGGCGATCTCGAACAGGATGCCGCCCGGCTCGCGGAAGTAGAGGCTGCGGAAATAGAAGCGGTCGACGACGCCGCTGTTCGGCACCCCGAACGAGGCAAGCCGCTTCACCCAGGCGCGGTGCTCGCGGTCGTCGGGAGCGCGGAAGGCGATGTGGTGGACGCCGCCGGCGCCGGGGCGAGCGACGGTGAGGTCCGGCCGCACGGCGACGTGGAGCTCCGCCGCCGGCCCGCCCTCGCCCATCTCGAAGACGTGGATGCGGTGGTTCGGCGACACCGGGTCCGGATAGTCGCGGACCGCGCGCATCCCCATCACCTCGGTCAGCACCGTGGCGGTCGGCGCGAGCTCCGGCACCGTCATCGTGATCGGGCCGAGGCCGCGGATCTGCCGCTCCGCCGGCACCGGGCTCTTCTCCCACGGATGGGCGGGGCCGGTGCCACCGTCGTCGACGAGAGCGAGGCGCTGGCCCTCGGGGTCGGTGAAGTCGAGCACGTCGCGGCCGTCGCGCGTGGTGGGCTCGGCGACCGAGACGCCGGCGCCGGCGAGGCGCTCGCGCCACCAGTCGAGCACGCCCTCGCCGGCCACGCGCAGGCCCGTCAGCGTGACGGTGCGGCCACCGCGGCGCTCCGGCGGCGCCGGCCAGTCGAAGAAGGTGAGGTCGGTGCCCGGCGAGCCGTGCTTGTCGGCGTAGAACAGGTGGTAGGCGGTGACGTCGTCCTGGTTCACCGTCTTCTTGACGAGGCGCATGCCGAGCACGCCGGTGTAGAAGGCGTGGTTGCCGGGCGCATCGGCGGAGACGGCGGTGACGTGGTGGATGCCGGTCAGCTGCACGGGACGGTCTCCGGATGGGCAGCCGCGGCGATGCCGGGGCCGTCGGTCAGGCGGATGGCGCGGCGGGCTCCGCGCGCGCCGGGATGGGCGGTGGCCGCCGGCTCGCCGCCGCCTCGGCGATCAGCCGGTCGGAGGCATTCTCGATGTCGCCTTCCAGTTTGGCGAGGAACTCGCGCCGCGGCATGCCGGGGGCGATCGGCGGCAGGAACTCGACGATGATGGTGCCGGGGTAGCGCAGCCACGAACGCCGCGGCCAGTAGAGCCCCGAATTGAGCGCCACCGGCAGGCACGGCGCGGCGCACGCCTCGTAGATGTAGCCGACGCCGACCTTGTAGGCCGGCGAGGCTCCCGGCAGCGTGCGGGTGCCCTCGGGGAAGATGATCACCTGCCGGCCCTCGGCGATCGCCTGCTTCGCCCGCTGCGTCATCTCGACGAGGGCGCGGGCGCCGGCGCTGCGGTCGATGGCGATCATCCCCATCTGGCGCGTGCCGAAGCCGAAGATCGGGATGCGGCCGAGCTCGTGCTTCAGCACGAAGGCGGCCGAATCGAACATCGGGATGAGCGCGAAGGTCTCCCACATCGCCTGGTGCTTGGCGGCGACGAGGAAGCCGCCCTCGGGGATGTTCTCGAGCCCCCGCCACTCGACGCGGGTGCCGCCGACGACGCGGTGCAGCCAGACGACGATCCGCCCCCACAGCTTGACGAGCGGCCAGGCGCGCCGGTCGGGCAGCAGGAAGAACGGCCAGATCACCAGCAGCATCAGCCAGGTGAAGCCGTAGAGCATGACCGTGAAGGCGATCGAGCGGAGGACGACGAGCACGTGGGAGAACCGGCAGCGAGGGATCGGCGGCGTCTGGTCCGGAGGACCGGAGCCCGCTCACAACGTCGTCGACCGGTCCGCACCGGAGGAAGGACCGCCGGCGCGCTCGACGAGGAGGCGGGCGCGGGCGAGGAGATACTTCAGATACTCGGCGCCGAGAAGCCTCGCGGCGGCGGGATTGCGCCACCAGGCGTCGAGCTCGAGCTCGCTGCGCACCACCGGATAGGGGATCAGCGTGCGGTCGGGCAGCGCCTCGGAGAACTCGGCGAGCGAGCGCGGGATGTGGTAGGCGCTGGTCACCACCATCACCGAGCGGAAGCCGTGGGCCTCCACCCATTTGCGCGCCTCGGCGGCGTTGCCGATGGTGTCGGCCGCCTCGCGCCCGAAATCGACGCAGCAGCCGTTGAAGGCGGCGAGCGAGGGCTTGTCCTTCGCCACCGCCGCCTCGCTCACCTGCGGATTGACGCCGGAGATCAGCATCCGCGTGCCGCGACCGGCGGCGAGCAGCGCGATGCCGTTCGGGATGCGCTCGGCGCCACCGGTGAGCACGACGATGCCGTCGGCGCGGGCGTCCGTGGGGGGCGCGGCGGTCGTCACCGTCCAGACGAAATGGGCAAAGTCGCCGCCGACGAGGACCACGGCGAGCCCGGCCACGGCGAGCAGGGCACGCGGCACGCGGCCCCACGAGCGCACGCCCCGGACCGGCCGGTCAGCCGGAGGGGTGTCGCGTCGAGCGGGCACGTCTGGTGTCGTATCGGGCCAGCCGGTCACGGACATGACATCAAGCTAGCGCGGAAATGCGTCTGCGGCGAGGCGCTTCCTGCGGCGCTCGTGCCTGGCGGCGTGCCGGCTCAGGCGAGGGTGGCGAGGTGGCGCTGCACCGCCAGCCGCGAGGTCGCCGTGGTGAGCACCGTCACCACCAGCACGATGGCGGCGACGCCGAGATAGCCGGTGAAGCCGATGGCGGCGGTGCCGAAGAGGTCGGCCGTCGGGTCCGTGCCCTCGACGCTGCCGGCGAGGCTGAGCAGCGCAAACGTCGCCGCCGCCGCAACGGCCCCGGCGAGCGCACCCTTCAGCCCGACGACGAGGAAGTGGCGGCCGAACTCGGCAGCGATGAAGCGGTCCTCGGCGCCGACGAAGTGCAGCACCTCGATCACCTGACGGTTGGAGGCGATCGCCGCGCGCGTCGCGAACACGACGCTGAGCGCCATCGCCGCCAGCACGAGCGCGAGGATGGCGAGGCCGCCGAGCACCGCCGTGGTGGCGAGGCCGGCGAGGCGGGCCGCCCAGGCGGTGTGGTCGTCGACGCTCGCGCCGGGAACCGCGGCGGCGAGGTCGGTGGCGAGCTTGGCGAGGTCGGCCCGCTCGGCATCGACGATCTCGACGGAGACGAGGCGCGGCACCGGCAGTGCATCGAGGTCGACGCCGGTGCCGAGCCACGGCTCGACCAGCCCGCGCGTCTCCTCCGTCGTCAGGGCGTGCACCGTGCCGACGCCGGGCATGGCACGGGCGAGCTCGACCGCCTTCTCCGTCGCAGCTGTGAGATCGACGCCGTCGCGCGGGCGCACCTGGATGGTGACCTCGCGGGCGATGTCGGACTGCCACGCCGCGGCGGCGTCGGCGACCACCGAGACGGCCCCGACGGTCAGGCTGGCGAGATAGCCCATGATGGCGATGACGAGCACCAGCGCGCGGCTCGCCACCGCGCCCGGCGGCACGATCGGCGTCTGGCCGGCATGGGCGCGCCGGTCGCTCCACGGCAGGAAGCGCGCGAGGCCGGGCGGCACGGCCGGGCGACGGCTTCCCGCTGGCGTGCCGGCGCGGGCGAGAGGATCCGGTGCCGTCACCGGGTGATCTCGAGGCGGCCGTCGGTGATGACGAGCCGGCGGGCGTCGACCTGGTCCATAAGGGCGATGTCGTGGGTGGCGATGATGACGGCGGTGCCGAGGCGGTTGAGCTCGATGAACAGGCGCAGCAGCCGGCGGGCGAGCGGCGGATCGACGTTGCCGGTCGGCTCGTCGGCGAGCAGCATCTCCGGCTGCGTGATCAGGGCGCGGGCGATCGCCACGCGCTGCTTCTCCCCGCCCGACAGCACCGGCGGGAAGGCGTCGAGGCGCTCGCCGAGCCCGACCCAGCGCAGGAGCTCCTTGACGTCGTGGCGGTAGTCGCTCTCGTCGCGCCCGAGCACGCGCAGCGGCAGCGCGACGTTCTCGTAGGTGGTCAGGTGGTCGAGCAGGCGGAAGTCCTGGAAGACGACGCCGATGCGCCGGCGCAGCGTCGGCAGCTCGGTCTTCGAGACGGTGGCGGTGTCGCGGCCGAAGACGCGGATCAGCCCCCGCGTCGGCCGGAGCGACAGGAACAGGAGCCGGATCAGCGAGGTCTTGCCGGCGCCGGACGGGCCGGTGAGGAACTGGAACGACCGCGCCGGGATGTGGAAGGAGAGGTCGCGCAGGACCTCCGGCCCCATGCCGTAGCGCAGCCCGACGTTCTCGAAGCGGATCACGCGGTGAGGACTCCCAGCGCGGGGACGGAAGGGGCAGTCACCGGCCGGTCGCCGGGGCCGCGCGCGTCGGCACCCGGCCATGACGGGCAATTGCGGCGAAAGCGGTGATCGCAGATTAACCGCGTCTTCCGCAACCCGGGAGCCGAAGGTGCCGCAACCCTTCGTCTTTTCCGGTCGTTAACCGGCGGCGGCGGATGGTCCTCGCGTCGCCGCACGGGGGTCGGGTCCGGAAAGGGCTCGCACCGCGGGACGGGAGCAGTCTCTGATGGCACGCATCCTTCTGGCGGAGGACGACGAGGCGGTCCGGCGGTTCGTGCGCCGGGCGCTCGAACTGGACGGCCACGACATCGTCGAAACCGCTGACGGCTCGACGGCACTCGAGGTGCTGGCCGGCTCGCGCGAGCCGTTCGACCTGCTGCTGAGCGACATCACCATGCCCGAGCTCGACGGCATCGCGCTCGCCCATGCCGCCCACGCCGCGAAGCCCGAGCTGCCGATCGTGCTGATGACCGGCTATGCCGAGCGCCGCGAGGTTGCGGCCGGCCTCGCCTCGGTGGTGCGGGTCGTCGTGGCGAAACCCTTCAGCCTCGTCGAGCTGCGCCGCCAGGTCGGCCGCGTGCTGGCGAGCTGCGGCAAGATCGCCGCCTGAGCGACGGCCGCGCGCGAGCGGGCCCCGAGGCAAGGGGCCGCCCGGACGAGATCTGCCAATCCAGCGCCACCGCCGCTCAGTTGCGCGGCAGCAGACGATCCAGATAGTCGAGCTCGAGCTGCGGGCGGGTCGGGTCGCCGAGGCGCCGGCGCAGCTCGTCGAGGATGCGCCGGGCGCGCTGCACGTCGATTTCATCAGGAACCCGCACACTGGTGCCGAGGTCGGGGCCCTCGGTGCGGCGCATGCGGCCGAGCGGGTCCTCGTTCATCGCCGAGGGCGTCTGGCCGCCGGGGCCGGGACCCGGCTGGCCCTCGCCCATCATCTGCTCCGCCATCTGCTGGGCGCCGCGCCGCAGCGCGTCGAGGGCGTCGCCCTGCGGGCCGATGGCGCTGCCCGCCTCGCCCTGGCCGAGGGCGTCGCGCGCCCGGCCCATCGCCTCGCCGGCCTGGCCGAGCGTGCCGCTTCCCTGGCCTTGTCCCTGGCCCTGCGCCTGCCCTTGTCCCTGTCCTGGTTGCTGTCCCTCGCCCTGCTGGCCGTCCTGTCCCTGGCCCTGCTGCTGGCCATCGCCCGGCTGCTGGCCCTGCTGGCCCATCTGGTCGAGCAGGCGCTGCAGCTGCTCGGCGAGCTGGCCCTGGCCCTCCTGCAGGCGACGCATCGCCTCGGCCATCTCCTCCGGCGTCATCGGGCGCTGCTGGCCGGGCTGCTGGCCGCGATCGAGACCATAGGTCTCGTCCATCAGCCGCTGCTGCTCCTGGATCATCCGTCCGAGCTCGTCGAGCGGACCCTCGCCCTGCTGGCCCTCGCCGGGCTGCATCGGCCGGGCCGCCTGCAGGTTCTCGAGCATCTGCTGGAGCTGCGACAGGAGCTGCTGCGCCGCCTCGGTGGAGCCCTGGCGCGCCAGTTCCTCGATGCGGTCGAGCATGCGGTCGAGGTCCTGCGGCCGCAGCATCTGGGCGTTCGGGTTCATCGGCTGCGCCGCCTGCGGGTTCTGGCGCATCTGCTCGGCGAGCGAGGCGAGGAAGTTCTCCATCGCCTTGCGCAGCTCCTGGGTGAGCCGGGCGATCTCCTCCTCCGAGGCACCGTTCTCCAGCGCCCTCCGCAGCGCCTCCTGGGCGTCGCGCAGCTCGCGGGCGGCGAGCGACAGGTCGCCGTCCTCGATGGCGAGCGCGAGGCTCCAGAGCTCGTCGAGAACCGCCGTCAGCTGCTCGTCGCTGTCCGCCCGCACGAGATGGCCGTAGGCGAGACGCATGCCGACATAGGACGAGGCGGTGTCGAACAGCCCCTCGGGCGCGATCATCAGCGCGTCGAGGGCGTCGATCACCCGCGTCTGCGCCTCGGCGTCGAGCGCGAGGTTGCGACGCTGCTCGACGACGGCGCGGGCGAGCGGCTTGCGGAAGGCGCGCTGCGGCAGCGTCACCACGATCGTTTCGCTGCGGCCCTCCTGGCCTGCCTCGTCGCGCACCACCAGCGTCACGTCGACCTCGGCACCGGCCCACGGGTGGCTGGTGAAGTCCTGCATCGTCTTGGTCGAGCCCGAGCGGGCCCGGTGCGAGGGCAGCGCCAGGGCCGCCTGCGGCGCCGCGACCAGCGGCCGCACGCCGGCGGTGGCGGCGTCCTTCGGTGCGAACTCGGCGCGACCCTCGACGACGCCATAGTCGTCGCCGATCTCGTAGGCGAACTCGAGCGCGCCGCTCGACTGCACCTTCGGCTCGCCCACCCAGGCGACGGTCGGCGGCCGGTCCGGCTCGACGGCGAACGCCCAGCGGGCAAGCTCGTCGTCGCCGCGCGTGATGGCGACGCTGCCGTCTGCATCGAGCGGCACCCGGTACTCGCGCACCGCCTGCGGCGCCGCGGCCGGGGTCGGTCGTGCGGCATCCGCCCCGGCTGGCGCGGCGATCTCGACCAGCGTCGGGCCCGCTGGCCCGTCGGCGAGCACCACGGCGTCCTCGGCGCCGTGCAGGCGCACGACGACCTCGCTGCCGGCCGGCATGCGCAGCGGCGCGTTCGAGGCGACGCGGCCCTCGCCGGTGAGGAAGACCGGCGGCCGGCCGGTGTAGGGCGGCGGTGACACCCAGGCGTCGAGCCGCATCGGCGGCTCGGCGGCGGGCACGCTGAGGGGCGCGAAGGCTGAGCCCATACGGCCGAGATAGTCGCCGGCGCCGGCGAACAGGCCGATGAACAGCAGCGCGCCGACGACGGCGCGCGCCGCCCACGGGTCGCGCCGGAACAGCGCCGGCCGCGGCGTGCCGGCCTTCAGGCCGGAGAGCGCCGCTTCCATGCGGGCGCGGTGGGCCCGCCACAGCGCTGCCGTTGCGGGATCGTCGCCGGCGCTCGCGAGACCGTCCTCGACGGCGGTGAGCGGGCGGTGGGTGGTGCCGGAGACGGTCTCGATGCGGCGCACAGCCTCGTCGCGGCGCGGTGAGCGCACCCGCGCCAGCGCCACCAGCGGCACGAGCAGCATCGCCGCGAGCGCCGCGAGCATGACGACGCGCAGCCAACCTGGGACGACGGTCCAGATGCCGAGGAAGGAGAGGGCCGCGAACAGCGCGAGGACGCCTGCCACGCCGGCGAGCGGCGGCCACAGCCGTTCCCACCACAAGGCGAGGCCGGCGCGGCGGACGAGCCCATCGATGCGCCCGCCGGGCGCGGGAGCGGCCTCGGTCGGCGACGCGGAGCGGCGGAACGCGCGGTCGATCATCGTCAGGCAATCCCACGAAGGCCGCGCGGAGGTCCACGCGGCTGCCGTCCCCCATGCAACCCTGCAGCCAATATGCCGCGATTTTGGGGCACGACCAGCCCTGCGACGATCGGTGTGTCGCGAAGGCGTCGCCGGGGAGGGTCGTGGCGGGTGCGCGCGCGTCAGCCGACGGGGGTCTGCAGCCAGTCGGGGAGGCGATCGAGGCCGATCAGCTCGTCATAGGTGGGCCGCGGCCGCACCACGGCGAAGCGGTCGCCGTCGACCAGCACCTCGGGCACCAGCAGGCGGGTGTTGTAGGTGCCGGCCTGCACCGCCCCGTAGGCGCCGGCGGAGAAGACGGCGAGGAGATCGCCGGCGGCAACCGGCGTCATCGCCCGGGCGAGCGCCAGGAAGTCGCCGGATTCGCACACCGGTCCGACGACGTCGACGCGCCGGAGCGGCGCATGGCGGGCCGCCTCCCGCACCGGCCGCACCTCGTGGTGGGCGTCGTAGAGGGTCGGGCGGACGAGGTCGTTCATGCCGGCGTCGACGATGACGAACGTCTTCGCCTCGCCCTCCTTCACGTAGACGATCTCGGTCACGAGGATGCCGGCATTGCCGGCGATGAGACGCCCCGGTTCGAACAGCACGCGGCAGCCGAGGCGGTTGGCGTGCTTCTCGACCACCGCGGCATAGGCGGCGGGATCGGGCGGCGGCGACAGATCGTCGCGGTAGGGGATGCCGAGCCCGCCACCGAGGTCGACGTGCTCGATCGCGTGGCCATCGGCGCGCAGCGCGCCGATCAGTTCGCCGAGCCGCGAGAAGGCGTCGTCGAAGGGCTGCAACTCGGTGATCTGCGAGCCGATGTGCATGTCGATGCCGTGGACGGCGAGCCCGGGCAGCGCCGCCGCCCGCGCATAGGCGTGGCGCGCCTCCTGCCATGGGATGCCGAACTTGTTCTCCGACTTGCCGGTGGAGATCTTGGCGTGGGTGCGGGCGTCGACGTCCGGGTTGATGCGCAGCGACACCGGCGCGGTGCGGCCGGCGGCGGTCGCCACCTGCGACAGCCGCTCGAGCTCCGGCAGCGATTCGACGTTGAAGCAGAAGATCTCTTCGCCGAGCGCGTAGGCCATCTCGGCGGCGGTCTTGGCGACGCCGGAGAAGACGATGCGGCTGCCCGGCACGCCGGCGGCGCGCGCCCGCCGCAGTTCGCCCTCGGAAACGACGTCCATGCCGGCGCCGAGGCGGGCGAGCGTCGCCAGCACCGCCTGGTTCGAGTTCGCCTTCATGGCGTAGCAGACGAGCCCGTCGAGGCGCGCCACGGCCTTCGAGAACACCCGGTAGTGCCGGGTCAGCGTCGCCGACGAGTAGATGTAGACGGGCGTGCCGACGGCAGCGGCGATCGCCGGCACCGGCACGTCCTCGGCGTGCAGCACGCCGTCGCGGTAGTCGAAATGATGCACGGTACGGGCCCCGGGAGGTCGGCGGCGACGGTCAGAGCAGCGGGTCGAGCACGAACGGCTCCAGCGGCGCGCGCGGGCCGCTCGGACGGTCGGGCTTCGCCGGCACGGTGTTCTCGCGCGGTTTCGAGTCCGGCGGGAACTCGAGGCCGCCGCGGCGGCCGCAGCCGGCGGTCGACAGGAGGGCGGCGACGACGAGGCCGGTCGCGACGAGGCGCAGCGCGGTGGCGCCGGCGGTCGGTCGAAAAGTCGGCATGCCGGTGCGCGTCTCCGTCTCGGACGGCGCGATCATAGCGGAGCCGCCGCGCACCGGAAGGGGCGCGTTCGCGGTCACGGTGCCCGCCGGCCGCGACCGCGCGGCTTGCCCTCGGCGGCGAGGCGCCGTGTCCACGCGGCGGCCTGCCGGCGGACGTTCGCCGGCGCGGTACCGCCGTAGCTGGTGCGGCTCTTCACCGAGGCGTCGACCGTGAGTGCGGCGCGGACCTCCTCGCCGATGCGCGGCTCGATCGCCTGCATGTCGGCGAGCGGCAGCCGGTCGAGCGAGACGCCCTTCTCAGCGGCGGCGGCGACGATCGAACCGGTGACGTGGTGGGCCTCGCGGAACGGCAGGCCGAGCACGCGCACCAGCCAGTCGGCGAGGTCGGTGGCGGTGGCGTAGGAGGCGCCGGCGGCCTTGCGCATCGCCCGCGGATCGGGCTCGAGGTCGCGCACCATGCCGGCGGTGGCGGCGAGCGCCAGCGACAGGTTGGTGAGCGCGTCGAAGGTCGGCTCCTTGTCCTCCTGCATGTCCTTCGAATAGGCGAGCGGCAGGCCCTTCATCACCACCGAGAGCGTGGTGAACGAGCCGAGGATGCGGCCAACCTTGGCGCGCACCAGCTCGGCGGCGTCCGGGTTGCGCTTCTGCGGCATGATCGACGAGCCGGTGGTGAAGCGGTCCGACAGCCGCACGAACGAGAACGGCGCCGAGCACCAGATGACGATCTCCTCGGCGAGCCGCGAGAGATGCACCGAGGCGATCGAGGCGGCGGCGAGCGATTCGAGTGCGAAGTCGCGGTCGGAGACGGCATCGAGCGAGTTCGCCGTCGGCCGGTCGAAGCCGAGCGCGGCGGCTGTGGCGTGCCGGTCGATCGGGAACGACGTGCCGGCGAGCGCGGCCGAGCCGAGCGGGCATTCGTTCAGCCGCTTGCGGGCGTCGGCGACGCGGCCGCGGTCGCGCGACAGCATCTCGACATAGGCGAGGAGGTGGTGGCCGAAGGTCACCGGCTGCGCCGTCTGCAGGTGGGTGAAGCCGGGCATGACGGTGCGGGCGTGCTCGGCCGCCTTCTCGACCAGCGCCGTCTGCACGTCCTTCAGGCCGGCGTCGAGGGTGTCGAGGGCGTCGCGCACCCACAGCCGGAAGTCGGTCGCCACCTGGTCGTTGCGCGAGCGCGCCGTGTGCAGGCGGCCGGCCGTCGGGCCGATCAGCTCGGCGAGCCGCGCCTCCACGTTCATGTGGATGTCTTCGAGGGCGCGCGAGAAGGCGAAGTCACCCGCCTCGATCTCGGCCAGCACGGCATCGAGGCCGCGTGCAATCTCCAGGGCATCTTCCGCCGCGATGATGCCGCGATCGGCGAGCATGGCGACGTGCGCCTTCGATCCGGCGATGTCCTGGCGATAGAGCGCCTTGTCGAAGTCGATCGAGGCGTTGATCTCGGCCATGATGGCGTCGGGCGCGGCGGCGAAGCGCCCGCCCCACATGCGGTTGCGGCCGGCGGTCTCGGTCATCGGGCATGGGCTCCGGGATGGCGCCGGGGTCGTGCGGCGGGACGGGCGGAACGTGAGAGCGGAGACGAGCGGCGATGAGTGACGAAGACGACAGCGGCCCGGCCGAACCGACGGTGAAGCGCCGCCGCCGCCCGTCGCTCAAGGTGCTGGCGATCGCCGCCGTCGCCGGCATCGCCGCCGGGCTCGGCGCGGTATACGTGATCGGCGGCTTCGGAGGCAACGACGAGACGACGGTCGTCTCCTGCGAGGGCTCGGTACCGACGGCGGCGGCGCTCAGGCCGGTGGCGCGCGGCGAGGTGGCCGCCTTCACCCCGGCGGAGAACCCCGTCTACGTCGGCGACCTCGCCTTCGTTCGTCCCGACGGCACGCCGGGGACGATGGCCGACTTCGCTGGCCGGACCGTTCTCCTCAATCTCTGGGCGACCTGGTGCGCGCCGTGCCGGGAGGAGATGCCCGCCCTCGACGACCTGCAGGCGGCTCTGGGTGGCCCCGCCTTCGAGGTGGTGGCCATCAACGTCGACACCCGCGACGACGGCCGCGACGCCCGCTTCCTGGAGGAGACGGGCATCGCCAGCCTGGCGCGCTATGTCGACCGCTCGATGGCCGTCTTCAACACGCTGAAGGGCCGCGCACTCGCGGTCGGCATGCCGACGACGCTGATCATCGACGGCACCGGCTGCCAGCTCGGCGTGCTGCACGGCCCGGCGGCGTGGGATTCGGCGGACGCCAAGGCGCTGATCGCCGTCGCCCTCGATCCGGCGCCCGAAGACAAAGAGGAAGCCGAAGGCGCCACCGAAGACGCGGCGGAGGGTGAGGCGGAGGGCGAGGCAGCGGCGGAGAAGCCGGCGGCACATTGAAGGCCCGGCCCGGCCTCCTCAGTCCGGATAGCGGCTGGTGTCGAGCCAGCCGGAGACGTCGAGGCCGGTGAGGGCCTGGAACTCGGCGAGATCGTTGCGGAACACGTCGGCTAGGTGCACCGCGTCGGCCCGCGTCAGCACCGACGGATACTCGACGCGCTTCTTCTTGCTGTTGACGTGCAGCGCCTCGAGGTCGTCGGGGAACGGCGAGACGCCGAGGAACTCCGTCACCTTGGCGAGTGCCGAGCGGTGGCTCTTGAACAGCTCCTCCGAGGTCAGCGGCAGGATCTGCTCGCGCGGATAGAGCGTCAGGAAGCGGCGCATCTGCGCCCCATAGAAACCGCGCTCCACATAGGAGTGGACGCGTTGCGAGTGTCCGGTGTCGCCGGCCTCGGCGACCCGTTGGCGGCCACCGCGGATCGCATCGGCGAACAGCAGGCCGTCCTCGCCCCGCGCATAGGCCATCGCCCACTGCGAGAACGCCCGGTCGATGGGATTGCGGAACACGACGATGAAGCGGAGGTCGGGACTGTAGGCGTGGATGCGCCCAAGCGACGGCGGCCAGAAGAAATAGACCGGCGTGCACTCGCCGGCGATCGTCGCGTCCGGATAGACGGGGAAGAGGCGGTGGTAGTGCCGATAGTCGGGGGCGCCCCAGTCCTGCGTCTCGTCGTCGAAGAAGTGCAGTTCCTTCGAGCCGCCGAGGCCGATCTGGCGATGCCGCTCGAGGTAGGCGTGCAGGGTAGAGGTGCCACCCTTCTGGACGCCGGCGACGAGGAAGCCGACCTTGAAGCCCGGGTGTTCGTCGGCCCGCGGCAGGGCCTGCTTCTCGGCCTGCTTCTGCTTTTTGAACGCCCGCTTCTTGATCTGCTCGGGGGTCAGCTCGCCGCGCCGCTGCCGGCGCTCCTCCGGCGTCAGCTGCTTGCGCTGCTGGCGCCGTTCTTCCTTCCGCGCCTTCCTGGCCGCCTTCAGCGCCGCCTCGTCGGGGGCCGTCATCGCGTCGGCACAGCCTTTTCGCCGCGGTAGTCGTAGAAGCCGCGCTGCGTCTTGCGGCCGAGCCAGCCGGCCTCGACGTACTTCACAAGCAGCGGACAGGGCCGGTACTTGGTGTCGGCGAGGCCCTCGTAGAGCACCTGCATGATCGACAGGCAGGTATCGAGGCCGATGAAGTCGGCGAGCTGCAGCGGCCCCATCGGGTGGTTGGCGCCGAGCCGGAGTGCCGTGTCGATCGCCTCCACCGAGCCGACGCCCTCGTAGAGGGTGTAGATCGCCTCGTTGATCATCGGCAGCAGGATGCGGTTGACCATGAAGCCGGGGAAGTCCTCGGCGACTGCGATCGTCTTGCCGAGCCGGGCGCAGAACACCTTCGAGGTCTCGAAGGTCTCGTCCTCGGTGGCGATGCCGCGGACGAGCTCGATCAGCTCCATCAGCGGCACGGGGTTCATGAAGTGGATGCCGATGAAGCGCTCCGGCCGGTCCGTCGAGGCGGCGAGGCGGGTGATCGACAGCGACGAGGTGTTGGTGGCGAGGATCGCCTCGGGCTTCAACAACGGGCAGAGCTGCGCGAAGATCTTGCGCTTCACCTGCTCGTTCTCGGTCGCCGACTCGATGACGAGGTCGGCCTCGCCGAGGTCGTCGAGGTTGTTGGCGGGGCCGATGGCGCCGAGCGCCGAGACCTTCGCCTCCTCGCTGATCAGGCCCTTGGCGTGCTGCCGCGTCAGGTTGCCGTTGATGGTGGCGAGGCCGGACTGGATGCGTTCCGGCGAGACGTCGTTCAACAGCACGGTGTAGCCGGCAAGCGCGCAGACATGGGCGATGCCGTTGCCCATCTGGCCGGCGCCGATCACGCCGATGGTCTTCAATTCGCCTGCCATGATGCCGTTCGATCCCGCCGCGGGCGCGTTCGCGCCTCTCCGTCCTGTCACGTCGTCCGTCTTTCGCGTTTTCATTCGGGGCTCATTGTCGATGGACGCGCGGCGGTCGGCAAGCCGCCGCGCCAACATCGCGTCACACGGCTAACGCTTCACCTTGGCGACTTCCGACGCGAACTCCGGGATCGCGGTGAAAAGGTCGGCGACCAGGCCGTAGTCGGCGACCTGGAAGATCGGCGCCTCCTCGTCCTTGTTGATCGCCACGATCACCTTGGAATCCTTCATGCCGGCGAGATGCTGGATAGCGCCGGAGATGCCGCAGGCGACGTAGAGATCGGGCGCCACCACCTTGCCGGTCTGGCCGACCTGCCAGTCGTTCGGCGCGTAGCCGGCATCGACGGCGGCGCGGCTCGCACCGATCGCCGCACCGAGCGCATCGGCGAGCGGCGCGATCACCGACTGGAACTTCTCCGCCGAACCCAGCGCGCGGCCGCCGGAGACGATGACCTTGGCCGAGGCGAGCTCGGGCCGGTCGGAGGCGGAGAGCTCCGCACCGACATAGCGCGAGACGCCCGGGTCGGCGGCGGCGGAGACCGCTTCGACGGGCGCGGCGGCGCCGCCCTCGCCGGTCGCCTGGAAGGAGGCGGTCCGCACGGTGACGACCTTCCTGGCGTCGGTCGCCGTCACCGTCTGGATGGCGTTGCCGGCGTAGATCGGCCGCTTGAAGGTGTCGGGAGAGACCACCGCGATCACCTCCGAGACCTGCATGACGTCGAGGAGGGCGGCGACGCGCGGCATGACGTTCTTCGCCGAGGCGGTGGCCGGGGCGACGATCGCGTCATAGGCCGGCGCGAGCTGGACGATCAGCGCGGCGAGCGGCTCGGCCAGCGCGTGGGCGAGGGCGGCGTCGTCGGCCAGCAGGACCTTGGTGACGCCGTCGAGCCGGGCGGCGGCGTCCGCGGCGGCCTGGCAGCCCTGGCCTGCGACCAGCACGTGGACGTCGCCGCCCATCGCCCTGGCGGCGGTCAGCGCCTTGCCGGTGGCATCCTTCAGGGTGGCGCCGTCGTGCTCGGCGAGAAGCAGCGTCGTCATCAGAGAACTCCCGCCTCGTCCTTGAGCTTCGTCACGAGCTCGGCGACCGAGCCGACCTTGACGCCGGCCTTGCGGCCGCCCGGCTCCTCGGTCTTCAGCACCTTCAGGCGCGGCGCCGGATCGACGCCGAAATCGGCCGGCGACTTCTCGTCGATCGGCTTCTTCTTCGCCTTCATGATGTTGGGCAGCGACGCGTAGCGCGGCTCGTTGAGGCGCAGGTCGGTGGTGACGATCGCCGGCATCGTCAGCGACACCGTCTCGAGGCCGCCGTCGATCTCGCGGGTGACGTCGACCTTGCCGTCGCCGATCACCACCTTCGAGGCGAAGGTGCCCTGGGCCCAGCCGAGCAGGGCTGCGAGCATCTGGCCGGTCTGGTTGCTGTCGTCGTCGATCGCCTGCTTGCCGAGGATGACGAGGCCCGGGGCCTCGGCGTCGACCACGCCCTTCAGGATCTTGGCCACCGCCAGCGGCTCGACCTCGACGTCGGTCTTCACGTGGATGCCGCGGTCGGCGCCCATGGCGAGGCCGGTGCGAATGGTCTCGGCCGCCTTGTCGGCGCCGATCGAGACGATCACCACCTCGGTCGCCTTGCCGGCTTCCTTCTGGCGCAGCGCCTCCTCGACGGCGATCTCGTCGAAGGGGTTCATCGACATCTTGACGT
>CAZDCR010000007.1:0-20188 GCA_964503995.1 uncultured Segnochrobactrum sp.
TCCTGCAGCGGCGACCGACCGTGCTGCAAGTCGTCGCCGCGGCGATCGGTGTCGCCGGGGTGGCACTTCTCGTGATGGCGCCGACCGACACGCTCGACCTCGTCGGCGTCGGGGCGGCGCTCTGCGCGGCACTGTCGATGGCGCTCGGCACGGTGCTGATCGCCAAGTGGGGCCGCCTCGGCACGCCGCTGCAGCTCGCCGCCTGGCAACTCGCCCTCGGTGGCCTGCTGCTGGTGCCGCTCGCCGTGGCGATCGAGGGCGCGCCACCGGTGCCGACGCCGGAGAACCTCGTCGGCATGGGCTACCTCGTCCTCGTCGGCACCGCGCTCGCCTACTGGGTCTGGGTCCGCGGCATCACCCGCCTCGGCGCCGTTGTCGCCTTCCTCGGCCTGCTCACGCCGGTGGTCGCGACGATCCTCGGCGCGGTCGTCGTCGGCGATCGCTTCTCCGCCGTGCAAATCGCCGGCATGGCCATCGTGCTGGGCGCCACCGTCGCCGGCATCGCCGCGAGCCGCACCGGCACACGCCCCGGAGCGTAGCGCGCGACTGCCTGCGCGGCGCACCGAACGCCAGCCGGCCTGATCCCTGCATCGTCGGGAACGACCGTCGGGCCGGCGCCCGTCACGGTACCGATCCCGGGCCGCCGGTGACCGCCGTCGGAACAACCTGCGGCGGTGGGGTGTTGGAGGAGGTCGACCCGTCCCCAATCTCTGCACCACTGGTCAGCCGGCGCGCGGCCCGACCCCTTTGGCGAGACTGAAGCGAATGCAGCATCAACCCCGTCCGCGACCCTTCGTGCCCAGCGAGCCGATGAGCTTCGGCACCGTCTGCCGTGACGGAGTTGTCGAGTTTCGGCTGTGGGCGCCCGCCATCCGGCCGGTGCGGCTCGTGGTCGACGACGGCGCGCCGCAGGAGATGCAGGCTGCGGAGGACGGCTGGCACATGGCCCGCGTGCCGGGCGGCGCCGGCCTGCGCTACGGCTTCCTGCTGCCGGACGGCCTGCAGGTGCCCGATCCCGCCTCCCGCTTCCAGCCCGACGACGCCTTCGGGGCGAGCGAGGTCATCGATCCCGCCGCCTTTGCCTGGACGGACGGCGACTGGCGGGGGCGGCCGTGGGAGGAGGCCGTGATCTACGAGCTGCATGTCGGGGCCTTCACGCCCGGCGGCACGTTCGCGGAGGCGGCGGAGAAGCTCCCCCATCTCGTCGATCTCGGCATCACCGCGGTCCAGCTGATGCCGATCGCCGACTTCCCCGGTCGCCGCAACTGGGGCTACGACGGTGTGCTCCTCTTCGCCCCGGACTCAGCCTACGGGCGTCCGGAGGATTTGAAGACCTTCGTCGACGCCGCCCACCGGCTCGGCCTGATGGTGTTCCTCGACGTCGTCTACAACCACCTCGGACCCGAGGCGAACTTCCTGCCGCTCTATGCGCCGCTGTTCACAGACCGCCACACCACGCCCTGGGGGCCGGCCATCAACTTCGACGGCGAGGGCAGCCACTGGATCCGCCAGTTCGTCATTCAGAACGCGCTCTACTGGCTGCAGGAGTACCACTTCGACGGCCTGCGGCTCGACGCGGTGCACGGCATCCTCGACGACAGCACGCCGCAGATCCTGGTGGAACTCGCCGACCGCCTCCGTGCAGCCGTGACCACCCGGCCGATCCATCTCATCCTCGAGAACGAGGAGAACGAGGCTTCACGGCTCGACCCGATGGCGGTGACGCCCGGCGCCTATACGGCCCAGTGGAACGACGACGTCCACCACGTGCTGCACACGGCCGTCACCGGCGAGGGGCACGGCTACTATGCCGACTATCTCGGACGGACCGATCTCCTCGGGCGGGCGCTGGCCGAAGGGTTCGCGTTCCAGGGCGAGGAGATGGCCTACCGCGGCTCCCCCCGCGGCGAGCCGAGCGCTGCCCTTCCGCCCACAGCCTTCGTGGCGTTCCTGCAGAACCACGACCAGGTCGGCAACCGGGCGACCGGCGAGCGGATCACGGTGCTGGCGGGTGCGGAGGCGGTGAGGGCGGCGGCCGCCATCTATCTCCTCCTGCCGCAGATCCCCATGCTGTTCATGGGCGAGGAGTGGGGCACGGCTCGTCCCTTTCCCTTCTTCGTCGGCTTCGAGGGGGAGTTGGCCGAGAAGGTGCGCGAGGGACGCCGCCGCGAGTTCGAGCGTTTCCCAGCCTTCCAGGACCCGTTGATGCGCGAGACGATCCCCGATCCCGCCGCCGAAGCGACGTTTCTCGCCGCCAAGCTCGACTGGAGTGAGCGGGAGCGCGAGCCGCATTGGGGCTGGCTCGCCTTCTACGCGTCACTGCTTCGGCTGCGGCAGAGCGAGATCGTGCCGCGCTTGCGGGGAGGCAGGGCCTCGGCGGGCCGCCATGAGGTCGTGGGCGAGGGCGCCATCGTCGTCGCCTGGATCCTCGCGGATGGATCCCGCCTGACGCTGCACACCAACCTGTCGCCACGCACCGTGGACGGCTTCCCGCCACTCCCGGGCGGGATTCTCTGGCAGGAAGGGCCCGATGGCGGGGAGGGTCAGTTGGGACCATGGGCGGTTCGATGGTCGGTGGCGGCGTGACGTCCGCGCCGTCCGTGCAAGATCGGCACCCGGGGCGCCCTCGTGTCGTGGTCATCGGTGGCGGCTTCGGCGGCATCGAGGTCGCGAAGGGCCTCCGGCGCGCCGACGTCGACCTGACGCTGGTGGACCGGCAGAATCACCACTGCTTCCAGCCGCTGCTCTACCAGGTCGCCACTGCCACCCTGACGTCCTCGGACGTCGCCTGGCCGATCCGCGGCATCGTCGGCGCCCAGCCGAACACCACGGTGCAACTCGCCGAGGTCACCGCGATCGACCGCACCAGCCGGATCGTGCACGCCGGGCCGGCATCCTGGCCCTACGACTATCTCGTCGTCGCGACCGGGGCGACGCATTCCTATCTCGGCCACCCCGAGTGGTCGCGCTTCGCCCCCGGTCTGAAGACGATCGAGGACGCCGCCTACATCCGCCGCCGCCTTCTGCTCGCCTTCGAGCGGGCGGAAGTGGCGACCGATGCCGACGAGCAGCGCCGCCTGATGACCTTCGTCATCGTCGGCGGCGGGCCGACGGGTGTGGAGCTCGCGGGGGCGATCTCCGAGTTGGCGCGCCATTCGCTGCCGCTCGATTTCCGCCGCATCGACCCGCAGCTCGCGCGCATCCTGCTGATCGAGGCCGGGCCGCGGCTGCTGCCGGCCTTCCCCGAGCATCTGTCGGCCTATGCGGCGCGGGCGCTGGCGCGGAAGGGAGTCGAGGTCGTGACCGGCGACCCGGTGGAGGCGATCGACGACGACTGCGTCCGGACGCGCGACACCGTCATCGGCACCGACACGGTGATCTGGGCGGCGGGAGTCGCCGCTTCGCCGGCGGCCGGCTGGCTCGCAGCGGCGCACGACAAGTCCGGCCGGGTCGAGGTCGCGCCCGACCTGTCGCTGGCGGATGATCCGACCGTCTTCGTCATCGGCGATACCGCTGCGGTCCGCGACGACGACGGCAACCGGGTTCCCGGCATCGCGCCGGCCGCCAAGCAGATGGGCGAGTACGTCGCCGATGTCATCCGCGCCCGCGTTTCCGGCCGACCGGCGCCGGCGCCATTCCGCTACCGCCACCAGGGCGATCTCGCCACCATCGGCCGCCGTTCGGCGGTCGTGAAGTTCTCAAGGCTCGAACTGACCGGCACGATCGGCTGGCTGTTCTGGAGCCTCGTGCACGTCTACTTCCTGATCGGCACCCGCAACCGGCTCGGCGTCGCCTTCGACTGGGTGTGGAACTACCTTACCTACCAGCGGCGCTCGCGCCTGATCACGCTCGACCGGGTCCAGACGCCGGACGGCGAGATGAAGGTCGCCGCCGCGCGCGTCCCACCGAACGACTGAACGGGATCGCCCCCGCGCATCCGGGGGCTCGCCCGCTGGTGGCGCGACGGCCGGACGATTGGCCTTTCCGCCGCCGACGGGCTATGCTCATCCGATGAACGCGCGCCCGTTTGCCCGAGACCTGCTTCACGCGGGTCAGACCATCGAAGGCGCCTAGCCCCGGGCTAGGCGCGCGCGTTCCGCATCGCCCCGGCCCGGGGAACCTCCAAGCACCCACTTTCTGGCACGGCGCCTCCCCAGCTTGCTGCGGGTCGCGCCCTGGAGGCTGTCATGCGTCTTGATGACTTCGACCGCGCCCGGCGCGGCATTCCCCCCGATGATCCCGCGATCGCGCACGCCGCCGCCGCCTGCGCCCTGGCGCAGGAGGATCGTGGGGGCCTCGCCACGTGGCTCGACCGTTCCGCGCGCCACGACCCCTGGGTTCTGGCCGTCGCCCGCGCCAAGCTGATGCTGGCGCGCGTCTTCGCCGCCGCGGACCGGCCCGATGACCGCATCGGCCTCGGCACGCGCTTCGCCTTCGGCCTTGGCGAACGCCCCGTCGAAACAGCCGTCCTCGCCCCTTGGGACGAGGAGCCGGCGCCGCTCGGCCGCATCGCGCTCCGCACGCGCCTCGGCATCGCAGCCTTCGGCATGCGCGAGGGCGCCGAAATCGGCGTGCCCCGCCACGACGGCACCATCGAACGCCTGATCATCCACAGCGTTCTCTACCAGGCGAACACGCGGCCGCTGCCCGCGGCGTCGCCGGCCAACGACAACCGAGGCAGCGACCGGGAGGTATGGCCATGACCCTGAAGCAGACGGACCATCGGACCGGCCGGGCACGCGCCCTTCCGGCGATCGTCGTCGACGCCGCGCACGCGGATCGCCTGGCCCACCTCGCCGAGGTGGCGCTCGACCGCATGCCGGAGGTGGCGTCGTTCCTGCTCGGCGAGATCGAGCGGGCCCGCGTCGTGCCGGCGGCGAAATTCCCGCGCGATGCCGTCAACATCGGCACGTGGGTGACCTATACCGACCGCTCGACCGAGCAGAGCCGCACCGTGCAACTCGTCTATCCCGAGGAGGCGGACATCGCCGCCGGCCGGGTGTCGGTGCTGACGCCGATCGGCGCCGCCCTGCTCGGCCTGTCGGCGGGGCAGCGGATGCGCTGGCTGACCCGTACCGGTGCTGCCCGCGATCTCGTCGTCACGGCAGTCGGGTGCGAGCCTCCCGCCGTGGCGACGGCCGGCGAAGCGGGGCGGGCGACGGCCGAACTCTGAAGCGCGACGGATGACCGCCCCGCGAACTTAGGCCACGGCGCGATGTACGCCCCTGCGGGGGAGGCGAACGGTTTGCAGGAGAGGAGAGGGGCGTGGACCAGTTCACCGGTGGCTGCCTGTGCGGCGGCGTGCGCTATGTCGCGACGGGTCGCCCCTTTCGGGTCGGGCTTTGCCATTGCCTCGATTGCCGCAAGCATCACGGCGCGCTCTTCCACGCCTCGGCGATCTACCCCGAGGACGCGGTGACGGTCGAGGGCGAGACGCGGTCCTATGCCGGCCGCTTCTTCTGTCCGCACTGCGGCTCGCCGGTGTTCGCGCGCACTGGCGACGAGATCGAGATCAATCTCGGCTCCCTCGACGCTCCCGACCAGTTCCGGCCGACCTACGAAAGCTGGACGGTCCGCCGCGAAGCGTGGCTACCGCCGTTCCCGCTCGCCCACCATTACGCGCGAGACCGCGACAATCCGGAGAGCCGGACCGAGGACTGAAGCCACTGCGATGGCCGACCGTCCGGTTTCGGTCCGTCCAACGCACGTCGGAAAAAAATGTCGATGCGGCACCGTCGATGCGGAACCTTCCGCCGCGTGGCGGGTTTGATGACGTTCGCGAGTTTGCCCTCTGCGAAGACCTTCGGCCCGGCTCCCGCGAGGGACCGGGCCATTTTTGTGTCCGCAGGTCCGTGTCGCCGACCGCGAGTGCGAGGAGGTCCGGGATACGGCGCCCGCGCCACCGGCAGTTGCGGCAGGCCCGGCCTCCTGGGTTACTTCGAGCAATTCCAAATTTTCTCCAACCATCGCCAGCATTGTCGCGTCGTCTTCATGCTGGCCGTGCACTTCTGTTGACGATCGCCGCGCGGCGCAAGTAAGATTGCAACGTTTGGCCGCAACTGGCCGATCTGTCGGCATGGGGGTATCATGAAATTGTTGAAGGTGTTGGCGGTAGCCGTGATGGCTGTCCTGCCGGTTCTGGTGCTGACGTCGGGCGATAGCCGCGCGGCGGGCAAGTCGAACACCGAAATCAAGCTGTGCAAGAACACGCCTTATGCGCTCTGCGCCGCGTCTACTTGCAAAGCGACGGGCAAGAAGATCGCCGTCAACACGCCCGAGGGCGGCACCCGCAACTTTCCCGAGGCGGAATGCACCTGTCCCGTGCTGCCCGCAGGTGACACCGGCGCGTTCGCCAACGTCACGGGCGGCAACATGAAGGGCTCGTGCAAGCCCCCGAAGGACGGCGTCTGGTCGCTCTACTCGACCGCGACGACGTTCCCGCAGAAGGTCTATGGCTGGAACTATCACGACTCTGCCGTCAACGAGGCCTGCTCCACCGAGGTCGCTCCCACCGACCAGTTCGTGAACTGCTGGAGCTTCGCCTGCGACAACATCCGCACGGTGACCAGCGAGGACGGCACCAAGGTGACCCTCGCCACCTGCCACTGCCCGATCGGCGAGGACGTGCTTTCGGCCCTGCCGGTGAAGCCCGGGACCACCTTCCTGACCAAGGCTGGCGGCGACCTGCCGACCACCAAGCAGCAGCAGAAGTTCTGCAGCAAGCTGCCCGTCGGCGGGTTCTGAGCGCGCAGCGAACGAACGGCGTCGGGGCCGGCCACGCTGGCCCCGACGTCCTGGTCGCCGCTCAGGGATCCTCCGTCGCAGCTTCCCGACCTTCGCCGATGTGCTCCTCGGCTTCCGCGGCGTCTCCGGGGTCCGCCTTCACGGGCTCCTGCACGGCTGCGGCCTGCGGCTGGTGGCAGAGTTCGACGAGCACCGGGAAATGGTCGGAGCCGATGTCGGGCAGCCGGCGGAAGTCGCCGAGCGTCCACTCTGTCGAGGCGAACAGGTGGTCGAGCGGCCACTTCATCAGCGGCCAGTCCGCATTGAAGGTGGCGTAGAGGCCGCGGCCGATGCGGGGATCGATCAGCCCGCTGATCTTCTGGAAGAGCGTCGTCGTCGACGACCAGGCGACGTCGTTGAGATCGCCGGCCACGACCGCCGGTCCGGGCGCCTCTGCGACTTCCTTGGCGACGATGAGGAGCTCAGCGTCGCGCTCCTCGGTGTCGTCGCCCGGCCGCGGCGGCGCCGGATGCACCCCCCAGAGCGTGAAGGTGGTCCCGTCCGGCAGCGCCACGCGCGTCAGGATCGAGGGAATGTCCTCGTCTAGGAGATGGCGGACCTGCCCGTCGCGGAGCGGCAGGCGGGAATAGAGACCCATCCCGTAGGTGTTGGAGCGGGGCTCGAGGATCGTCTGCGGGTGTGAGACCGCGAGTTCCGCGATCTCGTCAGCCCACTTCCGGTCGATCTCCGTCAGAAGCACGACATCGGGATCGGTGTCGCGGACGAGCTCCAGCACGGCCTGCGCATTGCGATTGTCCTGCAGGACGTTGGCCATCAGGAAGCGCACGCGCCCGGCGTCGGGACAGGCGGTGGCGGCGAGCATCTGCCGCGGCCACACGGCCGTGTAGGGCGCGATCATCCACAGCTGCCACGCCAGGGCGACGAGGAAGACGGCCGCGAGGACGCCGGCCGCGACATTGCGCGGGCCGGCCCATCCGAACGTCAGGAGCGCGACGGCCAGAACCACGGCGATCTGCAGGCGCGGAAAGTCGAGGACGCGGATCCACCACTGGTCGGTCTCGATCAGCGCCAGCGCCGTGGCAGCGACCATCAGGAGGCAGACGAGTGCGGCGCCTCGGCCAATCCAGCGGATCGACGCGCGCCTCATCCGGACGGGCTCCGGGCTTCCAGCGCGACACGGCCGACGCTCGTCGAGACCGGCCCCCACGGGCGCCCTGCCGCGGCGGCTGCCCTCGGCGACGGTATTCGGCGTTTCGACATGATTTCCTCCGCCCACGGCAAACGCGGGCGGGCGGGATCCGTTTCAGCCGTCGTCCCGCCCCGCTGCCGCGGGCCTGCCGCCACCGCACGGCATCGGCTGCACCCGTTCGGGTGGGAGGGGCTCGCCGCGGCCGGCGAGAGCCCGGTTGTGGCGCTAGCCGCTTCTCTGCCAAGCTGGAACCCGCACGACGCTGGTCCCCTTGCTCGAGAGCCTTGTCACCGATGCCGAACGATCAATCCTCGATTCCGCGCCGGGTATCGCCGGTCGGCGCACGTCCGGCGTCGCTCGCGCGGGGCCGCGAGTTCCTGTCCATACCGGGTCCCACCAACGTGCCCGAGGTCGTGCTGCGGTCGATGCACCGGCCCGCCGTCGACATCTATGCGGATGACCTCCTCCAGACGACGCAGCAGTGCCTGCAGGACCTCAAGGTCGTGTTTCGGACCGAAGGCTCGACCTACATCTACATCGCCAACGGCCACGGCGCGTGGGAAGCGGCCCTGACCAACACCCTGTCCCGCGGTGACCGCGTGCTCGTGCTCGAGAGCGGGCGATTCGCGAAGGGCTGGGGCGAACAGGGCGACATGCTCGGGCTTGCGGTCGAGATCCTGCCCGGCGACTGGCGCCGCGCCGTCGATCCGGAGGCCGTCGAGGCACGCCTGAAAGCGGACGCGGCACACGCCATCAAGGCGATCCTCGTCGTCCAGATCGACACGGCCTCGGGCGTGGTCAACGACATCCCGGCGATTCGCTCGGCGATCGACGCAGCCGGGCACCCGGCCCTGTTGATGGTCGACGGTATCGCCTCGATCGGCTGCATGCCGTTCGACATGGACCGCTGGGGCGTCGACGTCGCGGTGACGTGCTCGCAGAAGGGCCTGATGATGACGCCCGGGCTCTCGTTCGTCGGCGCGGGGACCAGGGCGAAGGCGGCGCACGCGACGGCTGATCTTCGCACGGCCTACTGGGACTGGACGGCGCGCGACCTGCCGGAAAACTATCGCAAGTTCTGCGGCACGGCGCCCGAGCACATGCTGTTCGGCCTGCGGACGGCGCTGGAACTGCTCTTCGAAGAAGGGCTCGAGAACGCCTGGGCGCGCCACATCGCCCTCGCCGACGCGGTGCAGGCCGCCGTCGCGGTCTGGGCCGAGCCGGGGGCGCTCGCCTTCAACATCCTCGACCCGTCCGAGCGGTCGGCGGCGGTGACGACGATCCTGGCGTCCGGCTTCGACCCGGAGCGTCTGCGCGACTTCACCCGCGAAAACCTCGGCGTCGTCCTCGGCTCGGGCATCGGCGAGCTCACGGGCGTGGCGTTCCGCATCGCCCACATGGGCTACGCCAACGCGCCGATGGTGCTGGGCACCCTGGGCGCCACGGAGGTCGCGCTGCGGGCGCTCGGAATCCCGCATGGGAAAGGCGGTCTGGAGGCGGCTACGGCCGCGTTGGCCAGCCATTTCGAGCCGGCGGCCTGAGCCGAGCGTTTCGCTGGTGCGGGTCGCGACCGGGAGCGTCCACCCTCACGGGTTCGCCCTTGCGGTAAGTCTCGGGAAAGATTGGTCGGAGTGGCAGGATTTGAACCTGCGACCCCCTCGTCCCGAACGAGGTGCGCTACCAGGCTGCGCTACACTCCGATGTGCGGCGTGCTTATAACGAGGCCTCCGGGGGGCCGCAAGGCGTCTTTGCGGCAAGAGCGAACGTGACCGTGCGACTGCGTGCGGATCGGTGATGGCGGCAGCGGCCAGGTGCCGCGGCGGAGAGGGGAGGGCGATGCTGCAGCACGATCGCGCCTTCGAGCCGCAGTGGGGCAAAGCCGTGCCGGTGGCGCCGCGCGTCCGGCGGCTCACGGCGCACAATCCCGGCCCCTTCACCTTCCACGGTACCAACACCTACCTCGTCGACGACGGCGGCTCGGTCGCCGTCATCGACCCCGGGCCGGACGACCCGCGCCATCTCGCCGCGCTTCTTGATGCGATCGGCGGTGCGCCCGTTTCCCACATCCTCGTCACCCACACCCACCGCGACCACTCGCCGGGGGCCGCGGCGCTGGCGGTGGCCACCGGCGCGCCGCGGTTCGCCGCCGGCCCGCACCGGCCCGCCCGCCCGCCACGCCCCGACGAGACCGCCCGCCTCGATGCCGGCGGCGACACGGATTTCGTGCCCGACGCAGTGCTGGCCGACGGCGCCGTGGTCGAGGGCGACGGCTTCACGCTGACGGCGATCGCCACTCCCGGCCACACCGGCAATCATCTCGCCTTCGCCCTCGACGGCGATGCGTGGCTGTTCTCCGGCGATCACGTGATGGCGTGGTCGACCTCGATCGTCGCGCCGCCGGACGGGGCCATGGCCGACTACATGGCCTCGCTCGCCCGCCTCGCGGCGCGGCCGGAGCGCGCCTATCTGCCCGGGCACGGCGGCATCGTGGTCGACGCGCCGGCCTATGTGGCGGCGCTCGCCGCCCATCGGCGGGGTCGCGAGCGGGCGATTCGCGCCCGCCTCGCCGCGGGAGACGAGACGATCCCGGGCATCGTGCGGGCGGTCTATGTCGGACTCGATCCGGCATTGGAGCCGGCGGCGGGGCTGTCGGTGCTCGCCCATCTCGAGGATCTCGCCGCCCGCGGCCTCGTCGCCGCCGATCCGTTGCCGGCGCTTGCCGCCCACTACCGGCCGCTGTCGCGCCTGCACCTCGACGCGCAGGAATAGCGCCGCGTCTGTGCCGCCGGTCACACTTCACCAATAGTTATCATTCCGTAAAGAAGCGTGAACGGCGCCCCAGTGACGAAATTGTGTCTTTCCTGTTCTTGCCGCAATTGCCGGTCAAGCGTTATCTCGTCGTGTCGAACCCTGCAGAAAAAGACGTCACGGCGCATTCGACGATGCGCCGGTGAGCGAAACGCAGGATCGATGTGTTCGAACCGTGAGTGCGGGCTCTAGCCGCCGAATGGTCGGACGAGCCGAGAGAGTGGGACATGTACAGCCAGCAACGGGGCACCCGGGCGCCCCAGATGAGTCAGAGCCCGAGCAGCGACCAGCCGGAGCCGCGTGAGCGACGGCCGAATCTCCAGCAGCACTACAAGCCGGTGGCGATCGGCGCGATCACGGCGGCAGCGCTGTGCAAGTCGCCGCGCCGGCCCGGCAACACAGACACGGCGACGCCCCAGCGGCGCTGAGGTGGCCTGAGCCGGAAGAGCATTCGGGCCCCCTGTCTTTCGAGCTCAAGTCTTTCGGCCGACCTGACGATCGGGCCCGAAAGGGTGGACGGGTGCGGAGGAGCGCCCGACCCGCGCTTGCTTCCGAAACCGGCCGCCAGACGCCGTCATCGTCCCGACATCGCCCCGGGCGCACCGGGTGATCGGCCGCGCCGGTGCATTTCCGCACCGGCCGGCTTGACCGGACGCGCGCGCCGATGCCTTCAGTGGAGGCCGGGCGGCTCGGCCCGTGGCGGACTGGAGGGGCGATGATCACGTACTACGTCGCGGGCGACGAGCGCCTGGAGCGGCGGGAGCCGAGTGCTGCCCTCGGGCCGATCCCGCGCGAGGCGGTGTGGATCGATCTCGTCGCGCCGACGGGCGAGGAGGCGGCGCGCGCCGAAGCCCTCGTCGGCGTCGAGATGCCGGCCCGCGAGGACATGCAGGAGATCGAGCCGTCGAGCCGCCTCTATGCGGAGAACGGCGCCGTCTACCTCACCGCCACCTTGCTGTGCGGCATCACCGAGGGGCGCCCGGGCACGACGCCGGTGACCTTCATCCTCGCCGGCAAGCGCCTCGTCACCGTCCGCTTCGACGAGCCGAAGTCCTTCCCGATCGCAGTCTCGCGCATGCAGCGCGCCGGCAGCCACTGCGTCAGCGGCCAGCACGTCTTCCTGACGCTGTTCGATTCGGTGATCGACCGCACCGCCGACATCCTCGAGCACATCGCCGCCGACATCGACACGCTGTCGCGCACCGTGTTCGACGAGCACATGTCCGATCGCCGGGGCGCGACCGACTTCCACGAGGTGATCCGTCGCATCGGCCGCCAGGGCATGCTCACCAACCGGACGATGGAGAGCCTCACCTCACAGTCGCGGCTGCTGCTCTTCCTCTCGCAACACATCGAGACGGCCGGGTTCACCCCCGCCGACAATGAAACCTTCAAGATGATGACGCGCGACGTCAAAGCGCTCGCCGACCACGGCTCGTCGCTCGACGGCAAGATCAACTTCCTGCTGGATGCGGTGCTTGGTCTCGTCAATCTCGACCAGAGCGCCATCGTCAAGATTTTCTCGGTGCTGGCGGTCGTGTTCATGCCGCCGACGCTGATCGCCTCGATCTACGGCATGAACTTCGATGTCATGCCTGAGCTCAAGTGGGTTCTCGGCTACCCCTTCGCTCTGTCCCTGATGGCGGGGTCGGCGGCGCTGAGCTACGGCCTGTTCCGCCTGAAGCACTGGCTCTGACCGGCCCTGGCGGGCCGGCCGGCGCGCGCCTCACGGATAGAGGCGCGCCTTCGACCACGGCTCGCCCGCGGCCTGGCGGGTGAACTGCACCCGGTCGTGCAGGCGGAACGGCCGATCGTGCCAGAACTCGATCGAGACCGGAGTCAGGCGGAAGCCCGACCAGTGCGCCGGCCGGGGGATCTCGCCGATGCCGTAGCGGGCGGTGGCGCGCGCCACCTCCGCCTCCAGCGCGAAACGGCCCTCGAGCGGCCGGGACTGTTTCGAGGCCCAGGCGCCGATGCGGGAGCCGCGCGGCCGCGAGGCGTAGTAGGCGTCCGCCTCCGCGTCGTCGACCACCGACACCGGCCCGCGCACGCGCACCTGCCGGCGCAGGCTCTTCCAGTGGAAGCACAGCGCCGCCTTGTGGGAAGCGAGGATCTCGCGGCCCTTGGCGCTCTCGAAGTTCGTGTAGAAAACGAAGCCCGTATCGAGGCCCTTCAGCAGCACCATGCGGACGTTCGGCAGGCCGTCGGGGTCGACGGTGGCGAGCGCCATGGCGTTCGGGTCGTTCGCTTCGCTCGCCGCGGCGTCGGAAAGCCAGGCGTCGAACAGCCGCAAAGGGTCGTCGGCGTCCGTGAAGTCACCAGTCGTTAACACCTGCGTGGAAGGGTCTTGGTCGGGGGCCATGGTGCGTCCGGGAAGCCGATCGTGCGGGAAGCCAGTTATAGCGTGGTCAGGGTGTGCCGCCAGTCGCTGCCGGCGATGCTCGTCGTCGCGTCGGCGGTGACGGTCTCGGCCTGCGCCGGCATCACCCTGCCGCCTCAGGCGCTGGAGGCGACCGCCGCCACCGCCCAGTCGTCCTTGCCCGGCCTCGGCGGCCTGTCGAGCGACGACCTCGTCGCCATCGGCAGCGCGCTCTCGACGCCCCATCCCCGCTCCGGTGAGCTCGTCTGGGCGAATGCCGAATCGGGCAGCCAGGGCCGCATCTCCTCTGTGCGGGTGGTGGCGGGGCCGGGCGGCGACGACTGCCGGACGTTCGCCACCGTCGTCAATGCCGTCGACGGCGTGCGGGCGCTCTCCGGCATCGCCTGTCGGGATGCCGCCGGCAGCTTCGCCGTGGAGGGCCTGGCGCCCGCCGTCGCCGGAGGCTGACCGGCCGCTTCCCGACAGCCCTGCGAAAGCACCGACACGATCGGGGCTTCCCGTCGCCCCCCGACTTCCCATATGCATCGCGCAGGATCTGCCGTACCCGTTGGGGGTGCGGGCGGGGAGTGTGGATGCGCGACCCTTACGACATTCTCGGCGTGAAGCGATCGGCGAGCGAGGCGGAGATCAAGTCCGCCTTCCGCCGGCTCGCCAAGAATCATCACCCCGATCGCAACCAGGACGATCCGAAGGCGAAGGAGCGCTTCGCCGAGGCGAGCGCCGCCTATGAGATCCTCGGCGACCGCGCCCGCCGCGAGCAGTTCGACCGCGGCGCCATCGACGCCGACGGCAAGCCGCGCAACTACGGCTTCGGCCGCAGCGATGCCGGCTTCGGCGCCGCCGATGGCGGCTTCAACTTCCGTGGCGGCCGCGGCGACATCGACGACATTCTCTCGGAGATCCTCGGCGCCCGCGGGCGGGCCGGCCGGCGGCCGCCCGAGCGCGGCGCCGACGTCGTCGGCACCGTCACCGCGACCCTGGAAGAGATCGCCGCGGGCGCGCGGCCACGTGTTTCGCTGCCGGGCGGGCGCACCCTCGAGGTGACGCTGCCGCGCGGCGTCGAGCCGGGCGAGCGAGTGCGCCTGCGCGGCCAGGGCGAGCCCGGCCACCACGGCGGCGCCGCCGGCGACGCCATCATCACCGTCGAATTCGCGCCGCACCGCCGCTTCGCCGTCGAGGGCCAGGACGTCCGCCTCGACCTGCCGGTGACGCTCGACGAGGCGGTGCTCGGCGCCCGCGTCCGCGTGCCGACGCTCGAGGGCGCGGTCGAGCTGCGCATCCCGCCCAACACGTCGGGTGGTCGCACCTTCCGCCTGCGCGAGAAGGGTCTGCCGACCCGCGAGGGCGGCCGCGGCGACCTTCTCGCCACCGTGCGCATCGTGCTGCCGGCCGAGGGCGATCCGCGCCTCGACGCGGTGATGGAGGCCTGGCGCGCCGCCAGCCGCTACAGCGCCCGCGACCGCGACTTCGGCTGACGGCCGACGCGCGCCGCCGGTTGCGGCGGCCGCGTCTGGGCGAGGAGGGCGGCGATCACCGCTTCCACCGCCGCCGTGAGGTCGCCGAGCCGTCGACCGCGCTGCAATGTCGGCGGCGGCACGTGCACGAACACCGCGATGTGCGGCCGCGTCGCCCCGCGGGCGGCCGTGAGCGAGCGGAAATACAGCGCATTGCAGAGATAGCGCCCGGCATCGCCGGAGACCGCCGCCGGCACGCCGGCACGCCGGGCCGCCGCCACCAGCGGCGCCGCCACAGCGCGACTGCGGCGGACGGCGCCCGGCCGGTCCGTCGCGGGCGCGGGCAGCCGCCCATCCGCGTCGGGTACGCGGTCGCGCCCGGCAAAGGCGGTCGTCTCGATGCGCAGCCGGTGCGACCGCGGCGCCACGCCGACGTGGACCGCGACGCGGATGCCGGCGAGGAGCCCGTCGAGCGCCGGCAGGCCGTCCCAGGTGGTTTCGAGCCGCCGACGCACCAGCCGGGCGCCCACGACCGTGCCGAGCCGCGCGACGATCGCCTCCGACGGGTTCACCGGCACGCCGGGGAATGGGCCGAAGCCGGTGATCAGCACCGGTGCGCCGGCTCGCTCGCGGCCCCGTCGCCGTCCGTCCGTCCGTTTCCCCGCTCTCATGCGGCCGGCTGCGCCAGGGGCAGGGCGCGGAGCAGCCGGCTGATGCCGGGGGCGGCGGCGACCGTGCCATTGTGCGCGTAGGCCTCGTGGTTGGCCTCGATCTCGCTGCGCTCGTAGAGGTAGTTCACCATCAGCCCGTGGGACTGCTCGAGCCCCTTCGGCGTGACGTCGGCGAGCCAGTCGAGGCGCTCGAGCCGTGCGCCGTTGCCGAGGTGGAAGCGGGCGACGGGGTCGAGTGGCCGGCCGCTGCGGCTGCGCTCGCGCAGGAAATAGTGGGCGGCGAGCGGCAGCACCGTCTTGCCGAGGGCGGCGGCCGCCGGCCCCACATGCCAGTCCGGCTCGGCCAGGGCCGACACCGCCCGCGCCGCCGGTTCGGCAATGGGATGGTCCGCGTCCGCCGCCACGCCGGCGAGCCAGGCGGCGAAGCCGGGCACGGGCGACAGCGTCACGAAGCTCTTCAGGCCCGGCAGGTCGCGCGCCAGGTCCTCGACCACCTGCTTCAGCAGGAAGCTGCCGAAGCTGACGCCGCGCAGCCCGACCTGGCAGTTGGAGATCGAGTAGAACACCGCCGTCGTCGCCTCGCCGGGGGGCACCGTCTCCCGCTCGGCCGCCAGGATCGGACCGATCGCCCCGGGAATGTCGCGGGTCAGCGCCACCTCGACGAAGATCAGCGGTTCGTCGACCAGCGCCGGATGGAAGAAGGCGTAGCAGCGCCGGTCTGGCGGATCGATGCGGCGCCGGAGGTCGTCCCAGTCGTGGATCTCATGCACCGCCTCGTAGGCGATGATCTGGCTCAGGACCGAGGCGGGGCTCGACCAGTCGATGCGGCGCAGCACCAGGAAGCCGCGGTTGAACCAGACGTCGAACAGGCGCTCGAAGTCGCGGTCGACGCCGGCGAGGCTGCGGTCGGCGGCGAGTTCGGCCAGAAGGTCGGCGCGCATGTCGACGAGGGCGCGGGTGCCGTCGGGGGCGAGGTTGAGGCGGCGCAGCAGCTCGAGCCGGCGCGGTGTGGCCGCGTCGTAGAGCATCCCGGCGGCGCTCTCCGTCGGCGTTTCGAGGTAGGCGCCCGCCGCCGCCCGCAGGGCGTCGGGATCGGCGCCGAGCTCGTCGCGCATCAGCCGGAAGGCCGCCGCGCGTCCGTCGCCGTCGAGGCTGCGGTAGGCACTGAGGATGTCGGCGGCGATTGCCGCTCCGGACGCCTCGCCACGCTCCGAGAGCAGGGCGGCGACGAGGGCCGGCCAGCTGCGGGTCCCGTCCCGCCGCTCGCGACGCGGCTCGATCAGGGCGCGCCCGCGCTCCGCCACGGCCGTGAGCAGCTCGTTGAGGAAGGAGGTGTTCACAGTGGGCTCCTTCGCGAAAATGCGCTATGCCGGTACCCGGCGGCGCTGGCTCGGGGCGCGCACTCACGGGTGACAATGGTCAACATCGACACCATGACGGGAAGGTCGGCGTCCGTCGCCGCGCATCCTCGTCGCATCGATCTCGGACCGGAGGCCCAGCGCCCGAACTTCACCCTCGACGGCGTGACGCTGCGCATCAAGGAGCGCGGCCGCACGGTCAAGATCTTCGATGATATGTCGGGCACCTTCCCGCGCGGCCGCAACACCGTCGTGCTGGGCAATCGCGACAGCGGCATCAAGCCGCTGATCCGCCTTCTCACCGGCATGGAGAACCCGCGCATCGGCCAGATCTCCCGCAACGTGCGGATGTCGTGGCCAATGAACTTCGGCGGCCACATCTCCAGCGACTTCAGCATGCGCGAGAATGCGCTGTTCATCGCCCGCCTCTATGGCGAGAGTACGCGCAGTGTCTCCGAGTTCATCCGCGAGATGCTGGGCATCGCCAAAGAATACGACCAGCCGCTGAGCAACCTGCCCCCAGACCAGAAGCGGTACTTCCCGCTGGCGCTCGTGCTGGCTGTCGAGTTCGACTGCTACATCCTTGACAAATCAGTGGTGATTTCGAACAAGGAGTTCAAGGCCCGCTGGGAAGCGGCGCTGGCGGAGCGGCTGCGCACCGCCGATCTCATCCAGATCACCAATAAGGTGAAGTTCATCCATCCCTGCCATGAGATGGGCGCGATTCTGGAAGATGGGAAGCTGCGGATGATGAGCGTCGCCGCGGCCATCGCTGCATTCAACGAGAAGACGTCCGAACCCGACATGGACGATCTCGAGGACGAAACCGAGGACGAGGGCGACGATGAGCGAAACGCGCTCTTCTAGAGCGAACGGTCGCAAAGGGCGCCGGTCGCGTTCGCTCGTCGCCTATGACGGCGACGACGACCGCGTCGTGCCGCTCGACCTCGAGATGCGGGCCGAACGGTCGCGCGGAGAACTGCAACCGCACACCGATCGCGGCCGCGAGCTTGATCCGCGCACCGATCCCGAGCCGCTCGAGGGTGAGGAGCCGGCCCGCCGTCCCATCGGTGCGGTCCTGCCGCGCATGGCCGACAGCGCCTTCGGCGTCACGTCTTTCTTGATCGCCGTCGTCGTGCCGACGCTGCTGACGGCGCTGTTCTACATGTTCCTGGCGACGAGCCAGTACTCCACGGTCAGCCAGTTCGCGGTGCGCGGGCCGGCCGGCGCCGCCGGCCCGGCGGACATGCTCGGTCTCTTCGCCACCACCGCCTCCAGCGAGACGGCCGACACCTACATCATCCTCAGCTACATCCATTCGCGCGACCTCATCGAAGAGCTCGACAAGCGAATCAATCTGCGTGAGATCTACGATCGTCCAGAGGCGGATTTTTACTACCGCTTCGACCCGACGAAGCCGATCGAGGACTTCGTCGACTACATGAAGACGATGGTCTCGACCGAGTTCGACACATTCAGCGGCGTGGTAACGCTGACGGTGCGGGCCTTCCGGCCCGAGGACGCGCAGCTGGTGGCGGAAAACGTGCTGGCGGCGAGCGAGCGTCTCGTCAACGAAATCTCCCGACGGGCACGTGACGACTCCTTGCGGGAATCACGCGCCGAGGTCGCGAAGTCCGAGCAGCGCCTGCGGCTGTCGCGGGCGATGATCGCCACCTTCCGGGGCAGCGAGTCGGAGATCGACCCCGCCGCCGCCGCCGCCGCCCAGCAGGGCGTCATCACGCAGCTGGAAGGACAGGCGACGGGCATCGAGTCGCAGTTGAACGCCCTGCGCCAGACGATGTCGGCCTCGGCGCCGCCCGTCGTGCAGCTCGAGAGCCAACTGGCCGCCGTGCGCAAGCAGGCTGATGTCGAGCGGCAGAAGGTGGCGCTGGAGCGGGGCGGGACCACCGGCACCGCCCTCACGCAGCGGCTCACCCGCTACGAGGAGCTGCTCACCGAGCGGGAGTTCGCCGAGCGCGCCTATGTGTCCTCGCTCGCTTCCCTCGAGGGGGCGCGCCTGGAGGCCGACCGCAAGCAGCGCTACCTCGCGGTCTTCGTCTCGCCGCGTTCGGCCGAAGAAGCGCTCTATCCGCAGGGGCTGCGGTGGACGGCTGTCGTGTTCGGTGTGTGCCTGATCGTCTGGGGTATCTTCTCGATCATCATCGCTGGCGTGCGCGACCACTTCGTCTAGGGACGCCACGCCCGCCTGCCGGCCACCCGGGCCGGCAGGGCTTGCTGCCGCGGCCAGCTCGGCCGCGAATAATCTCGTCCGCCGCCCTCCCTGGAAAGGCGGCATTTACCGTGTGTGATACAAACGTCACTCGCGCCGCCACGGTGGAGGATACTCTGCCCCTGCGGCCGGATCGGCGATGGCGGAAGGAATGGGCTGGTGCTAAGCAACGCTTCCGTTTGGTCGACTCGCGCGACGGCATGACTGCGTTCAAGATTTCCGTGCTGCTCCTCGCCGCGTTCGTGGCTGGATGCTCAGATTTGCCCGGTCGCGGCCCGTCTGCGGTTGCGATCGAGACGAAGGCTGTCGCCGAGCCGCAGGACGAGAGCTATCTCGTCGTCGACATCGACCCGACGGTCGCCGAGATCGTCGGCAAGGTTCGCTCGCGCGAGTTCCAGGAGCGCTTCTCCATCCCGTCCGCCTCGACGGTGCAGCGCATCGGCGTCGGCGACACCGTGACGGTGAACATCTGGGAAGCCGGCCCGAACGGCCTGTTCTCCAGCGACGCCGGCAAGAACAACACCCTTCACTCCGTCGTCGACGAGAGCGGCACCATCTTCGTCCCCTATGTGGGGCGCGTCCGCGCCGCCGGGTCGACTGTGGAGTCCGTCCGCATCGCCATCCAGCAGGCGCTCGCCGACAAGGCGATCCAGCCGCAGGTGCAGGTCGTCGTTTCGTCCAACCTGACGAACAGCGTCGTCGTCTTCGGTGACGTCGGTTCGCCCGGCCGCTTCCCGATCACGCCGAACGGTACGCGGGTGCTCGATCTCGTCGCCCAGGCCGGCGGCTCGAAGTTCCCCACCTACGACACGCTGGTGATGCTGAAGCGCGGCAGCCAGACCGGTGCGGTGCTCCTCGACGATCTCTTCGAGATCCCGCAGAACAACGTCTACCTGAAGGCCGACGACACCATCATGGTGGCGAACTTCCCGCGCACCTTCACGGTGTTCGGCGCCGCCCGCGCGACCGAGCTCTTCAAGTTCGACGCCCGCGCCGTGACGCTCGCCGAGGCGCTCGCTCGCGCCGGCGGACTCGACGACAACACCGCCGACCCCGGCGGCGTCTTCCTGTTCCGCTACGAGACCTCGGCGACCGCCGCCAAGCTGCGGCCGGACAGCAAGCTCATCCGTCCGGGCTACCGCGTGCCGGTCGTGTACCGCCTCGACCTCACCAATCCGTCGTCCTTCTTCCTGGCGCGCTTCATCGAGATCCAGGACAAGGACCTCGTCTACATCGCCAACAGCCCGACCGTGGACCTCCTGAAGTTCCTGAAGGTCGTGCAGGGCGTGACGATGGCCACCCGCAACCTCGCGGACACCTGGTACCGGTTCGACCGCCTCGGCAACTGAGCCCG
>CAZDCR010000007.1:20288-31385 GCA_964503995.1 uncultured Segnochrobactrum sp.
TCAGTCCACCGTGCGCAGGTGCGCGGCGATGCGGGCGAAGACCGCCTCGAACATCGCCGGCGTCAGCACGCCCGTGTTCGTGTTGTAGCGGCTGCAGTGATAGCTGTCGTAGAGGCGCCGGCCGCCTCCGATCTCATGCTCCGCACCATGTCCGTACGGCACGCTCGCCCGCCGCAGGGCGAGGGCGGAGGCGACACTGTCGTGGGCGATCCGCCCGAGGGCGACGATCGCGACCAGCCGCGGCATACCGGCGATGGTCGCCGCGAGGTAGGAGCGGCACGTGCGGATCTCGTCGCCCGTCGGCTTGTTCTGCGGCGGCACGCAGCGCACCGCGTTGGTGATGGCCGTGTCGACGAGGCGAAGGCCGTCGCCCGGATCGGCGCGATAGTCGCCGCGGGTGAAGCCGAATGTGGACAGGGTGGCGTAGAGCAGATCGCCGGCATAGTCGCCGGTGAACGGGCGCCCCGTGCGGTTCGCCCCGCGCAGCCCCGGGGCGAGACCGACGATCAGAAGCCGCGCCGTGTCGCTGCCGAAGGTCGGCACCGGCGCGTTGAACCAGTCGGGCTCCTTGACGCGGGCTTCCAGGCGAAACGCCACCAGCCGCGGACAGAGCGGGCAGTCGCGCCCCGGCTCGATGACGCTCATGCCGGCGCCGGCGGGCGACACGGACTTGTGATGGTCCGCCGCTGCGTGCGGCGGACCGCCTTCATCGCTGCGCCTCGCATCAGTCGGCGGCGGGGACGGTCTCGCGCGCCTGCCGCTCGAACCGCTCGGCCTGCCGCGCCGCCCGCTCCGCCGGGTCGCGGCCGATCCGCGAGGAGAGCGTCGCGAGCTCGATGAAGTGGTCGGCCTGGCGGCGCAGTTCGTCGGCGATCATCGGCGGCTGCGTCGCCAGCGTCGAGACGACGCTGACCTTGCGGCCACGCCGCTGGATCGCCTCCACCAGCGGCCGGAAATCGCCGTCGCCGGAGAACAGCACGATATGGTCGCACTGCTCGGCGATCTGCATGGCATCGACGACGAGTTCGATGTCCATGTTGCCCTTGATCTTGCGGCGGCCGGACTGGTCGACGAATTCGCGCACCGGCTTCGTCACGACCTTGTAGCCGTTGTAGTCCAGCCAATCGATCAGCGGCCGGATTGAAGAGTATTCCTGGTCCTCGACCAACGCCGTATAATAGTAGGCGCGCAGAAGATAGCCCCTGGACTTGAATTCCTCCAGGAGCCTTTTGTAATCGATGTCGAAATTCAGGGAGCGCGCGGTCGCGTGAAGATTGGCGCCGTCAATGAAAAGTGCGATCTTTTCTCTGGGGTCAAACATCTTGGCGTTTTCCAGGGGTCCGGAGGCAAATGTACGGGCGATTGTGCGCAAAGATAGGGTGCGGGAGAGCAACGGAAACCGGTCACACGACGTCTCGATCGGAGCTTCGCGCCCGCTGGTGCTCCTACCGATCACATCCGCGGACCGCTGTCCGGGAACTGGCGCACGACGCGGACCTTGCCATTCTGCCGCGCGCCACCTAAGAGGATTACTCCTCCCCCCGAAACGGAGTCAACCGATGGCCCGCGTGACCGTCGAGGATTGCATCGACAAGGTTGAGAACAGGTTCGAGCTCGTGATGCTCGCGAGCCACCGCGCTCGCATGATCGCCAGCGGTTCGGCCCTCACCATCGATCGCGACAACGACAAGAATCCGGTCGTCGCCCTGCGCGAGATCGCCGATTCCACGATCGTCCCCGACGATCTGAAGGAAGACCTCATCCACTCCCTGCAGAAGTACGTCGAGGTTGACGAGCCCGAGCCGGAGCCGGTCGCCGCGATGATCGCTGCCGACGGTGCCGACGACGGCGACATCGCCTTCGACCGGATGTCGGAAGAAGAGCTGCTGAAGGGCCTCGAGGGGCTGGTGCCGCCGGAGAAGACGGACGATATCTGACGCGTCGGGTCGCCGCCGCGTTCCTGACGCCGCGGGGCATCGGCCAGCGGCGCTCGGTGGCGCGGAAAAGGCGTTGCGGGGATGATGCGTCAGTACGAACTCGTCGAGCGGGTGACGCGCTACAACCCGAACACCGACGAGGCGCTGCTCAACAAGGCGTATGTCTACGCCATGCAGAAGCACGGCACGCAGAAGCGTGCCTCCGGCGACCCCTACATCTCGCACCCACTCGAGGTCGCCGCTATCCTCACGGACCTGCGCCTCGACGACGCCTCGATCGCCGTCGGCCTGCTGCACGACACCATTGAGGACACCGACGCCACCCGCACCGAGATCGACACCGTCTTCGGCGTCGAGATCGGCAAGCTCGTCGACGGCCTCACCAAGATCCGCCGCCTCGACCTCGTCACCCGGCGCGCCAAGCAGGCGGAGAACTTCCGCAAGCTGCTGCTCGCGGTCGCCGACGACGTGCGCGTGCTGCTCGTCAAGCTCGCCGACCGCCTGCACAACATGCGCACGCTGCAGTATGTGCCGCCGGAGAAGCGCGCCGCCGTCGCCGAGGAGACGATGGAGATCTATGCGCCGCTCGCCGGCCGCATGGGCATGCAGGATCTGCGCGACGAGCTGGAAGACCTCTCCTTCCGCAATCTCAACCCCGACGCCTATGCGACCATCTCCGAGCGGCTGGCGCGGCTCGGCGAGCGCAGCCATGGCCTCTCTGGCGAGATCGAGACCGAGCTGAAGCGCCGCCTCGTCGAGCGCGGCATCGCCGCCGAAGTCTACGGCCGGCGCAAGCGGCCCTATTCGATCTTCGCCAAGATGCAGAGGAAGTCGGTCGCCTTCGAGCAGCTCTCCGACCTCTACGGCTTCCGCGTGATCGTGCCGCAGCTGGAAGACTGCTACCGCGCCCTCGGCATCGTCCACACGACGTGGCCGAGCGTGCCGGGCCGCTTCAAGGACTACATCTCGACGCCGAAGCAGAACGACTACCGCTCGCTGCACACCACCGTCGTCGGACCGAGCCGGCAGCGCGTCGAGCTGCAGATCCGCACTGGCGAGATGAACCGGGTCGCCGAGTATGGCATCGCCGCCCACGCCCTTTACAAGGACGGCGAGGGGGGGGGCCGCAACATCGTCCGGCTCACCCAGGAAAGCCGCGCCTACGCCTGGCTGCGCCGCACCATCGACATGCTGAGCGAGGGCGACACGCCGGAGGAGTTCCTCGAGCACACCAAGCTTGAGCTCTTCCACGACCAGGTGTTCTGCTTCACGCCGAAGGGCATGCTGATCGCGCTGCCGCGCGGCGCCACCGCCATCGACTTCGCCTATGCGGTCCACACCGACGTCGGCAACACCTGCGTCGGTGCCAAGATCAACGGCCGCATCATGCCGCTCGTCACCGAGCTCGCCAATGGCGACGAGGTCGAGATCATCCGCTCAAAGGCGCAGACGCCGCCGGCCGCCTGGGAATCGATCGCCGTCACCGGCAAGGCGAAGTCGGCGATCCGCCGTGCCACCCGCGAGGCGGTGCGCCGGCAGTATGGCGGGCTCGGCCGCCACATCCTCGAGCGTGCCTTCGAGCGCGCCGGCAAGCCGTTCGCCCTCGAGGCGCTCGAGCCGGCGCTGCAGCGCCTCGGCCAGCCGACGGTGCTCGACCTGCTCACCGCCGTCGGTCGCGGCGAGGCGCGCTCCGACGACGTCCTGCGCGCCGTCGATCCGGAGGCCGGCGGCAACGGCACGAACGGCTCGCGACGCCCGCCGCCGCCGCGCCGCCGCACGACCAGCGAGCGCCCGTCGATCCCGATCCGCGGCCTCAAGGGCGACCTGCCGGTGCGCTTCGCCCCGAACGGCGGCGCGCTGCCCGGCGACCGCATCGTCGGCATCCTGACGCCGGGGGAGGGGGTGACGATCTACCCGATCCAGTCGCCCGCCCTGAAGGCCTTCGACGACGAGCCGGACCGCTGGGTCGACGTGCGCTGGGACGTCGAGCCGGATGCCGACGAGCGCTTCCCGGCCCAGATCATCGTCGAATCGATCAACGAGCCCGGCTCGCTCGCCGGCATCGCCCAGGTGATCGGCGAGAACGACGGCAACATCGACAACATCAAGATGATCCGGAAGGGCGAGGACGCCCACGAGATGGCGATCGACCTCGAGGTCTTCGACCTGAAGCACCTCAACCGCATCATCGCGCAGTTGCGCGCCCGCCCGACCGTCTCCACCGTGTCGCGCGTGAACGGCTGAAGGCCTGGACGGCGAGAGAGGACAGATGACGCGTGACGAGGTGATCGACGTGTTCCGCGAGTGCGGCGCCGTGCTCGAGGGCCACTTCATCCTGAGCTCGGGGCTGCGCAGCCCGGTGTTCCTGCAGAAGGCGCGGGTGTTCATGTACCCGCACCAGACCGAGAAGCTCTGCCGCGCGCTCGCCGACAAGATCCGCGCCGCTGTGCCGGGCCGCATCGACTACGTCGTCTCGCCCGCCCTCGGCGGCCTCATCCCCGGCTACGAGACCGCCCGCCACCTCGGCGTGCCCGCTGTCTGGGTCGAGCGCGAGGGCGGCGAGTTTCGTCTGCGCCGCTTCGAGATCGAGCCTGGCGC
Source organism: uncultured Segnochrobactrum sp. (assembly GCA_964503995.1). GTDB lineage: Bacteria > Pseudomonadota > Alphaproteobacteria > Rhizobiales > Segnochrobactraceae > CAMDHY01. The sequence continues at coordinate 24,824 of CAZDCR010000007.1, forward strand.
CCGCGTCGTCATCGTCGAGGACATCGTCACCACCGGCCTGTCGAGCCGCGAGACGGTCGCCGCCATCACGGCGCTCGGGGCCGAGGTCGTCGCCTGCGCCTGCCTGATCGACCGCTCCGCCGGCGAGGCCGACGTCGGCGTGCCGCTGGTGGCGCTCTGCGAGTACAAGGTGCCCGCCTATTCCCCCGACGCGCTTCCGCCCGAGCTCGCCGCCATCCCGGCGGTGAAGCCGGGCAGCCGCGGCCTCGCCTGAGGGGCTGCCCATGATCATCGGCATCGGCACCGACCTCATCGACATCCGCCGCGTCGAGAAGACACTCGCCCGCTTCGGCGAGCGCTTCACCAACCGCGTCTTCACAGAGGTGGAGCGGGCGAAGTCCGACCCGCGCGCCACGCGCGCGGCCTCCTATGCCAAGCGCTTCGCCGCCAAGGAGGCGTGCTCCAAGGCGCTCGGCTCGGGCATCCGCATGGGCGTCGCCTGGCGCGAGATGGGTGTCGTCAACGAGAAGAGCGGCAAGCCGACGCTGGTGCTCGCCGGCGGCGCCGCGGCGCGGCTCGCCGCCATGACGCCGCCCGGCTTCGTTGCCCGCATCGACCTGACGATGACCGACGACTGGCCGATGGCGCAGGCCTTCGTGGTCATCTCCGCCTGGCCGGCCGACTGGGTCCGCCCGGCCTGAGCCTGTGCTCCCGCGGCGGTGGCGCGCGTTGCGCGGCCGTCGCCGACCCTCTATCTACACCGCATTCCACGGCGCCCCGCAGAGGCGGGGCCCGCGACACCCGACGAAAAGCGAGACGCTAGTGGCGAGCGACAAGGCGGAAGCCGCGAAGGCAGGCAAGCAGGGCGGCTTCTCCGAGATCGTCAAGGTCGTCGTGCAGGCGCTGCTGCTGGCACTGGTGATCCGCACGTTCCTCTTCCAGCCGTTCAACATCCCGTCCGGCTCGATGATGAATACGCTCCTGATCGGCGACTACCTGTTCGTCTCGAAGTTCTCCTACGGTTACAGCCGCTACTCGTTCCCCTATGGCATCGTGCCGTTCAACGGCCGCGTCTGGGCGGCCGAGCCGGAGCGCGGCGACGTCGTCGTCTTCAAGCTGCCGACCGACAATTCGACCGACTACATCAAGCGCGTCGTCGGCCTGCCGGGCGATTCCATCCAGATGATCGGTGGCGTGCTGCACATCAACGGCACGGCGGTGAAGCGCGAGCGCATCGCCGACTTCGTCGAGGTCGACCAGTACGGCGTCGAGCGCCGCACCGCCCGCTTCCTCGAGACCCTGCCGAACGGCGTCTCCTACGACACCCTCGAATATGGCAGCGGCGACCTCTACGACGACACGCCGGTCTACAAGGTGCCGGCCGGCCACTATTTCATGATGGGCGACAACCGCGACAACTCGAAGGACAGCCGCTACCTCGACGGCGTCGGCTACGTCCCGTTCGAGAACCTCGTCGGCAAGGCGCAGGTGATCTTCTTCTCCGTCGCCGAGGGTGAGCCGCTGTGGAAGGTTTGGCTGTGGCCGTGGACGGTGCGCTGGAACCGCATCTTCGACCCGCTTTGAACGCCGGGGCCGAAGCGGCGACGGCGCCCCCGGCGCGGACCGCTCTGGAGGCCCGACTCGGGCACGTCTTCGCCGATCCGGCGCTCCTCGATCTCGCGCTGACACACGCGAGCGCCGCCGGCGTCGGGGATGTCGCCCGCGACAGCTACCAGCGCCTGGAATTTCTCGGCGATCGCGTGCTCGGCATCGCGGTCGCCACCATGCTTCTCGAGGCCTTTCCGGCCGCCGACGAGGGCGAACTCGCCCGGCGCCTCAACCACCTCGTCCGTCGCGAGACCTGCGCCGACGTCGCGATCGAGCTCGGTCTCGACCATGCCGTCCGCATCGGTGCGGGCGAGGCCCAGGCCGGTGGCCGCCGCAAGTCGGCCATCCTCGGCGACGTCTGTGAATCGGTGCTGGCGGCCGTCTACCTCGACGGAGGCTTCGCCGCGGCCACCGCCCTCGTCGAACGCTACTGGCGCCCGCGCATGCTCGGCTTCCTTGCCGCGCGGCGCGACGCCAAGACGACCTTGCAGGAATGGGCCCAGGGCCGCAGCCTGGCTGCGCCCGCCTACGAGGCCGTCGACCGCACTGGCCCCGACCATGCGCCGCGCTTCACCGTGATGGTGCGCGTCGACGGACTGGACCCGGCCGAAGGGCTGGGTCGCTCCAAGCGGGAGGCCGAGCAGGGCGCCGCCACCGCCCTTCTGGTTCGCGAAGGCATCTGGCCCCCGACGGAGACACCCGAGTGACTGAAGACACCGTCCCGGCCGAAGACACGGCCGCCTCCCCGGCCACGCGCTGCGGCTTCGTGGCCCTCATCGGCGCGCCGAACGCCGGCAAGTCGACCCTCGTCAACGCCCTCGTCGGCACCAAGGTGTCGATCGTCACCCACAAGGTGCAGACGACGCGGGCGCTGGTGCGCGGCATCGCACTGGAAGGGGACGCTCAGATCGTCTTCGTCGACACGCCGGGCATCTTCAAGCCGCGCCGTCGGCTCGACCGGGCGATGGTGACGACCGCCTGGGGCGGCGCCAAGGACGCCGACGTCATCGCCGTCCTGATCGACGCCCGCAAGGGCATCGACGACGAGGCGGCGGCCCTGTTCGATGTCCTCGCCGAGGTGAAGCTGCCGAAGCTGCTGGTCCTGAACAAGATCGACCTCGTCCGCCGCGACTCGCTGCTGGCTCTCGCGGCGGATGCGAACGCACGGGTCCCGTTCGACCGCACCTTCATGGTCTCGGCCCTCACCGGCGACGGCCTGAAGGACTTTCTCGGCTATCTCTCCGGTGCCGTACCGGCCGGTCCCTGGCTCTATCCCGAGGACCAGGTGTCGGACATTCCGCTGCGCCAGCTCGCCGCCGAGGTGACGCGCGAGAAGCTGATGATGCGATTGCACGACGAGCTGCCCTACGAGGCGCACGTCGAAACCGAGCAGTGGAAGGAACTGCGCGGCGGCTCCGTCCGCATCGAGCAGACGATCTATGTCGAGCGGGACAGTCAGAAGAAGATCGTTATCGGCAACGGCGGCGAGACGATCAAGGCGATCTCCTCGGCGGCGCGGCAGGAGATCGCCGGCATCGTCGAGCGTCCTGTCCACCTCTTCCTGTTCGTCAAGGTGCGTGGCGCCTGGGCCGACGATCCCGAGCGCTACCGCGAGATGGGTCTCGACTTTCACGACTAGCCCGCCGGGCCGCGGCGAGGCGGCCATGTCGCAGACGATGCGGCGCGGTCAGGCGTCGGTGTGGGCGCAGGGAAAATCTACCGTGCCGCTTTCGCCGGAGAGGGCGCCCGGGACGATTTCCAGCGCCTGCAGGGCGTCGCCGGACCTGCCGGCGGAGAAAACCCACGCCCGGCCCCGGGAAAAGCCGAAGCGGGCGTGGAAGGCGGGATCCCCGAGGACGAGCACCGCTTCGGCGCCGGCGTCCGCGGCGCACTCGATCGCGGCCTCGATCAGGCCGGTGCCGATGCCGCGACGGCGATGTGTCGGCCGCACGCAGACGGGTGCCAGCGCCATCACCTCGATCGGGCGGCCATCGATCCGGGCCGCGACGCGGCTCACCAGGGCGTGGCCAACGACCACGCCGCCGACCTCCGCCACCAGCGAGGCGACCGCTGTTCCGGCATTCTGGAGCCGGCGCACCAGCACCGTTTCGTCGTCCCGCCCGAACGCGCGGCCCAGGGTGTCGGCGATTGCGCCATCGTCCCCCGGCCCTGCGGCCCGAACCACTACCTCCCCCGAGGGCATGTGGCGTTGCCTCTTGTCGTCTCTACAGCCATAGTCATACCGGACAGCCGGGACCGACTTCAACTGAGAATTGTATAAGGTACTGTCGGCAAGGGTGGGAGCGGGGAACTTTCCGATGATTTGGACCGGCGGCCGGCCAATGCTGCCGGGCGCTATCGGTACAGCCGATGAGGGCCGCCTGCGGGAGCTGGCAGCCTCGGCAGCGGTGGCGACCTGGCGATGAGCGGTGTGCGTGGCGCGGTAGCGACCAGCCTGAAGACGCGGGTCTTCCTGCTGATCCTCGCGGTGTTCGTCGGCGTCTCCGTCCCCGCCTATGTCGCCTTCGACTGGATCATCGGCAAGACGACCATGACGCTCGGCAGTCTGTTCGCCGAGAAGCAGATCCTCTTCGACCGTTACCGCGGCCTGGAAACCCTCTTCCGCGAGGCGTCGCTCGCCGAGACGCTCGCCCGCTCCCCCGCCATCGTCGCGTGGGCGCAGAATGAGGACGACCCCGCCGTCCGCGCCCGCGGCCTTGCCGAGATGGAGCATTACCGTCAGGCCTTCGCCGACGGCAGCGTCTTCCTCGTCATGAACGGCACCGGCGACTACTACTTCAACGACCGCGACGGCACCTATACGGGCCAGGAGCGGCGCTACCGGGTCGACCGCTCCAACCCGCGTGATGGCTGGTACTTCACCACCATCGCCCGCGAGCCGACCTGCCAGCTCAACGTCGACCACGACGACAACATCCGCGTCACCAAGGTGTGGGTGAACTGCATCGTCCGCGTCGGCGGCGAGGTGCTCGGTGTCGTCGGGACCGGCATCGACCTCACCGCCTTCATCCGCGACGTCGTCGCCATTCCGCAGAAGGGCGTGCAGAGCCTGTTCGTCGACGACAGCGGCGCCATCCAGGCGCACCGTGATCCCGATATGGTCGACTTCCACAGCCTGACCAAGGACACCAAGGCGAAGAAGACGATCTTCCTGCAGCTCGACGACGAGGCCGACCGCCAGACCCTCGTGGCGATGATGGCGGACGTGAAGAGCGGTCGCGTGCCGGTCCGCTCCGCCTTCCTCACCGTCGACGGCCAGCCGATGCTGGCCGGCGTCGGCTACCTCGGCGAGATCGGCTGGTTCAACGTCACGCTGATGGACATCGACACCATCATCGACCGGCGACTGTTCCTGCCGATCGGGGCGCTGCTCGCTGCCATGCTCGCCGTCGCCGCCGTGCTGGTCACGCTGCTCTTCAAGCGCCAGGTCCTCGATCGGCTCGCCCATCTCGAGGGGGCGGTGCGCCGGCTCCGCTCCGGCGACGCCGTCGCCGTCGACCCCGACGGCGGACGCGACGAGATCGGCCGGCTTTCGGAGGCCTTCGCCGCGATGGCGGCGGCTGTGCTCGACCAGAAGAAGACGCTCGAGCGCATGGTCGAGGAGCGCACCGAGCAGCTCGAGCGCCTCGCCAATCTCGACCCGCTGACCGACGTGCTGAACCGCCGCGGCTTCGAGCAGGCGGTGGAGGCGGAGCGTAGCTGGGCCGGCCGCAACGGCACCGACCTCGGCCTGCTGCTGGTCGATCTCGACGCCCTCAAGGAGATCAACGACAGCCGCGGCCATCTCGCCGGCGATCGCGCCCTGACGGAGGTCGCGCGGCGCATCACCCGCTCCATGCGCCGCCAGGACATCTGCGGGCGGTGGGGTGGCGACGAGTTCGTCGTGCTGGTGTCGGAATGCGACGAGTTCGCGCTGTCCCGCTTCGCCGAGCGCCTGCTGGTTGCGATCCGCCGCACGCCGGTCGCTCTGGACGATGGCGGCGAGGTCACCGTCACCGTCAGCATCGGCGCCTGCATGGTCGACGTCTCCCACGGCATCGACGTCTCCGCCGCCAAGGCGGACGCGGCGCTCTATTCGGCCAAGTCGGGTGGCCGCAACCGCCTCATCATGTACGACCCGGTCCGGCACGCGCCGCAGTCCCAGCTCGAGCCTCGTCTGCCGGTCGACGCGCAGCCCCAGCACTAGGCGCAGCCGCCGCCCGGGGCACGAGTGGCACCAGTGGGCGGTCGAGGCGCGGCGGGACCGCGTAGCGGCCGCGGTAGGCGCGCGACAGGCTGGACGCCGAAGAGAACCCGGTCGCGACCGCGATCTCGGCCACCGTCATCTCCGTCTGCTGCAGCAGCTGGCGGGCGCGGGCGAGCCGCAGCCCGAGATAGTGGTGGCCGGGCGTCGTGCCGAGATGGCCGCGGAACAGGCGCTCGAGCTGGCGGGCGGTGACACCGAGACGGGCCGCGAGCGCCTGCGTCGCCACCGGCCGCTCCAGTGCCGCCTCCATCATCGCCACCGCCCGCACCACCTTGCTGTTGCCGGTGCCGAGGCGGCTTGCGAGCGGCATCCGCTGCGCCGAGGCGCGGTCGCGGATGCGGTCGTGGATGAACTGCTCCGACACGGCCACGGCCAGCGCCTCGCCGTGTTTCAGGCGGATCATCTCGAGCATCATGTCGAGCGCCGCCGTGCCGCCGGCGCAGGTCACCACCCGCCCGGCGATCTCGTAGAGCTCCTCCGACACCTCGATCCCCGGAAACTCCTCGCGGAAGCCCGGCACCGCCTCCCAGTGCATCGTCACCCGCACCCCGTCGAGGAGCCCCGCTCGCGCCAGGAAATGCGCGCCGGTGTCGACGGCGACCATCGTCACGCCGCTCCGCGCGATCCGCCGCAGCGCCGCCAGCAGCGCTTTCGTCTCGAACAGCTGCGGGTCGAAGCTCGGGCAGACGACCAGCGTCGGCACGCCGG
>CAZDCR010000007.1:31395-34963 GCA_964503995.1 uncultured Segnochrobactrum sp.
CAAACGCCTCGATCGCCGCATCGACGACGATCGGCAGTCCGTTCGAGGCCGGCACCGGTGCGCCATCGGGCGAATAGAGGTGCCAGGAGAACAGCGTCCGCCCGGCGAGCCGGTTGGCGACGCGGAGCGGCTCGATCGCCGAGGTCACCGCCATCATCGAGAAGCGCGGCACCAGGAGGAAGCCGATCGGCTCCGGACCGTCACCCTCGAAAGCCTGAAACATCCCGCGGCCCCCCGCCGCCCTTGCCCACCGCTACAGAATGCGACGGCAGCGTCGCTTTCTGCAATGCCGCTCAGCCCGCTCCAACCTCACGCTCCAGCACGCGGATGCGCGACGTGAGTTCGTCGCGGTCGAGGTAGCAGCCCTGGAAGTGGCGGTTTCCGGAGGTCGGGTCGAACTCGGCGCGGGCGTGCAGGACGCGGCGGTTGTCGAACGTCCACATCTCGCCGGCGTCGAGGCGCGTCTCCACCAGGAAGCGCCGGTCGGTGGTGAGTTGCGAGAAGCGCCGGTACGCTCGGTAGAACGGCCGCATCTCGGCCGCCGGCAGGTCAAACGGGGCGCGCAGGAAGTTGGCCACCCGCACCTCCGAGACCGCGCCCTCGGTGTCGAGTCCGATCACCGGCGCGCGGCAGCGATAGTCGGAGCGCCGCGCCTTGTTGCGGAACTCGACCGGCGTCGTCGACAGGATATCGAACAGCGCCGGGTCCTCCTCCCTGAGCGCCTCCGCCACCGCGAAGCCGTCGACGAACTGGCTCTCGCCGCCGGTGGCATCGTTGACGAGGCAGTGCAGGAACTGCACGCCCGGCTGCAGCTCGCGCGTCGGCAGGTCGGTGTGGAAGGGGAGCTGCAGCGCCGTGTAGGCGTTGCTGTCCGCCTCCGGCTTCGTCATCACGTCGAAGATGATGCCGAAATTGGTCTCGCGCATGAACGAGATCAGGTTGGCGATGCGCCCGACGGTGCCCGGCTCCGTCGGCACGCCGACCATCTTCGTCAGCCCCTCAGCTTCCAGCGCCGAAAGCCAGGCGAGCAGCCCCCGATCGCTGCCGGTGACGTCGGCGTAGGCGAACGTCGGGATCGCCGAAAGCCGCTCCGCCCGCCACGGCCGCTTCACCCGCCGCCGCTCCGCCCGCGAGGCGTGGTCGTACGCATGCACCCGCAGGAAGCCCGCCTCGAACGGCGACACGTGCCCGTCCGCCCAGTGCACGGTGAGCCGCCCCGGCGCAACCGCGAGCCGCGCCGGCGCCAGATCCTCCGGCACCGCCGTGATCTCGAACACCTGCTCGCGCGTCACCGGATTGACGCACGTCGTGCACGGGCAGTTGTCGCGCAGCCAGAGGGCGTCGTAGGGGCTCTGCCGCCCGTCGCTCCAGACAACCACGACGTCGTCGCCCTGCCGGCGCGCCGCCGCGATCTGGTGGCTCGTGACGAAGGGCCGCCAGTCGGCGACGGTCTCGACCGTCACGGGCGGCTCGGAGGTGGCGGCGAAAGCGGTGGCGGCGGCGGACATGGCGATCCCTCCCCAGGGCGTCGGTGTGCCCCGAGGGTGAGGCCGCGGCGACCCCGCCGCGTGTCTTATGGCGACATCGGGATGACGAATTGCGACGATCCTGCGCGCCCGGCGCCGTCGTGCGCCTCAGCGCTCCGCGCTCGCCACGTCGGCGTCGACGTCGCGCGTCTGCTCCATCGTCAGGAAGTCGAGCGTCAGCGGCAGGCCGAGTTCCACCTTCGGCGCGTGCTGCAGCCGCACCGTGACGTCGCGGCTGGCGATGCCGAGCACGTGGCCGCCGCGCGTCCGGTCGGCCGAGATGAAGTGCAGGTGGAAGCCCGGCACGTGCACCGACTGCAGGAAGGACGGCGTCCAGAACCCGACCATCGAGCCCTCGATGTCGGAAAACTCGAAGACCGTCTGGATCTTCGCCACCTCGACGAGCGGCCGGTAGTTCGCCTGCTTCGGCACCGAACGGGCCCGCACGTGGTCGAAGTGCCCGTCGATCCGGACTGCGTAGACGAGGTTCTTCGACGGCAGCATGCCCGCCAGATGATGCTCGAAGTCGTCCCCGGCGATCGGGTCGGCCAGCCGCTCCTCGGTGTCGCCGTGGAAGAAGGTCGAGCAGGCGAACGGCGTCTGCACCTCGTCGCCGATGACGTCGGCGCCGCCCTCGGGCCTCAGCCGGTAGACGATGTTGTCGATCAGCACCATCTCGCCGTCGAGGTCGTTGAAGGTGCCGATGCCGTGGTCGCCGTGCGCCCGGACCGTGCCGATCGTCGTGTCCTCGCGGAGAATGCCTTCCACCAGGGCGGCGATCGGGGCGGAGAGGTAGACCGGCGGGCGAGGGGGCATCGGCGGGCTCCGGCAGGTCGGGACGGTCGGATCGGCTTCTGACGACCCTTGCTGCGTAGCCCAGCTGCCGCCGCGACGCCAGCCGCCGCCGTCAGGACGCGCCGAGGCGCTGGTGTGCCGTGGCGATCGCCGACAGGTCAACGGCCGCTGCCGCGTCCGCCTTCGCCAGCGCCTCCCGTCGCTCCGAATAGCGCTCGGTGAGGAGCGCTGTGTGCGGCCGGAGCAGCACGGTGAAGCGGACGAGCTCCTCCACCACGTCGACGATGCGGTCGTAATAGCTCGACGGCTTCATCCGCCCGCTCTCGTCGAACTCCTGGAAGGCCTTGGCGACCGAGGACTGGTTGGGGATCGTCACCATCCGCATCCACCGTCCGAGGAGCCGGAGCGTGTTGACGGCATTGAACGACTGCGAGCCGCCCGACACCTGCATCACCGCCAGCGTCCGCCCCTGCGTCGGCCGCATGCCGCCGCTGTTCAGCGGCAGGTGGTCGATCTGCGCCTTCATCACCGCCGAGATGGCGCCGTGCCGCTCCGGGCTGCACCAGACGTGCCCCTCCGACCACATCGACAGGGCGCGGAGCTCGCGCACGGCCGGGTGGTCGTCGCCCTTCACCTGGTCCGGAAGCGGCAGCTCCGAGGGGTCGAAGATGCGCGCCTCGGCGCCGAACAGGGTCAGCAGCCGGGCACACTCTTCGACGACGAGGCGCGAATAGGAGCGATCGCGCAGCGAGCCGTAGAGCAGCAGGATACGCGGCGGGTGACCGACCGGGTCGGCCAGCCCGGCGGCGGGGCGAGCCTCCAGCACGCGTCGGTCGAGCGCGGGGAACACGTCGAGATCGGCGACGCTTCTCAAGCCCATCGGCAGCCTCCGGGATCACGGTGGGGAAGGGGGTGGGCGACCATCGCGAGGTCGCTGCGTGCGCCGGGGAAGCCGTGCGCGCTCACCGGCAGCCCCTCCATAACGCCGCGCGGCGGTCGTCGCGCTCGCCGTCCGGCAGGCCGGCGCAGCACTCGTCGACGAGGGCGGCGATGACGGCCGACAGCATCGGATAGTCTGCCCGGCAGATCAGCGTCGTCGCCCGGCGCTCCTGCGTCACCAGCCCGACGAGGACAAGCTTGTGCAGGTGGTGCGACAGCGTCGAGGCGGCGATGCCGACCTCGCCCTGCAGCCGGCCGACCGCAAGGCCGGCATCGCCGGCCCGCACCAGCGCCCGGTAGATCCTGAG
>CAZDCR010000008.1:0-33419 GCA_964503995.1 uncultured Segnochrobactrum sp.
GGCTCCTTCGCCACGGCGCCCGCGTCATCGTCTGCGACGTCGACGAGGCAGCCTTGTTCGCCTTCCGCAAGACGCACCCGGATTCTCCCGCCGAGGTGGCGGACGTCTCGTCGGAGGCCGACGTCGACCGGCTGTTCGCGGCGGCCTCCAGCGCCTTCGGCGGGCTCGATGCCCTGATCAACAACGCCGGCATTGCCGGGCCGACGGGGGGCGTCGAGGAGATCGATCCGGCCGCCTGGCGGCGCTGCATCGACATCGGCCTCACCGGCCAGTTCCTGTGCGCGCGCCGCGCCGTGCCGATGCTGAAGGCAGCCGGCGGCGGCTCTATCGTCAACATGTCGTCGGCGGCCGGGCGGCACGGCTACGCCTACCGCTCCCCCTACTCTGCGGCGAAGTTCGGCGTCATCGGCTTCACCCAGAGCCTGGCGAAGGAGCTCGGGCCCTCCAACATCCGCGTCAACGCCATCCTGCCGGGCATCGTCGAGGGCCCGCGCATCACCAACGTCATCCGCGACCGCGCCGCCCAGCTCGGCCTCTCCTACGAGGAGATGGAGGAGCGCTACCTCGAGAAGGTGTCGCTCCGTCGGATGGTCAGCCCGCACGACGTGGCGGCGATGGTGGCGTTCCTGCTCTCCGATCTCGGCAACAGCATCTCCGGCCAGTCGCTCGGCGTCGACGGCAACGTCGAGACCCTGTAATGGCGAACGTCGCGATCATCGGAACGGGGTTCATCGGGCGGGCGTGGGCGATCTCGTTCGCCCGTGCCGGCCACGCCGTGCGGCTGTGGGACGAGGCGGCGGCGGCGCCGGCGGCGGCGATCGCCTACATCGCCGAGGTGCTGCCGACGCTCGCCGAGAACGACCTCCTGAACGGGGCGACGCCGGAGACGGTGCTGGCCCGTATCACGCCGGCCGCGACGCTGGAGGCCGCGCTCGCGGGCGTCTCCTACGTCCAGGAGAACGCGCCGGAACGGCTCGACGTGAAGATCCCGCTGTTCGCAAGGCTCGACGCACTGGCGCCGGCGGACGCGGTGCTGGCGAGCTCGACCTCGGCGATCCTGCCCTCGGCCTTCACGGAGGCCCTCCCCGGCCGGCACCGCTGCCTCGTCGTCCACCCGATCAACCCGCCCTACCTGATCCCCGCCGCCGAAGTGGTGCCGGCGCCGTGGACGGCGCCCGAGACGGTGGAGCGCGCCCGCGCGTTCCTCGTGGCGGCCGGCCAGGCGCCGATCGTGATGAAGCGCGAGCTCGACGGCTTCGTGATGAACCGCATGCAGGGCGCGCTGCTCGAGGAGGCCTTCCGCCTCGTCGCCGACGGCTATGCGACGGTCGAGGACGTCGACGTCGGCATCCGCGAGGGGCTGGCGCTGCGCTGGTCGTTCATGGGGCCGTTCGAGACGATCGACCTCAACGCGCCGGGCGGCGTGCGCGACTACGTGGAGCGCTACCAGGGCATCTACGAGAAGCTGCACCCGGCCTTCACCCGGCGGGTCGACTGGGCCGGGCCGGTGCTCGAAGGCATCGAGAAAGAGCGCCGCGCGGCGGTGCCGGCCGACAAGCTCGTCGACCGCCAGAAGTGGCGCGACCGCCGGCTGATGGCGCTCGCCGCCCACAAGCGCCGCGCCGCCCGCGACATCGGAGAGTGACGCGGCCAAAGGCTGCGTGGAAGGAACGACCATGACCAACGAGAAGACCGGACCCGGCAGGACGACCGAGACCAAGGCGGGCGGCGGCGACGCCGTCGTCATCACCTGCGCGATCACCGGGGCGATCCACACGCCGACGATGTCGCCCTACCTGCCGATCACCGCCGACGAAATCGCCCGCGAGGCGATCGCCGCAGCGGAGGCCGGCGCGGCGATCCTGCATCTGCACGCCCGTGACGAGGTGACCGGCAAGCCGGACCAGACGCCCGAGGCGTTCGCCCGCTTCCTGCCGCGCATCAAGCAGCAGACGAACGCGGCCATCAACATCACCACCGGCGGCAGCCCCTACATGCGCGTCGAGGAGCGCGTGCTGCCGGCGGCGACCTTCAAGCCGGAGGTCGCCTCACTCAACATGGGCTCGATCAACTTCGGCCTCTACCACCTCGTGCCGAAGTACGAGACGTTCAAGTTCGACTGGGAGAAGCCGCATCTCGAGGCGACGAAGGATCTCGTCTTCCGCAACTCGTTCAAGGACATCGAGTACATCCTCGAGACCTGCTACGGCAACGGGACGCGCTTCGAGTTCGAGTGCTACGACATCGCCCACCTCTACAACCTCGCGCACTTCGCCGACCGCGGCCTCGTGAAGGCGCCGTTCTTCGTGCAGTCGGTGTTCGGGCTTTTGGGCGGCATCGGCCCGCACCCGGAGGACGTCGCCCACATGAAGCGGACGGCCGACCGGCTGTTCGGCGGCGACTATCGCTGGTCGGTGCTCGGCGCCGGCTCGGCGCAGCTCCGGATCGCGGCGCAGGCGGCGGCGCTCGGCGGCAACATCCGCGTCGGCCTCGAGGACAGCCTGTGGGCCGGCAAGGGCAAGCTCGCGACCTCCAACGCCGAGCAGGTGATGCTGGCGCGGAAGATCATCGAGGGCCTCGGTAAGCGCGTCGCCACCCCCGACGAGGCGCGCGAGATCCTGTCGCTGAAGGGCGGCGACAACGTCGCGTTCTGACCGGAGGGAATGCCCGTGCTGCGCATCGAGGTCTTCTGCGCCGACAAGGACAGCCTCGGCGAGGGCCCGCTCTGGGACGTCGCCGAAGAGCGCCTGTACTGGATCGATTCCTACGGTCCGGCGGTGCACCGCTGCGATCCGAACGGCGGCGACAAGCGGACGTGGCGGCTGCCGGAGCCGGTCGGCTCGATGGCGCTCCGGGCCGGCGGCGGCGCGGTGGTGTCGCTGCGCTCGGGCTTCCACTTCCTCGACTTCGAGAGCGGCGCGGTCACGCGCATCAACGAGACGCAGCCGGGCGAGCTTCGGCCGCGCCTCAACGACGGCAAGGTCGACCGGCAGGGCCGTTTCGTCGCCGGCTCGATGGACTTCGAGGAGCGCGATCCGGTCGGCAAGCTGTTCCGGCTCGACCCGGACCTTTCGCTCACCACCCTCGACACCGGCATCATCTGCTCGAACGGACCGTGCTGGAGCCCCGACGGGCGAACGCTCTACTTCGCCGACACGACGAAGCGGGTGATCTACGCCTACGACTACGAGCCGGAGACGGGCGCGGTGCGGTCGCGGCGGGTGTTCACGAGCTTCGAGACGCTGCGCGGGCTGCCGGACGGGGCGACGGTCGACGAGGAAGGCTACGTCTGGAGCTGCGAGGTCTATTCCGGGCGCCTGATCCGCTTCGACCCGCTCGGCGTCGTCGACCGCATCGTCGGCTTGCCGGTGCAGTCGACGACGAGCCTGATCTTCGGCGGGCCCGACCTCGACATCACCTATGTCACCTCGATGGCCCGGCCGATGGGCAACGAGTACCACCGCGAGCGCGAGGCTGGCTGCCTGTTCGCCGTGCACGGCCTCGGCGTGCGCGGGCTGCCGGAGCCGCGCTTCGCCGGCTGACAAGAGATTTCGGGAGGAGAAACCCCATGAAGATCGACATCGTCGTCGACGTGAAGACCACACTCGGCGAAGGGCCGCTCTGGGACGTCGAGCAGCAGCGCCTCTACTGGATCGACTCATTCGACGGCCGCGTCTTCCGGGCGACGGCCGACGGGCGCGAGATCCGCGCCTGGGACGTGCCGGCGAAGATCGGCTCGATCGCCATCCGCAAGGACGGCTCGGGCTGCGTCTGCTCGCTCGCCACCGGCTTCCACCTGCTCGACTTCAAGACCGGCGACGTGACGCTGATCCACGATCCGGAGCCCGACAAGCCGGCGAACCGCATCAACGACGGCAAGGTCGACAAGCGCGGCCGCTTCGTCTCCGGCTCGATGGACACGATGGAATCCGGGCCGAACGGCGCCCTCTACCGGCTCGACCCGGACTTCACGGTGACGAAGCTCGACGACGGCATCATCGTCTCGAACGGGCCGTGCTGGAGCCCGGACGGCAGGACCTTCTACTTCGCCGATTCGTGGAGCGGCGAGATCTGGGCCTACGACTACGACCTCGACACCGGCGGCGTCTCCAACCGGCGCACCTTCGCCAAGGTCGACACCTCGCGCGGCGGCGCGGCGGACGGCTCGACGGTCGATGCCGAGGGCTTCCTGTGGAACGCCCAGGTCTATGACGGCAAGATGGTGCGCTACGCCCCGGACGGCAGCGTCGACCGCATCATCGAGATGCCGGTGAAGAAGGTGACGAGCGCGATGTTCGGCGGGCCGAACCTCGACATCCTCTATGTGACGTCGATGGCGAAGCCGCCGCTGCCGCGCTTCCCGGGCGACGGCGTCCTGCGCGGCAGCCTGTTCGCCATCACCGGCCTCGGCATCAAGGGCCTGCCGGAGCCGCGCTTCGGGGCGTGAGCGACGGCCGGCTGCCGCCGGCGCACGGACGACACGATCGCAAGAACGGCAGAATGCAAAAGGGCCGCCCGGTAGGGCGGCCCTTCTCGATTCCGGTCCGACCGAGCGGCCGGAAGACCGTCAGCGCGTGCGCGTCACTGCGGAGCGGTGGTGCTCTGCGTCGCCTTGCGCTGCTCCTCGATGAGGCGGCTGCGCGCCTCCTCGGCGCGGGCCTGCAACTCGCTCTCCAGCTTGTCCTGGCGGGCCTGCAGCGCGTCCGCGTCGATCGGCGGGCCGTCATAGATCTTGGTGAAGCCGGAGAGCGAAATCGGGAAGTTCACCGGCTTCGCCTGCTGGTTCAGCGTCGTCAGGACAAGCTGGTTGCCCTTCTTGAACTGGGCGATGATGGCGTCGGTGACGACCATCTCGGCGTAGCAGGCGTTCGGGAAGCAGATCGAGTAGCGCGCCTGCTCCTGCTTGCCGCCGTCGACCTGCACCCGCAGGCCCGGCTGGATCAGCATCGCCGGCGGCACCGCGATCAGCAGCACCTTGCGCGACTCGCCCTCGATTTCGCGGATCGCCACCGAGGCGAGGAACTGGCCCTCGTCGGTGCGAAGTTCCTGGTTGATCAGGCAGACCTGCTTGTTCGCCTGCGGATCCTGGTTGCAGAGCTTGATCCACTCGAGATCAGCCTGCAGCAGCGCGTCGGTGGAGGTGGCGGGTGCCGCGTCCTGCGCCTGGGCCGGGGCGAGCGCACCGGCGACGAGCATCGCCGCGCCGCCGATCGCCGACAGGATCCTGGCCGTCCCGCGCATCTGCAAAAACTCAACCGTCATGGAAATCCCGTCCGTCCCTGTCTTGCGGTCGCCCCCGCCACGGTGGCGCGAGGGCGGTCCCCGAGTGTGCGCGCCCGCTTCGGTGCACGCATGGCGACCGAACGCGGCGACAGCATGGCGGGCCGATCCGACCCATTGTTGCGGCATCCTTACCGCTCCCCACCCCGCTTTTCCACCGTTTCCGGCGCCGCTGCGCGCATCTTCCCGGTGGCGTGGCACCAATGCCGCGGTTGCGGGCGCGACCGCGAGCGCGCACATGGGGGAGATCACAGCGACAGCCGGAGACCGACGATGAGGACGCCCGCCGACCCGATGACCGTGGACGTCGTCTCCGACGTCGTCTGCCCGTGGTGCTATGTCGGCAAGCGCCGGCTGGAGCTCGCGCTGGAGCAGGCGGAAGACATCGAGGTGGAGGTGCGCTGGCGGCCGTTCCAGCTCGATCCGACGATCCCCGAGGGTGGCGTCGACCGCGAGGACTATTTCCGGGAAAAGTTCGGCGACCTCAGCCGCGTCGCCGCCATCCACGAGCGCCTGAAGGAGCTCGGCGACGGCGTCGGCATCCGCTTCGCCTTCGAACGCATCGCCCGCACGCCGAACACCCTCGACGCCCACCGGCTGATTCGCTGGGCCTCGATAGAGGGCGCCGGCGAGGAGGTGGTGGAGAAGCTGTTCAGCCTGTTCTTCGAGGACGCCGCCGACCTCGGCGACATCGACGTGCTGGTCGAGGCTGCGGTCGCGGCCGGCCTGCCGGGCGATCTCGTGCGCCGGCTGCTCGAGAGCGATGCCGACCGCGACGAGGTGCGCGAGGAGATCGCCACCGTCCAGCGGATGGGCGTGACCGGCGTGCCCTGCTTCATCATCGACGGCCGCTATGCCGTGATGGGGGCGCAGGAGCCGGAGGCGATCATCGCCGCGCTGCGTCAGGCCCGCGACGAGCGGGAAGGTCTCACCGAGCGCGAGTGAGGCCGAAGCGCCGATTCTTGAGCGATGATCCTTTCGGAGGCGGCGCTTTCGGGGGCGGGCCTTTGGGCGGTGGTCCCTTCGGCGGGGGGGCCTTCGGAGCGGCCGCCTTCGCATCCGACGACTGGGGCGGGCGCGCCAGCGTCTGCGGCTCTTTACCCGTCTCGTCGGCGAGGCGCGCCAGCCGGATCATGATCGAGGCGGTGCCCTTCAGGCGGTCGTCGGCGGTGGTCCAGTCGCGCGACAGCACCACTTTCTGATCCGGCCGGATCTTGGCGAGCGAGCCCTGCTCGGCGATGTAGCGCACGAGGCCGACGGAGTTGGCGAAGACGCCGTCGCGGAAGGTGATGACGACGCCCTTCGGGCCGGCATCGATCTTCTCGACGTTCGCCTTGCGGCACAGCCCCTTGATGAAGACGATCTTCAGGAGGTGCTCGACCTCGTCCGGAAGCGGGCCGAAACGGTCGACCATCTCGGCGGCGAAGCCGTCGATGTCGCTCGTCTCGACGAGGTCGGCGAGGCGGCGGTAGAGGTTGAGGCGCAGCTGCAGGTCCGGGACGTAAGTCTCGGGAATCATGACCGGTGTGCCGACCGAGATCTGCGGCGACCACGGCTCGTCGATGGCATCCTCGCCACCCGCCTTGAGGGTCGCGACCGCCTCCTCCAGCATCGACTGGTAGAGCTCGTAGCCGACCTCCTTGACGTGGCCGGACTGTTCCTCGCCGAGGAGGTTGCCGGAGCCGCGGATGTCGAGATCGTGGCTGGCGAGCTGGAAGCCGGCCCCGAGCGTATCGAGCGACTGCAGCACCTTGAGGCGACGTTCCGCGGTGGCGGTGAGCTTGCGGTCGGCCGGCACGGTGAACAGCGCATAGGCCCGCGTCTTCGAGCGGCCGACGCGGCCGCGCAACTGGTAGAGCTGGGCAAGGCCGAACATGTCCGCACGGTGGACGATCAGCGTGTTGGCGGTCGGCACGTCGAGGCCGGATTCGACGATCGAGGTCGACAGCAGCACGTCGTACTGGCCCTCGTAGAAGGCGTTCATCACGTCCTCGAGCTCGGTCGCCGCCATCTGGCCGTGGGCGACGGCGACCTTCAGCTCCGGCACCGCCTGGTCGAGGAACTCCTTGCGCTCGGCGAGGTCGGAGACGCGCGGGCAGACATAGAAGGCCTGGCCACCGCGGAAGCGCTCCCGCAGCAGCGCCTCGCGGACGACGAGCGGGTCGAACGGCGTGATGAAGGTGCGCACCGCCAGCCGGTCGACCGGCGGCGTGGCGATCAGCGACAGCTCGCGGACGCCGGTCAGCGCCAGTTGCAGCGTGCGCGGGATCGGCGTGGCAGTGAGCGTCAGCACGTGGACGTCGGCCTTGATCTCCTTCAGCCGCTCCTTGTGCTTGACGCCGAAGTGCTGCTCCTCGTCGACGATGAGGAGGCCGAGGTCGCGGAACTTGACGCCCTTGGCGATGAGCGCGTGGGTGCCGACGGCGATGTCGATGTCGCCGCTCTCGATCCCCGCGCGCACCTCCGCCTGGTCCTTGGCGCTGACGAGGCGCGACAGCTGCGCGACCTTCACCGGCAGGCCCTGGAAGCGGTTGGCGAAGGACTTGTAGTGCTGGCGGGCGAGCAGCGTCGTCGGCACCAGCACGGCGACCTGGCGACCGGACATGGCGGCGACGAAGGCGGCACGCAGCGCCACCTCCGTCTTGCCGAAGCCGACGTCGCCGCAGACGAGCCGGTCCATCGGGCGGCCGGCGGCGAGGTCCTCGGTCACGGCCTCGATGGCAGCGAGCTGGTCGTCGGTCTCGTCGTACTGGAAGCGGGCGGCGAACTCGCCGGTGAGGCCGTCCGGCGGCGTCAGCGCCGGGGCGACCTTCAGGAGTCGGGCGGCAGCGGTCTTGATGAGGCCGTCGGCGATCTCGCGGATGCGCTTCTTGACGCGCGCCTTGCGCGCCTGCCAGGCACCGCCCCCGAGCTTGTCGAGGGTCGCCTCGGTCTCTTCAGAGCCGTAGCGCGTCAGGAGCTCGATGTTCTCGACCGGCAGGAACAGCTTGTCGCCGCCGGCATAGACGAGCTCGAGGCAGTCGTGCGGGGCGCCGGCGGCCTGCAGGGTCTTCAGCCCGACGAAGCGGCCGATGCCGTGGTCGACGTGGACGACGAGATCGCCTTCGGCGAGGCTGGTCGCCTCCGACAGCACGTCGGCGCCACTGGCGCGGCGGCGGCGGGGCCGCACCAGGCGGTCGCCGAGGATGTCCTGCTCGCCGATGAAGGCGAGCTCGTCGGTCTCGAAGCCGTGCTCGAAGCCGAGGACCGCGAGCGTGATGGTGGAGCGCGGCGTCGCCGGCACCTCGCCCCAGCCGTCGATCTTCTGCATGCCGCCGAGGCCGTGGTCGGCGAGGACCTGGCCGAGCCGGTCGCGCGAGCCGGCGCTCCAGGCGGCGAGCACGACGCGCTTCTTCGCCTGGCGCAACGAGACGATGTGCTTGACGGCGGCGTCGAAGACGTTGTCGCCGGCGGAGCGCTCGGCGGCGAAGCTGTGGCCGACGCGGCCACCGAGGTCGACGATGCGCTTCGTCGAGGTCGGCGGCAGGGCGAACGGCGACAGCCGGAACAGCGCCCGGCCGGCGAGCGCCGCGCCCCAGGCGTCGGCATCGAGATAGAGCGCACCCGGCTCGATCGGCCGGTAGGGCACCTCCGCCCTCGCCGTCTCAAGCGTCATGCGGCGGGAGTCGTAGTGGTCACGCGCGGTCTTGATGCGCTCGGCGAAGGCGTCGTCGGCGAGATAGTCGACGACGACGGGCGCGTCGCCGATCAGGTCGAAGACGGTGCCGAGGCGCTCGTGGAAGAGCGGCAGCCAGTGTTCGAGGCCGGGAAAGCGCCGGCCGTCGCTGACGGACTGGAAGAGCGCGTCGTTGCGGTCGGGCGCGCCGAAGGCCGCCATGTAGCCCTGGCGGAAGCGGCGGATCGTATCCGGCGACAGCACCACCTCGCTCATCGGCACGAGCTCGATGCGGGTCAGCTGGCCGGTGGTGCGCTGGGTCTCGGCGTCGAAGGCGCGGATCGAATCCAGCGTGTCGCCGAAGAAGTCGAGCCGCACCGGCGCCTCGGCGCCGGGCGCGAACAGGTCGACGATGCCGCCGCGGACCGCGTACTCACCCGCATCGCGAACGGTGGCGGTGCGGAGGAAGCCGTTGTCCTCGAGCCAGCGCACCAGCGTGCCGAGCTCGACGCGGTTGCCGACCGCCGCAGCGAAGACGCCGGCGGCGAGAACGTCGACCGTCGGGACGCGCTGGGCGACGGCATTGACGGTCGTCAGCAGGACGCGCGGCTTCTTCGCGGGCCGGGCGAGTGCCGACAGCGACGCCATCCGGCGCGCTGCCACGACAGCGCTCGGCGAGACGCGGTCGTAGGGCATGCAGTCCCAGGCGGGCAGCGCCAGCGTCTCGACACCGGGGGCAAAGAAGCCGAGGGCCTGCTCCAGCCAGGCGAGGCGCTGGCCGTCGCGGGCGATGACGGCGAGCACGGTGCCGCTGCCGGCAGCGACAGCGGCGGCGCGCGCGAGGTCGCCGACGACGAGGCCGTCGAGGCCGTCCGGGACCGAGGCGAGGACGGTCTCGCCGGCCGTGGCGACGAGCTTCGCCGGCTCGAAGCGGCTCATCTCGTGACCGCCGCGAGGCCGAGGCCGGCGCGGTGGAACGCCATCACCCGCTCCATCATCTCCACCGGCCCGGCCGTCTCGGCGGGAAGGCGGCCGGAAACGATGCCGTAGAGCTGGTCGTCCGGCGTCTCCATCAGGGCCTCGAAGGCGTCGAGATCCGCCTCCGACATGGTGACGAGGTTGGCATCGGCGAAGGCGCCGAGGAGCAGGTCCATCTCGCGCGTGCCACGGTGCCAGGCGCGGAAGAGGACGCGCCGTCGGCGCGGGTCGAGCTCGGCGCTCGTGAGGATGGTACCGGTCATGGGGAGGATCTCGCGACGTTCGCGCTGCGTTCTAGCGCCGTCCGCGCGAAAAGTCAGGGGGAAAGCGGCTCAGAGACCCGCGGCATCGAGCGATCTCACAATGGCAGAAACGCGCGGACTGCTAGACACCGCCCTTTGGAGGCGGCGGTCAGCGGTGATCAAAGGTATGCCTTCATGTTTGGCAACCGCCAGGTACACGCAGTCATAGACGGGGTGTCTCAGCTCGAGGCTGAGCTCCATTGCGGACCGGATAAAGCCGCCCGAATCAAGAGACACAACCGGCGCTGAGAGTAGGTTGTCGAGTCGATCCTCGACTTCGCTCGCCGACAGCTCTCCCCGCCGAAAGATCGACCACAGTGCATTTGCGCATTCTACGATCCAGATCGACGGCGCGACGATATCGTGTTCAATCAGAGCCGCGGCAATAGCGGAATCCGGTTCTGCGACGACCCACTTCACCGCGACGGAGGCGTCGATCACGAGCTTCAACGGGAATCCCGGAACTCGCGGATGATCTCCGTCGTATCGACGGTAATGCGCCCCTCGGTCTCGGCGCGCTGGCGTGCTGCCCTCGCAAGAAACTCTTCCTTCGAAGAACGCAGCGCCGCCTCGAGGATGCGGCGGTGCTCCGCCTCGGCGCTGAGGCCGGCCTTGGCGGCGCGGCGCTTCAGCGCGTCGACGATCTCGGCGGGGACATCGCGGACGAGGAGCTGTGGCATGTCGGAATGCTATCACTTGCTATCATCCACAACAACTGCGCGCGGCGCGCCGATCCCGTAACGTCGCGCCCATGCGCCCGGAGATTCTCAACCCGCTGTTCCGGCCCGTCTCGTCGCTGAAGGGCGTCGGGCCGAAGCTCGGCAAGGCGTTCGAGCGGCTGCTTGATCCGCCCGATGGCGGCGAGCCGCTGATCGCCGACCTGTTGTTCCACCTGCCGACCGGCATCGTCGACCGCAGGCTCCGGCCCGGCGTCGCCCGCATGCCGCACGGGGCGGTGGTGACGCTGACGCTGCGCATCGACCGCCACGAGCCGCCGCGGCCAGGCTCGCGGGCGCCCTACAAGGTGTTCGGCCACGACGAGACCGGCGAGGTGGCGCTGATCTATTTCCACCCGCGCGCCGACTGGCTCGAGAAGCAGCTGCCGGTCGGTGCCGTCCGGCACGTCTCGGGCCTCGGCGAATGGTTCAATGCGCGCGCCCAGATCGCCCACCCCGACTATGTCGTCGCCGAGGACGACCTCGCCAGCCTTCCGCTGGTCGAGCCGGTCTATCCGCTCACCGAGGGCATCGGGCAGAAGTCGATCGCACGGGCGGTGGCGGCTGCGCTCGCCGCTGTTCCCGTGCTGCCGGAGTGGCAGGACGCGGCGTGGCTGGCGCGACGGGAGTGGCCGGGCTTCCGCGAGGCGCTGGCCGACGTCCACGAGCTGAGGTCGGCGGGCCTCGACGGGCCGGGGCGGTCGCGCCTCGCCTATGACGAGCTGCTCGCGAGCCAAGTGGCGCTCGCGCTGGTACGCGCCCGCCAGCGCAAGGCGGTCGGCCGAGCGCGGCCGCCGAACGGGCGGATCACGGAGAAGCTGCGGACCGCCCTGCCCTTCGCCCTCACCGGCTCGCAGGAGACCGCCATCGCCGAGGTGGCCGCCGACCTGTCGGCGCCGCACCGGATGCTGCGGCTGCTGCAGGGCGACGTCGGCTCCGGCAAGACGATGGTGGCGCTGTTCGCGGCAGCGATGACCGCCGAGGCCGGCGGACAGTCCGCCCTGATGGCGCCGACGGAGCTGCTCGCCCGCCAGCACTTCGCCTCGATCGCGCCGCTCGCCGACGCCGCCGGGCTACGGGTGGCGCTCTTGACCGGCAAGGACCGCGGCCGCGACCGCCAGACGGCGCTCGCAGGGCTCGCCGACGGAACGATCGACGTCGCCATCGGCACGCATGCACTGTTCCAGACCGGGGTGGCGTTCGCCGACCTGGCGCTCGCCGTCGTCGACGAGCAGCACCGCTTCGGCGTCCACCAGCGCCTCGCGCTGACCTCGAAGGGCGCCGGCGTCGACGTGCTGGTGATGACGGCGACGCCGATCCCGCGGACGCTTGTGCTGTCGCTGTTCGGCGACATGGACGTGTCGCGGCTGACGGAAAAGCCCGCCGGCCGCCGCCCGATCGACACCCGCACGGTGCCGTTCGAGCGGATGGAGGAGCTGGTCGAGCGCCTTGCGGTGGCGACCGCCGAGGGCCAGAAGGCCTACTGGGTCTGCCCGCTGGTGGAGGAGAGCGAGCTCGTCGACCTGTCGGCCGCCGAGGAGCGCTTCACGGCCCTGAAAGCGCGCTTCGGGGACATGGTCGGGCTGGTGCACGGGCGGATGTCGACGGCGGAGAAGGACGCGGCGATGGCGGCGTTCCGCTCCGGCGAGACGCGAATCCTCGTCGCCACCACCGTCATCGAGGTGGGCGTCGACGTGCCGGACGCGACGATCATCGTCATTGAGCATGCCGAGCGCTTCGGGCTTGCGCAGCTGCACCAGTTGCGCGGCCGCGTCGGCCGCAGCGACCGGGCGTCGGTGTGCCTGCTGCTCTATCGCGGGCCGCTTGGCGAGACGGCGAAGGCACGGCTCGCGGTGCTGCGCGACAGCGACGACGGCTTCCGCATCGCCGAGGAGGATCTCAAGCTGCGCGGCGAGGGCGAACTGCTCGGCACCCGCCAGAGCGGCAGCCCGGGCTTCCGCATCGCCGATCTGGCGCTGCACGGCGAGCTCATCGAGGCGGCGCGGGACGACGCGCGGCTGATTCTCGCGACCGATCCGGAGCTCGCGGGCCCACGCGGGCAGGCTCTGCGCGTGCTGCTGCACCTGTTCCGGCGGGACGCGGCGGTGAGGCTGCTGCGGTCTGGCTGAGCTACTCGGCCGCGGTGGCGAGCGCCGGCACGGGGACGGGCGAAACCGGCTGCACGCCGCCGGGCTTGTCGCCGGGCATGACGAGGCCGGCGGAGATGACGAGCTTCGCCGCCTCCTCGACGGTCATGTCGAGCTCGACGATGTCGGCGCGCCGCACATAGAGCAGGAAGCCCGAGGTCGGGTTCGGGGTCGTCGGCAGGAAGACGGAGACGACGTCATCGTCGTGCGGCAGCTTGTCGGCGATCTCGCCGCGGGCCGTGGACGAGATGAACACGATCGACCACAGGCCGAGGCGGGGATACTCGATCAGGCCGGCCTTCTTGAAGGAGTTGTCCGAGCGCGTCAGCACCGTCTGGAAGATCTGCTGCAGGCCCCGGTAGAGGTTGCGGACGAGCGGCATCCGGTCGAGGGCGTGCTCGCCGACGCGGAGCAGCGAGCGGCCGACGAAGTTTGCCGTGAGGAAGCCGAGCAGCGTCAGCGCCGCGAGCGCGAACAGGAGCCCGACGCCGGGAACCGAGAACTCCAGATAGGCGTCCGGATTGTAGCCCGCCGGGATCAGCGGCTTCACGATGGTGTCCACCCAGTGGATGAACGACCACGTCAGATAGAACGTGATGCCGATGGGGCCGGCGACGATGATGCCGGTGAGGAAATAGTTGCGCAGGCGCGTCATCGCTGTCCCGTCGGCTCGGCCACGACCCCGACCGCCATGCAATCGCCCGGCCACGCAAATGGCAAGGCGAACCTTCGGACGAGGCCGCTCTTCCTCGGTGACGGCTACTCGACCGTGACGGATTTGGCGAGGTTGCGCGGCTGGTCGACGTCGGTGCCGTTCACGACCGCCGTGTGGTAGGCGATCAGTTGGATCGGCACCGCGTAGACGAGCGGCGTCACCTCCTCCGGCATCTCCGGCAGCACCAGCGTCTCGGCCGGCGTGATGCCGGCGTTGCGCACACCCTCCGCGTCGGTGACGAGGACGATGCGGCCGCCGCGGGCGGCGACCTCCTGCATGTTGGAGGCGGTCTTCTCGAACAGGCGGTCGGACGGGGCGATCACCACCACCGGCACCTTTTCGTCGACGAGGGCGATCGGGCCGTGCTTGAGCTCGCCCGCCGCATTGCCTTCAGCGTGGATGTAGCTGATTTCCTTCAACTTCAGGGCGCCTTCCAGCGCGATCGGGTAGCTCAGGCCACGGCCGATGTAGAGGACGTCGGCGGCGCGGTGGATGCGGCGGGCGAGCGCCTCGATTTGCGGCTCCAGCCGCAAGGCCTGCGCCATCAGCCGCGGCACCTCCGACAGCGCCCGCACGAGACGCGCTTCTTCCGCCGCATCGACGCGGCCACGCGCCTTGCCGGCGGCGATGGCCAGCGAAGCGAGCACGGCGAGCTGGCAGGTGAACGCCTTCGTCGAGGCGACGCCGATCTCCGGGCCGGCCAGCGTCTTGAAGACGGCACCGGCCTCGCGGGCGATGGTGGACGTCGGCACGTTGACGATGGCGGCGATCGGGCTGCCGCCGGCCTTGCAATATCTGAGGCTCGCCAGCGTGTCGGCGGTCTCGCCGGACTGCGAGACGACGAGAGCGAGGTCGCCGGGCAGGATCGGCGCCTCGCGGTAGCGGAACTCAGAGGCGACGTCGATCTCGACGGGGATGCCGGCGATGCGCTCGAACCAGTACTTGCCGACGAGGCCGGCATAGAAGGCGGTGCCGCAGGCGGTGATGGTGATGCGCTTGACGTCGGCGAACTCGAACGACAGCCCGTCGAGCGGGCGGACGGTCTCGGTGGCGAAGTCGAGATAGTGGGCGAGCGTGTGGCCGACCACCTCCGGCTGCTCGTGGATCTCCTTCGCCATGAAGTGGCGGTAGTTGCCCTTGTCGACGAGGAAGGCGCTGGCAGCGGCGACCACCACCGGGCGCTCCACCGGCCGGTCGTGCTCATCGAAGATCTCGACGCTCTCGCGCGTCAGCACCGCCCAGTCGCCGTCGTCGAGATAGACGACGCGGCTCGTGAACGGCGCGAGCGCGATGGCATCGGAGCCGAGATAGACCTCGCCGGTGCCGAGGCCGATGGCGAGCGGCGAGCCGCGGCGGGCAGCGAGCAGCAGATCTTCCTCGCCCTTGACGATGGCGGCGAGCGCGAAGGCGCCGCGCAGCCGCTTCAGCGCTTTTCCCATCGCCGCCCGTGGCGAAAGTCCCTCGACGAGACCGCGGGTGATGAGGTGGGCGACGACCTCGGTGTCGGTGTCGCTCTCGAAGCGGGCGCCGCCGGCGACGAGCTCGTCCTTCAGCTCGCGGAAGTTCTCGATGATGCCGTTGTGGACGACGGCGACGCGGTCGGTGGCGTGCGGGTGGGCGTTGCGCTCGGTGGGGGCGCCGTGGGTCGCCCAGCGGGTGTGGCCGATGCCGGCGGTGCCGGTGAGCGGCGCGCGGTCGAGGGCCGCCTCGAGGTTCTTCAGCTTCCCCTCGGCGCGGCGGCGGGTGAGATCGCCGTGCTCCAGCACTGCGACGCCGGCCGAATCGTAGCCGCGATATTCGAGCCGCTTCAGCGACTCGACGATGCGCTCCGCCACCGGCCGCGTGCCGAGGATGCCGACGATGCCGCACATGGACGCGTTCCTCGTACCGTTTCCGTTCCGCCGTCGGTGTAGAGGAGCGGGCGGCCGGCCGCCAATCAAACTCGGTGTCGGTTTGTGACCGGTTGGCTGCACCTTGCACGGGCGCCTCTTGATAGTGTGTGGACGAGCGGCAGCAGTTCGGTGCCGCTGTCCGCCCCTCCCTGCCCTTTCGCCCAGACGATCGGTAGCGATGCAAACGTTCACGCCGGCCGGCGACTTCTTGCTGATCCTCGCGGCGGTGTCGACCGTCGCCGTCCTGCTGCACGTCGCCTTCTATCTGCCATTGCTGCGCGGCAAGGACGGCAACTCCAAGCCGAGCGAGAACCTGCAGGGTGTCTTCGGCGGGATGTTCGCCCTGTCGATGGCGTTCCTGGCGAACGCCACCTGGGCAACGGACGACCGGGCGCGGGAGGCGGTCAACGCCGAGGCGCGCAGCATTCGCCTGATGGAGATTTATTCGGCCCCGCTCGGTCCCGCTCTCACCCAGGACCTGGACCGCCTCCTCGCGGAGTACGCCGAGGCCGCGGCGCGGGAATGGAAGGACATGGTGGACGGCCGGGCGAGCGAGGCGGCGGAGCGGGAGCTGAAGGAAGTCTACGATTTCGTCCTCGGCGGCCTGCCTGCCGACGGCTTCACGCCGCTCGTCCAGCAGCGGCTCCTCGTGACGCTCGACAGCCTCTCGGCGGCGCGTCAGCTTCGGCTGTCGATCGCCCAGGAGAGCGTGCGCGGTTGGCAGTGGTTCCTGGTCGTCGGCCTGGCGCTGATCCTGATGGTCGCCGTGGCGACGGTCCACGCCGCCGTTCCCGCGGCGCGGCGTCGGGCCCTCGCCATTACCGTCGCGGCGATCACCACCATGTTCTTCGTCGTCCTCGCCTACCAGCACCCCTTCAGCGGATTCGCGTCGCTGACGCCGGCGCCAATCCTGGAGGCGGCGAAGGCGCTGCGGTGAGGGTGGAGGATCTGAAGAGAGGAAAATTCAACTTGTGAATGCCGCACAACCGAGCCATCTCCTTGGTCTCGGCTGCAACGGCGAAGAGTGTGTCGTTGGCGATGCCGCCCTCCAGGAACGGCCACGACGGGACGCCGCATCTATGGAAGTGATCGATACGACGCCCGAAAGTTCGGTCATCAGACTGAGCAACGACGAAATTTCCATGCTGAATAACGCCCTGAATGAGGTGTGCAACGGAGTGCATATCTCAGAGGCCGCCTTCGGAACTCGACTGGGCGCAACCAAATCCGAGATGCGCGGCCTGCTTAATGAAATCCACCGTCTGCTAGTCTCGCATCCGGGTTAGTAGCTCACTCCCCGCCCCGCTGCTTCGCACGGGCCCTGATTTCACCCGCGCGGCCTTCCTTGACCACCTGGCGGCCGCGGGCGATGGCGAGGGCGTCGGCGGGGACGTCGTCGGTGATGACGCTGCCGGAGCCGACATAGGCGCCGGCGCCGATCGTCACCGGGGCCACCAGCGCGGAGTTCGAGCCGATGAAGGCGCCGGCGCCGATGTCGGTGAAGTGCTTCGACGCACCATCGTAGTTGCAGGTGATGGTGCCGGCGCCAACGTTGGCGGCGCGGCCGACGCGGGCGTCGCCGATATAGGAGAGATGGTTGAGCTTGGCGCCGTCCTCGACGGTGGCGTTCTTCACCTCGACGAAGTTGCCGACACGGGCTCCCGCGCCGATCGCCGCGCCCGGCCGCAAACGGGCGAACGGCCCGATGCTGGCGCCGGCGGCCACCGTCGCCCCTTCGAGGTGGGAGAAGGCGTGGATGACGGCCCCCTCGCCCACCGTGACGCCCGGACCAAAGACGACGTTCGGCTCCACCAGCACGTCGCGGCCGAGCACGGTGTCGGTGGAGAAGAACACCGTCTCCGGGGCGATCAGGGTGGCGCCGGCTACGAGGGCCGCGGCGCGGGCGCGGGCCTGGAAGACCGCCTCGCAACGGGCGAGCTGGGCGCGGTCGTTGACGCCGAGCACCTCGTCCTCGCCGGCGACGACCACCTCGACCTTCAGGCCGCGGGCGTTGGCGCCGGCGACCGCATCAGTCAGGTAGAACTCGCGCTTGGCGTTGTCGTCGGAGATGGCGTCGAGGAGCGGCAGCACGTGGTCGCCGCGGAAGGCGAGGATGCCGGAATTGCACAGCCGCACCATCCGCTCGGCCGGCGAGGCCTCGCGGTCCTCCCGGATGGCGACGAGCCGGCCGCCGTCGACGATCAGTCGCCCATAGCCCGCGGGATCGGCCGCCTCGAAGCCGACGACGACGACATCGGCGCCCTCGGCGAGGCGATCACGAGCGGCGGCGATGGTCTCGGGCCGGACGAGTGGTGCGTCGCCGCAGAGGACCAGGACGTCGTCGGCCGGGTTCTCCAGCGCCGCACGGGCGGCAAGAACGGCGTGGGCGGTGCCGCGCCGCTCGCTCTGCACGAACGTTTCCGCCCAGGGGGCAAGCGCTCCGACGGCCGCCGTCACGGCCTCGGCGCCGTTGCCGACGACGACGGCCAGGCGTCCGGCTCCGGCCGCTTCGGCCGCGGCGACGACGTGGGCGATCATCGGACGGTTGCCGACCGCGTGCAGGACCTTCGGGCGCGCCGAGCGCATCCGCGTGCCCTCGCCCGCCGCGAGCACCACCGCCAGGCAGCCGCGTCCGCTCATCGTCCACTCCTTCGTCTGGCCGCCCGCGGCAATTCGGCCGTGGGGTGTGTTTCGGGCCGCACATGTCCCCGCCGTCACGAGCGCGTCAAGGCGACGGCGCGCGCTTGCTCCGTCGTGGTCCCTCGCCCACAGTGAGGACGAATTGATGGCGGCCGCGGCGCCGGCTGCATCGGTGTCCCGGTTGCTGCGGCTGTCATCCTCGGCCCTTAACCACCGCGCGTGACGCCCGTCACAGCGTCGCCCGGCTGTCGCGCTAGGGTCGGTGGTCTCGATTCCCGACGCAGAGCCCCAGCGTCCGTCTTTCAACACCGGTGCCGCCCGCCGCCACCGTGTCCTTCCGGGTGCCGCAATGCGGTGCTCACTCTCCCCGGTCCGAACCGGACCCCCCAAGGAGCCTTCGATGCCCCGACTTCCGCTTCGCCTCGCCGGACCCAGCCTCGCCGTCCTCCTCATCGCCGGCGCGCCCGCCTTTGCGGCCGAGCCCACCGGCAACGCCATCGCCGACGCGGTGATCGCCGGCATGGAGTCTGGCGGCGCCACCAACATCAGCTGGGGCGGCGTCAGCGGCGACGCCGACACCGCGACGATCACCGACCTGAAGGCGACGACGGCACCGGGCGACAACGGCAAGACCTCAACGCTGACGATCGGCTCGCTGACGCTCGACGAGGCCTCCGTCGCCGACGGCCGCATCGAGGCCGGCGCCGTGGCGGCGACGGCGATCGCCATCAAGGAGGACGGCGGCAGCGCCGGCGTCACCATCGCGCAGATCACCGGCGCCGGCGTCGCCGGCTCGGTCGAGGACGCGGTGTCGCCGGATCTCGACACGACGCTCGGCGAGATGACCGCGACCGGCGTCGTCATCACCGTCGATGACGGCACGGCGATCCCGATCGAGACCGTCGAGGTGAAGACGGGCGACGTCGTCGACGGCACGCCGCGCGAGATGTCGTTTGCCGCCGACAACATCGTCATCGAGGTGGCGAAACTGCCCGACGAGGACACGAAGGCGCAGCTGACCCGCCTCGGCTACGACACCCTGAAGCTGTCGCTGGTGCTGGCCGGCGGCTGGGACGCCGACGAGGAAACCCTGACCGTCGAGGAGATCACCATCTCCGGCGACGCGATGGGCTCGCTGTCGCTCTATGCGAGCCTCGGCGGCCTCACCGAGGAGGTGATGGCGCAGCTGAAGGCCGACGGCAACGACGAGCAGAAGATGCAGCTGCTGCAGGGCCTGACGGTCGAGGAGCTGGAGATCTCCTTCGAGAACCAGTCGGTGGTGAACCGCCTCCTCGACGCCCAGGCGAAGGACGCCGGAACCACGCCCGACGCCCTCGTCGAGCAGCTCACCCAGGCGCTGCCGCAGATGCTGCAGATGATCGGCAACCCCGACTTCGAGGGCAAGGTGGCGGCCGCGGCCACCACCTTCCTGAAGGCGCCGCAGAACCTGACGATCAAGGCGGCGCCGGCCCAGCCGGTACCGATCGCCCAGCTCGTCGGCACCGCTATGATGGCGCCGCAGTCGCTGCCGACGGTGCTCAACGTGACGGTTGACGCCAACCAGTGATAGCGTGGCGGGCGCCGTTTCCCGGCGCCCGTCACGGCTACCTCGCCTGCCCGCCGCGACCAGACACGCTCCACGGCCGCACAAATCGGCAGCAGCGACGGCACCGCCGCCCCGATCCGCCTTCCCCTCAAAGACCTCTGCGAGACGCCCCATGACGCGACGTTCCTGGCCCGCCATCGGCGCCGCCGCCCTGCTGTCGGCGACCGCCCTGCCCCTGCTCACCCTCCCCGTCGCGGCCGCGGAGGGCCGCGACATCGTCGAGGGGTGGAAGGCGTGGGCCGCCGGGCTGAATGTCGAGGGCCTCGATTTCGAGATCGCCGCCGTCGAGGAGGCGGAGGGCGGCACCGTCACGGTGATGAAGGGGCTGGAGTTCAGCTGGACCGGGGTCATCACGTTCCCGTCCGGTGACGCCAACACGCCGGCGGAGCGGCTCACCTACGCGCTCGAAGCCTCGATCCCGGAAATGCGCTTCACGGGCCTCACGCGCACCACCGAGGGCTTCGCGGCCGCCTCGTTCGCAGCCCCCGAGATGACGCTGGCGGCGTCCGCCGAGGCGGACGGCCAGCGTTTCGGCTTCACGGAGGTGCTGCATGACTACACCTCGACAGAGCCCCGCTGGGCGGCCTGGCCCGACATTCCCGCCGACCCCGACCGCCCGTTCTCGCGCTTCGAGCCGCTCTGGCGCATGGGCGTGCAGTGGTCGGCGAGCGCCGATCGCGTCGGGCGCACGGAGGTGGAGATCCTCCAGCCCGACGGCGGGCAGACGATGACGATGGGACCGATGGAGATCGCCGGGACCACTGGCGGCACCTTCGAGCGCATCCTCGTCGGCCCCTCGGAGGGGACGATGATCATGGAGGTCGCGAACTTCACACCAGGCCCCGATGGTACCGTGCCGCCGCCGACGCGCCAGGAAATGACGGTTCGTCAGGGCCCGCAGGAGCTTCTCGGCTACGCCTATGCGCCCTTCTACGAAGCGATCTTCGGCGGCGGGCCGGGCCTCGGCAAGCAGCCGGTGTCGATGCTGGCGAGCGCCAAGGTCGGCGCCATGGAGGTGAGCGGCCCGGACCTCGGCTACACCATCGGCGCGCAGGCGATCGAGGACGTGCGCTTCGGCGTGCCGGAGGTGAACGTCGCCCGCGAGATCGACCGGCTGATCCTCGCCGCCCAGGCGGGCTCCGTCGATCCCGCCGACGTCGCCGACCTGGCGCTGACCGTCTACCAGGGCTTCTCGGTTGCCAGGCTCTCGTCGGAGGGCTTCTCCTTCGACATGCCCGAATTCGCCATGACCTTCGGCGAGACGGTGATGGAGCGCCTCTCCAAGGACGGCATGGGGCTGTTCTCTATCGGCAAGATCGAGGCGCGCGGTGAGGATGGGCCGAACAATCTCGGCACCTTCGCGCTCGGCCGCTTCGCCATTCGCGACGTCGTCTTCCCGTCGAAGGATGCGATCATGGCGCTCGCCCGACTGGGCAGCGACCCGCTCGGCGGCGGCCAGCCGATCGAGCCGTCGACCCGGCAGATCCTCGACGTCGTGCCGATGATCGGCGGCGTGGAACTGGAAGGCCTTTCGGTCGACAGCGACATGACCGGGCCGGTCGCCCTCGACCGCTTCGCCCTCACCCTCGGCGGCTTCGTGCCGCCGGTGCCGACGGAGACGTCGATCGAGCTCGCCGGCCTGTCGTTCCCGACCGCGCTCGTCACCGATCCAGAGGTCAAGGCCTTCCTCGAGCAGGCCGGCATCGAGCAGGTCAACATCGACGGCCGCTACGCGACGAAGTGGACGGAGGGGGCGAACACCTTCGACCTCGACCCGTTCGCTCTCACCGTCGAGGGGCTCGGCTCGGCCGAGGTGAGGATGGCGCTGTCGGGCGTGCCGCGCACCGTCTTCGAGGCGCCGGACAGGGCGCAGCTCGCGATGCCGCAGGTGATGGTCGACGGCGTGACGGCGCGCTTCTCCAACGCGCCGAAGCTCGCCGGCCCGCTCGCCGACTTCGCCCAGCAGCAGCAGATCTCGCCGGAGACGGCGATCGGCGTCATCGGCGACGTCATCCGCAACGAGCTCGCGCCGATGTCGGGCGATGGCTTCGCCGACAGCCTCGGCAGCGCGGTGAAGCAGTTCCTCACCGGCCCGACCGGCAGCCTCGAGCTCGTCGCCCGTCCAGCCCAGCCAGTGCCGCTGGTGCAGGTCGTCGGCGCCGCGACGATGGCGCCGGGCTCGCTGGTGAAGCTGTTGAATGCGGTGGTGGAGTACCGGCCGTAGGGGAGCCAGGCGCAGGCGTCGACGCCTCGCCCCGGGAACGCTCCACCGGCGTCATCCCGGACAAGCGAGGCGCAGCCGAGCGCTGATCCGGGACCCAGCGCGACACCGCGCGCCGGAGGCGCGTCTATTGCTTCGCGCTCCGCGCGACGACCCTTCCGCTGGGTCCCGGCTCGCTCCGCGTTGCTTCGCATCCGGGATGACAGCCGAAAGGGCGGCGCCTAGGGCAGACGGACTCGCCCCCCTCAGGCCGGCTTGACGACCCTGAGATTCAGCTCGCGGAGCTGCTTCGGGGTGGGGTCGGCCGGGGCGCCCATCAGAAGGTCGATCCACTGCTGGTTCATCGGGAACAGCGCCACTTCGCGCAGGTTCTGGACGCCGCAGATCAGCATGGCGACGCGGTCGACGCCGGCCGCCATGCCGCCGTGCGGCGGAGCGCCGTACTGGAAGGCGCGGTACATGCCGCCGAAGCGCTCGATCAGCACGCTCTCGTCGTAGCCGGCCACCTCGAAGACCTTCTTCATGATCTCCGGCTTGTGGTTCCGGATGGCGCCGGAGGCGATCTCGTAGCCGTTGCAGACGAGGTCGTACTGGTAGGCGGAGAGCGCCAGCGGGTCGGTGGACTCGAGACCCTCGAGCCCGCCCTTCGGCATCGAGAACGGGTTGTGGGCGAAGTCGACCCGCTTCTCCTCCTCGTTCCACTCGAACATCGGGAAGTCGACGATCCAGGCGAGCGCGAAGCGGTCCTCGTCGATGATGCCGAGCTCGCGGCCGATGCGCGTGCGCGCAGCACCCGCGAAGGCGGTGAACTTCTCCGGCCGGCCGGCGACGAAGAAGCAGGCGTCGCCGACGCCGACGCCGAGCTGGGCGGCGATCGCCGCCGTGCGCTCCGGCCCGATGTTCTTGGCGAGCGGGCCGGCGCCGCCCTCCTCGCCCTCGCGCCAGAAGATGTAGCCGAGGCCGGGCTGGCCCTCGCCCTGCGCCCACGAATTCATGCGGTCGCAGAAGGCGCGGTTGCCGCCCTTCGGCGCCGGGATCGCCCAGATCTCGACCTTCGGGTCGTTGGCGATCATGCCGGCGAAGACCTTGAAGCCGGAGCCGGCGAAGTGGTCGGTGACGGCCTGCATCTCGATCGGGTTGCGCAGGTCCGGCTTGTCGGAGCCGTACTTGCGCATCGCCACCGAGTGCGGGATGCGCGGGAATTCCTGGGTGACCGGGAAGCCGTTGGCGAACGTCTCGAAGACGCCGCGCATCACCGGCTCCATCGTCTCGAAGACGTCGTCCTGCTCGACGAAGCTCATCTCGAGGTCGAGCTGGTAGAACTCGCCCGGCAGGCGGTCGGCGCGCGGGTCCTCGTCGCGGAAGCACGGGGCGATCTGGAAATAGCGGTCGAAGCCCGCGACCATCAGGAGCTGCTTGTACTGCTGCGGCGCCTGCGGCAGGGCGTAGAACTTGCCGGCGTGGATGCGCGAGGGCACCAGGAAGTCGCGCGCGCCTTCCGGGCTCGAGGCAGTGAGGATCGGCGTCTGGAACTCGGTGAAGCCGGCGGCCTGCATCCGCTTGCGCATCTCGGAGATGACCGCGGTGCGCGTCATGATGTTCTTGTGCAGCGTCTCGCGGCGGAGATCGATGAAGCGGTAGCGAAGCCGCGTCTCCTCCGGATAGTCCGGCTCGCCGAACACCGGCAGCGGCAGCTCCTTCGAGGCCGACAGCACCTCGGCCTCGCGCACGAACACCTCCACCTGGCCAGTGGGCAGGCGGTCGTTGCTCGTCTCGGGCGTGCGCGCCTTCACCTCGCCGTCGATGCGCACGACCCACTCGGCGCGCAGCGTCTCGATCACCGGGAAGGCGGGCGAATCCGGATCGCAGACGATCTGCGTCAGGCCGTAGTGGTCGCGCAGGTCGACGAACAGCAGGCCGCCGTGGTCGCGCACCCGGTGAACCCAGCCGGACAGACGGACGCTCGTGCCGACGTCGCTCTCGCGCAGGGCGCCGCAGGTGTGGCTTCTATATCTGTGCATGACTGGCTCTCGGACGGCGGTGCGCAAGGGGTCGGCGGACGGCCCGACGGGTTTCCGGCGGGCGGCGGAACACGGCACGCGACTGGCGCCTTGTCAAGGACGGCGGGGTGTGGCGCCACGGAGCACCCGTGGTGCAATGGCGAGCGCGCGCGGCGGGCCGGTCGGCGGACACCTCGACGCGGCGGCGGCATCGGGGTGGTGCCGGCGGGATCGATGTTGTAAAAGCCGCCCGACTTCACGATATCCCTCCTTGCCCGCGTCGGTCCCGGTCCCCTCATGGAAACCGTTCTTCTCGTCATTCACATCATGGTCGTGCTCGCGCTCGTCGCGGTCGTGCTCCTGCAGAAATCCGAAGGCGGTGCGCTCGGCATCGGCGGCGGTGGCGGCGGGGGTGGCGGCTTCTTCTCGAGCCGCGGCACCGCGAACCTTCTGACCCGCACGACCGCGATCCTGGCCGGCGTCTTCTTCCTCACCTCGATCGGGCTGACCTTCGTCGGCAGCCGCCAGTCGAACACGGATTCGCTGCTGGAGCGCGTGCTCGGTACGGACCCGCTGCCGGGCGGCGCTCCGGGTGCCCCGGGCGTTCCGGGCAACGACGGCACCCGCGGCACGGGCCAGGGCATTCTCGATACCCTCCGCGGCCCGGGCGACCAGCCCGACGCGGCGGCCCCGCCGGCGCCTCCCGCCCCGACCGGTCCGCAGGTCCCGAGCGGCGACTGACGGTCGCGACGTCCGCCCGGCCGGCCGGCTCGTCCGGCGGGCCTCCCGGCCGCTTTCCGGCGGCCGACGCCGGGGCGCGTTCCGCCCGGGCGAATCATGGTTTCGTCTGTTAGGGTGGCCCCCCATGGCGCGGTACGTCTTCATCACCGGCGGCGTGGTCTCATCTCTGGGCAAGGGGCTCGCATCGGCGGCCCTCGGCGCGCTGCTGCAGGCGCGCGGCTACAGCGTCCGCCTGCGCAAGCTTGATCCCTATCTCAACGTCGATCCGGGCACGATGTCGCCGTACCAGCACGGCGAGGTCTTCGTCACCGACGACGGCGCCGAGACCGACCTCGACCTCGGCCACTACGAGCGCTTCACCGGGCGTCCGGCGAACCGGATGGACAACATCACCACCGGGCGCATCTACCAGGACATCATCACCAAGGAGCGCCGCGGCGACTATCTCGGCGGCACCGTGCAGGTGATCCCGCACGTCACCGACGCCATCAAGGACTTCGTGCGCACCGGCAACGAGGGCGTCGACTTCGTGCTGGTCGAGATCGGCGGCACGGTCGGCGACATCGAAGGCCTGCCGTTCTTCGAGGCGATCCGCCAGCTCGGCAACGACCTGCCGCGCGGCGACGCCGTCTTCATCCACCTGACGCTGATGCCCTACATCCCGAGCGCGGGCGAGCTGAAGACGAAGCCGACCCAGCACTCGGTGAAGGAGCTGCGCTCGATCGGCATCCAGCCCGACATCCTGCTCGTGCGCTGCGACCGGCCGATCCCCGATTCGGACCGCCGCAAGCTGGCGCTGTTCTGCAATGTCCGCGAGAGCGCGGTGATCCCCGCCCTCGACGTCGCCTCGATCTACGACGTGCCGGTCGCCTATCACGAGCACGGGCTCGACGCCGAGGTGCTGGCCGCCTTCGGCATCAAGGACGCGCCGGAGCCGAAGCTCGACCGCTGGCAGACGATCTCCGGCCGCATCAAGAACCCCGAGGGCACGGTCACCATCGCCGTCGTCGGCAAGTACACGGGGCTGAAGGACGCCTACAAGTCGCTGATCGAGGCGCTCGTTCACGGCGGCATCTACAACAACGTCCGCGTCGAGATCGAGTGGATCGAATCGGAGATCTTCGAGGAGGAGGATCCGGCGCCGTGGCTCGAGCGCGTCAACGGCATCCTCGTGCCGGGCGGCTTCGGCGAGCGCGGAGCGGAGGGCAAGATCGCCGCCGCCGGCTTCGCCCGCCGCCGCAAGGTGCCCTATTTCGGCATCTGCTTCGGCATGCAGATGGCGGTGATCGAGGCGGCGCGCAGCCTCGCCGACATCCCGCTCGCGAGTTCGACCGAGTTCGGCCCGAGCGCCGAGCCGGTCGTCGGCCTGATGACGGAGTGGATGCGCGGCAACGAGCTCGAGATCCGGCTTGCCGGCGGCAACCTTGGCGGCACCATGCGCCTCGGCGCCTTCCCGGCGACACTCGCCGACGACAGCCTGATCGCCTCGATCTACGGCACCACGCACATCTCCGAGCGCCATCGTCACCGCTACGAGGTCAATGCCGGTTACCGCAAGCGCCTGGAGGCCCACGGGATGCGGTTTGCCGGCATGTCCCCCGACGGGCTCCTGCCGGAGACGATCGAGCTCACCGACCATCCCTGGTTCGTCGGCGTGCAGTTCCATCCCGAGCTGAAGTCGCGGCCGTTCGACCCGCACCCGCTGTTCGCCTCCTTCATCGGCGCCGCGGTCGAGCAGAGCCGCCTCGTGTGATGGGAGAGGCGGCGCCGGCGCATCTCGCCGCCGCCGCAATGTGGGCCGATCGTGACGTGCAGGGGGTGTCGAAGGCGGGCTTCGGGGGGAGCCGGGCGAGGCGGGCGGAATGACGGTGCAGGCGGTGCAGCGACCGGCGACGGCCCTCGGCGGGATCGCGGAGACGGCCTGTGCCCCCCTTGTCGCGCGGGCGCTCGCCGCAGACGTCGCCCCCGATCTCGGCTTCCGCGACCGCGCCGCCGAAACGATCTACCGCTCCATGCAGCCCGAACTGGAATCCCACCGCGGGGCGAAGCCGGCCATGCTGGCGATGATCGCCACCACCTGGGTGATCGACCAGCTCGTCGGCTCCTTCACCTCCCGCCACCCGCACGCCCAGATCGTCGACCTCGGCGCCGGGCTGTCGACGCGCTTCCAGCGCATCGACAACGGCATGCTCACCTGGATCGACGTCGACCTGCCGGAGATCGTGTCGCTGCGCGAGACGCTGTTCCCCTTCTGCGACCGCCGCCATCTGATCGGCGCCGACATCGGCCGGCCCGGCTGGATCGACCGGCTGGAGCTGCGCCGGGCACCGACGCTGGTGGTGGCGGAGGGGCTGTTCGCCTACGCGCCCGCCGAGACGATGACCACCGTGCTCTCCGACCTCGCCGCGGTGACGGGACCGCAGACCGAGCTCCTTTACGACTATACGAGCCGGCTGATCGCGAAACGGCTGTCGCCGCGGGCGACCTCCGCCGACACGCCGACGCGGCGGGGCATCCGCCGCCAGCGGGAGCTGATGCGCGAGGGCTGGCAGCTGATGAGCATCCACCCCGTCTACGAGGCGATGGGCCTGCCCTATTCGGCGATCGGCCCGGTGCTGCGCCGCCTGACGCGGCTCTGCCCGCACGGCGTCGCCCACCTCGTCTGCACCGCCGCACCGGTGGTCGAGCGCGACGCGGAGGCGGTGCCGGAGCCAACGCCCCCTGCCCCGCCCGCCGCCGAGACCCGCGCAGCGCCGCGACCCGCCGCCGCGACCAGTCAACGGGCCGCCCCGCCGCCGCGCCAACAGCTTCCGAAGTGAGACACGGACGGGCTCGCCCCACCGCCCGCGCCGCGACGGCGCGCAAGGAGACCAGACGATGACTGCGCCCGCACATCCCACGCCGCCCGCGCCCGACGCCGTCGTCAGCGTCGGCGGCGTGCGCTTCGGCAACGGCCTGCCGATCGCCATGATAGCCGGCCCGTGCCAGCTGGAGAGCCGGCCGCACGCGCTCGAGATGGCGCACGCGCTGAAGGAGATCGCGGCGCGCCTCGGCATCGGCCTCGTCTTCAAGACCTCGTTCGACAAGGCGAACCGCACCAGCCTCGGCGGCGCGCGTGGCGTCGGCCTGAAGGCGGCGCTGCCGATCTTCGCCGAGATCCGCGAGGCGACCGGCCTGCCGGTGCTGACCGACGTGCACGCCGCCGAGCAGTGCGGGCCGGTGGCTGAAGCCGTGGACATCCTGCAGATCCCGGCCTTCCTGTGCCGGCAGACGGATCTCCTGATCGCCGCCGCGGCGACGGGGCGCGTCGTCAACGTCAAGAAGGGGCAGTTCCTCGCCCCCTGGGACATGGCGCACGTCATCGCCAAGGTGACCGGGGCGGGCAACACCCGCGTGCTCGCCACCGAGCGCGGCGCGAGCTTCGGCTACAACACGCTGGTCTCCGACATGCGCGCGCTGCCGATCCTGGCGGAGACCGGCGCGCCGGTGATCTTCGATGCCACGCACTCCGTGCAGTCGCCGGGCGGCAAGGGCGGCTCGTCGGGCGGCGACCGCCGCTTCGTCGGCCCGCTGTCGCGCGCGGCGGTGGCGGTCGGCGTCGCCGGCCTCTTCATCGAGACCCACCCCGACCCCGACCACGCCCCCTCCGACGGGCCGAACATGGTGCCGCTGTCGGAGTTCGAGGCCCTCGTCGCCTCGCTGATGGCGATCGACGCGCTGGTGAAGCCAGGGGCTGCCGCCTGAGGCGGCCGCGGACACCAGCCGCGCCTTCTGGATCGGCCCGGCGGCCCATTGGCATGCTGCCGCGGCGAGCGACCCAGCGCCGCGCCCGGCGCCTGCGCGGTCTCGCCGGTTGACGCGGCCGGCGCCACCGCTTAACCCGTGGCCGCCGACCTCGCCGCGCCGCAACCGCGCCGGCCACCCGGGTGGGGATCGCGCACGAGCCCGTAGCTCAGCCGGTAGAGCACGTGACTTTTAATCATGGGGTCGTGGGTTCGAGTCCCACCGGGCTCACCATGAAAATCCAAGGGTTGGGAAGCAGATTGGGCAGCTCTAGCTGCAAGGGTAGCGATGAGGCTAACCGCCCAATTCTCGGGGGTAGCATTTGGCCGTTCATGGGCATCCTAATCTGGGGTCAGGGAGCAAACGGGCGGAGCAGCCGGAAACCGCGGTTCATTCCCGCTACTCCATTCGACGCATTGTTCATCGGAATTTCGCCAGATTCGATTCGAGACAGTGTAAGGGAAGAGACTTTGTCTGCGGCCTTTAGCATCCTGTTGGCTAAAAATTCTCCCCCAGTATCTGCACTCGCGTAGATGATGGTAAAGCAATTTGGGAGCATCAATCCGGTAACAACCGGTTCTCTCCTACGATTAATCGCCTCCACTTCTGATAGATGCGCGTCGACAATCAGCCCGATTTTCGATTCTTTGTCTACCACACCTAAGTCAATAAGATTCACAATCGCGTACGCCCAACCAAGCCTTTCCGCGGGGATTGTAGGATCGTTGATTTCTACTAAAAATGGGCAGCTACAGGCATAGTGATTGTCAAAATCATTGCGCCAAACAAGCACTCCCGTGACGCCCAAGATTTCACTGTTTATCTGCTTGTAGTTTGTATCGATAGATATAAGTGCCTCGTAGGCCCTCAAATTTTCACTTTGCGCAAAGAACGTATCTCGCGAAGGGATCATTGGAGTAGAGCTTATAATCTTGTCGCCCTTAGCCCTCTCGTAACGAACCTCGTGTCGCACATATTGAGCACTGGAGTCGAAGCTTATCCCTTTCGTTTCAGAGTTCACGAATATCGAAAACTCACGGTCAATGTAGGCTGTAGCGATCACGGAGGATACTCGCTCCTTGAGAACCTGCCCATTGTTCGCGGCACGCCTCCCACGACGCCCTTTGCTTGCGCGCGTCATTACTTAAGAGCCCTCCCCGTCATTGGTGATCGCGCTCGCTTAAGCGAGGCCTCGCGCTAAAGAATGGCAACTCGATCCGATTGGACGCAAGGCTGCCGCAGCGGGGCTGGGACACGTTCTTGTCGGAACGTTCGTGCTGCGGGCTTGGCTCCGAGGCGATCAGGCAGGACCTCCACCGCCCCGACAACTCCGCTTGAGAGCCACCAGGGCGCCCCCATCACCGCTGTCGCAGCACAGGTTGCAAGCGCGTATGCCTGCCCGCGCGGGCCTGAGGCGGTGCCTCGACTTCCCCGTCGACCAAGGCGACCTTCCTTCCCGCGACCGACCCCCGTCCCTACGCCCCCCACGACGACCCCGGACATTCGACCGTCCGGGCGGCTTGCGGCCGACGGTGGCGGACCGTGCCTCCTGTTCCCCAGTCTTCTGGAGTACCCCCGATGCTGAAGACCTTCCTCGCGGCCGGCTCGCTCGCCGTGCTGTCCGCTACATTCGCCCTGCCGGCCCACGCCGCCGATCAGCGGCTCGAATGCGAGGCCGAAGGGGCCGGCGACATCTCCATGGATGCCCGCTACGAGACCCGCGGCACCCGCGAACGCTTTTCGACGGAGTTCGAAGCGGCTCCGCGCGGCGCGTTCAAGGCCGGCCAGCAGATGACCGTCATCGTCAAGCAGACGATCGTCGGCGCCGTCGCGCTGAAGAAGGTGAAGGGCGGCGACATCGTCGGCGACCTCAATCTCGGCCGCGACGGCAACCCCATCCCCGAGGGCTTCCCCAAGGTCCGCAAGGACACGAAGGTCACCGTCCAGGTGGACGGCAAGACGGTGCTCGCCTGCAAGCTGAAGTTCGACGACTGAGGTCGTCCGTGCCCGAGCCGGCGCGATAGCCGCTCCGGTGAGAGGTGGCCGCGGGCGTCTACGCCCGCGGCCTTTTCATTTTTGTCGCCGGCGGCAGGGCCCGCCGGCCCGTGCCGTCACGCCAGGTCGAAGCGGTCGGCGTTCATCACCTTCGTCCACGCGGCGACGAAGTCGTGGACGAACTTCTCCTGCGCGTCGCTGCAGGCATAGACCTCGGCGAAGGCGCGCAGTTGCGAGTGCGAGCCGAAGATCAGGTCGACGCGCGTCGCCGTCCACTTCTCGACGCCCGTCTTGCGGTCGCGGCCCGAGTAGATGCCCTCGGCGTTCGGCGCCTGCCAGGCGGTGCTCATGTCGAGCAGGTTGACGAACCAGTCGGTGCTGAGCACGCCCGGCCGCGTCGTGAAGATGCCGTGCGGCGTCGCGCCGACGTTGCCGCCGAGGACGCGCAGGCCGCCGACCAGCACCGTCATCTCCGGGGCGGTGAGCCTGAGCAGCGCCGCGCGGTCGATGAACGCCTCCTCCTCCTTCATGAACTGGTGGCGCTTGCGGTTGACGTAGTTGCGGAAGCCGTCCGCCCGCGGCTCGAGCGGCGCGAAGGACGCAACGTCCGTCTCATCCTGCGAGGCGTCCATGCGGCCGGGGGCGAACGGCACGGTGACCGTCACGCCGGCGTCGCGCGCCGCCTTCTCCACCGCCGCATTGCCGGCGAGCACGATGAGGTCGGCGAGCGAGATCTTCTTGCCGCCGCTGGCGGAGGCGTTGAACTCGCCCTGGATCCTCTCGAGGGTCGCGAGCACGGTGGCGAGTTGCGCCGGCTCGTTGACCTCCCAGTCCTTCTGCGGCGCGAGGCGGATGCGCGCGCCGTTGGCGCCGCCGCGCTTGTCGGAGCCACGGAAGGTCGAGGCGGACGACCACGCGGTGGAGACGAGCTGCTGCACCGTCAGGCCGGAGGCGAGCACCTTCTGCTTCAGCGCCTGCACGTCGGCGTCGTCGACGAGGGGGTGGTCGACCGACGGGATCGGGTCCTGCCAGATCAGCGTCTCCTTCGGCACCAGCGGGCCGAGATAGCGCGCCACCGGCCCCATGTCGCGGTGGGTGAGCTTGAACCAGGCGCGGGCGAAGGCGTCGTTGAAGGCCTCCGGATTGGCATGGAAGTGGCGCGAGATTTTCTCGTAGGCGGGGTCGGCGCGCAGCGCGAGGTCCGTCGTCAGCATCGTCGGGACGCGCTTCTTCGACGGGTCGAACGGGTCGGGGATCGACGGCTCGGCGTCCTTGGCGCTCCACTGGAAGGCGCCGGCCGGGCTCTTCGTCAGCTCCCACTCGAAGCCGAACAGGTTGTCGAAGAAGTGGTTGCTCCAGCGCGTCGGCGTCTGCGACCAGATCACCTCCGGCCCGCCGGTGATGGCGTCGGCGCCGAAGCCGGTGCCGTGGGTGCTCTTCCAGCCGAGGCCCTGGTCCTCGAGCGCGCCCGCCTCCGGCTCCGGCCCGATGAAGGACGGATCGCCGGCGCCGTGGGTCTTGCCGAGGGTGTGGCCGCCGGCGATCAGCGCCACCGTCTCCTCGTCGTTCATCGCCATGCGGTAGAAGGTCTCGCGGATGTCCTTCGCCGCCGCGAGCGGGTCGGGCTTGCCGTTCGGACCCT
This sequence comes from uncultured Segnochrobactrum sp., assembly GCA_964503995.1. Classification (GTDB taxonomy): domain Bacteria; phylum Pseudomonadota; class Alphaproteobacteria; order Rhizobiales; family Segnochrobactraceae; genus CAMDHY01. Next base: position 32,314 of record CAZDCR010000008.1, read on the forward strand.
CCGGATTGACGTAGATGAGGCCCATCTGGACGGCGCCGAGGGGCTCGGCGAGCTGGCGCTCGCCGCTGTAGCGCTCGTCACCGAGCCAGGTCCCCTCCGGGCCCCAGAACAGCTCCTCCGGCTCCCACACGTCCTTGCGGCCGCCGGCGAAGCCGAAGGTCTTGAAGCCCATCGATTCCAGCGCGACGTTGCCGGCGAGGATCATCAGATCGGCCCAGGAAAGCTTGCGGCCGTACTTCTGCTTGATCGGCCAGAGGATCCGCCGGGCCTTGTCGAGGTTGGCGTTGTCCGGCCAGGAATTGAGCGGCGCGAAGCGCTGCTGGCCGGCTCCGGCACCGCCACGGCCGTCGGTGGTGCGGTAGGTGCCGGCGCTGTGCCAGGCCATGCGGATCATCAGGCCGCCATAGTGGCCCCAGTCGGCCGGCCACCACTCCTGCGACTCCGTCATCACCTTGTGCAGGTCCTGGACGACGGCGTCGAGATCGAGCGACTTGAACTCGGCGGCATAGTCGAAATCCGGCCCCATCGGGTCGGAGAGGCTGGAATTGCGGTGCAGCATCTCGATGTCGAGGGCGTCGGGCCACCACGAGCGGTTGCCGCCGTGACGGGCGGCGCCGCCGGACATCGGGCACTTGCCTGCGCCCTCGTCGGTCTTCGCGTCCATGTGTTCCTCCTGTGACCGTTGTCGCCGAATGTTGGAGCAATTGTAGCCCGGGCATCCCGGCACGTGAATGGCGCGCCGGGCGCGGCCGCCAGCCGCGGCCGCCCGGCCTTCCTCGACCTGTTTGAATGGGTTCGGCACGCAGCGGTTTCAAGCCGGGGCGGCCCGAGCTCGGGCAGCAAGCTGCGAGGTGGTTGTCAGGCAATCATATTGTCATATGGTGGTCATCGCAGTCGAAACCGGCGGCGACAGCATTCGCCCACGAGGCGCTCCCGAGGGTGGCCGGCGCAACCAGGCCGTCCCGGGACAGAAGGGGGAGAGAGACATGGAAGACTTCAGCATCGACCGGCGCAAGCTGCTGCTGGGGGCGACGGCGCTCGGAGCCGGTGCCCTGGCGCCGGCTGCGGCGCGGGCGCAGGACGCGGGCACGAGTGCGGCGACCGGC
>CAZDCR010000009.1:0-32886 GCA_964503995.1 uncultured Segnochrobactrum sp.
GGCCGGTAGCCGCCTTCCCACAACGCCCGCGTGCGGCGGTGCAGCTCCTCGCGGAAGCTGTGCCGAGCCGGCGACCGCCGGTGTTTTTCGCGTGGCCACGAATGCCGCGCGACACCGCCGGACCAGCCGATCAGGGCGTCGCCCGGCGCTCGCGCACAGTCCGCTTTCGCGGCATCGACAGGAGCCGGCTTTGGCGACCATGGAACACTCCGAACCGACCCGGCGGGACTTTCTCTATATCGCGACTGCGGCGCTCGCCGCCGTCGGCGCCGGCTCGGTGATCTGGCCGTTCATCGACCAGATGAACCCCGACGCCACGGCGCTCGCGCTCGCCTCCACCGAAGTCGACATCTCCGCCGTCGAGGAAGGCCAGTCGATCACGGTGAAGTGGCGCGGCAAGCCGGTGTTCGTGCGCCATCGCACGGCGAAGGAGATCGAGGAGGCCGAGGCCGTCGCCATGGGCGACCTGCCCGACCCGCTCGCCCGCAATGCCAACCTCGAGGCCGAGGCGCCGGCGACCGACCCGAATCGCGCCGCCGAGGGCAAGGAGCCCTGGCTGGTGATGATCGGCGTCTGCACCCACCTCGGCTGCGTGCCGCTCGGCCAGGCTGGCGATTTCGGCGGCTGGTTCTGCCCCTGCCACGGCTCGCACTACGACACCGCCGGTCGCATCCGCCGCGGCCCGGCGCCGGAGAACCTGCACATTCCGCCGTACGCGTTCACCTCCGATACCGTCATCCGGGTCGGCTGAGATAACAGTTCAGGGAAGCGCACACATGTCCGGTCCTTCGAGCTATCAGCCGAATTCCCGCTTCGAGAAGTGGCTCGAGGCGCGCCTGCCGATCATGAGCATGATGCATGCCCAGGCGGTAGACTTCCCGACGCCGAAGAATCTCAACTACTTCTGGACGTTCGGCGGCATTCTCACCGTCATGCTGGTGGTGCAGATCATCACCGGCGTCGTGCTGGTGATGCACTACACCCCGCACGCTTCGCTGGCCTTCGCCTCCGTCGAGCACATCATGCGCGACGTGAACTATGGCTGGCTGCTGCGCTACATGCACTCGAACGGCGCATCGATGTTCTTCATCGCCGTGTACATCCACATCTTCCGCGGCATGTACTACGGCTCCTACAAGGAGCCGCGCGAGGTGCTGTGGATCCTCGGCGTCATCATCTTCCTCCTGATGATGGCCACCGCCTTCATGGGCTACGTGCTGCCGTGGGGCCAGATGTCGTTCTGGGGCGCCACCGTCATCACCAACCTGTTCTCGGCCTTCCCGTTCGTCGGCGAGCCGATCGTGACCTGGCTGTGGGGCGGCTTCTCCGTCGACAACGCCACGCTGAACCGCTTCTTCGCCCTGCACTACCTCCTGCCGTTCATGATCGCCGGCGTGGTGTTCCTGCACATCTGGGCGCTGCACGTCGCCGGCAACAACAATCCGACCGGCATCTCCGTCAAGACGAAGCAGGACACGCTGTCCTTCCATCCGTACTACACGATGAAGGACGCCTTCGCGCTGATCTGCTTCTTCATCTTCTTCGGCTGGTTCCTTTTCTGGGCGCCGAACTATCTCGGACACCCGGATAACTACATCCAGGCGAACCCGATGGTGACGCCGGCGCACATCGTGCCCGAGTGGTACTTCCTGCCCTTCTACGCCATCCTGCGCGCCATCCCGTCCAAGCTCGGCGGCGTGCTGGCGATGTTCGGTGCCATCGCGGTTCTCTTCATCCTGCCCTGGCTCGACACGTCGAAGGTCCGCTCGGCCACCTTCCGGCCGCTCTACAAGCAGTTCTTCTGGGTGTTCGGCTTCGTCTGCGTGATGCTCGGCTGGCTCGGTGCGATGCCGGCCGAGGGCATCTACGTGATCCTGTCGCGCATCTTCACCGCCTACTACTTCCTGCACTTCCTGGTGATCCTGCCGGTGCTCGGCATGATCGAGACGCCGAAGCCGCTGCCGGCTTCGATCTCCGAGGCGGTGCTGAAGAAGGGCGGGGGTGCCGGCCGTCCGGCAGCAGCGGCCGCTGCGCCCGAGCACAGGGGTTGAGGCCGTGGTCGAGCAGTTCGCGCGAGGACGAGACGTCATGACGAAGCGCACGACCGAGACGAAGCGCGGCATCGTCGCCGGCATCCGCACGGCGATCGTTGCCGCGGCGATGCTGGCGACCGGCGCCGGCGCCGCCCTGGCCGCCGGCGAGGCCCCGCACATCACCAAGCAGTCCTGGAGCTTCGCCGGCCCGTTCGGCAGCTACGATCCGGCCCAGCTGCAGCGCGGCTTCAAGGTGTACCGGGAGGTCTGCTCGGCCTGCCACGGCATCAACCTTGTCGCCTTCCGCAATCTCTACGAGCCCGGCGGACCGCTGTTCACCGAGGCGGCGGCCCGCCAGATCGCCAGCGAGTACACGGTGATCGACGGCCCGAACGCCGACGGCGAGATGTTCGAGCGCCCGGCCCGCCTCGCCGACCGCTTCCCCTCGCCCTACCCGAACGAGGAGGCGGCGCGTGCCGCCCAGGGCGGCGCCTATCCGCCGGACCTGTCGCTGATGGCGAAGGCCCGCGCCGTCCACCGCGGTTTCCCGTGGTTCGTGTTCGACATCTTCACGCAGTACCAGGAAGCCGGCCCGGACTACATCTACGCGCTCCTGACCGGCTACGAGGAAGAGCCGCCGGAGGGCGTCGAGGTGCCGCCGGGGATGTATTACAACACGCACTTCATCGCCGGGAACCTGCTGGCGATGCCGAACCCGCTTTCGGACGACCAGGTCGAGTACAACGACGGCGCGCCGCAGACGGTCGACCAGTACTCCCGCGACGTCGCCGCCTTCATGATGTGGACGGCGGAGCCGAAGCTCGACGAGCGCAAGCAGCTCGGCTTCAAGGCGATGCTGTTCATGGTCGTCTTCGCCGGCGCCCTCTACTTCACCAAGCGCAAGCTGTGGGACGGGGTCGCGCACTGAGCGACCCGGTCCCATCGAGGCCCGATCCGGAGGGCGCCGCAGCGATGCGGCGCCCTTCGCACGTCCAGGCCCCGGACTGCGCGCGGCCGGCGGGGGGAAGCGAGCGGTGACGGCGGTGCAGCGCTCCTCCGGCGACCTGATCGCCGACCGCCGCTTTCTCTATGGCGAAGGCCTGCTCGCCGACGGCGAGGCGGTCGCCGCCGCGGAACTGTTCGAGCAGGCGCTCGAGATCGCGCCGGACTGGCCGGATGGTCACGCCGGCCTGGCGCGCGCGCGGGCCGCCGCCGGAAACACCCAGGGGGCGGCGTCCGCCTGGCGGCGCGTGCTCGCGCTCGAGCCCGCCGACGTGCTCGGTGCGCGGCTTCACCTCGGCCTGCTCGGCGCCGTCGCGGTGCCGGCGGTGCCCTCGCCGGCCTATGTGGCGGCGCTGTTCGACCAGTATGCGCCGGACTTCGAGGCGGCGCTGGTGGAGCGCCTGCGCTATGCCGGCCCGTCGGTGCTCGCCGGAGTGCTCGCCGACACCGGCCGCCGCTTCGCCCATGCCGTCGACCTCGGCTGCGGCACCGGGCTGATGGGGGCGGCGGTGCGCGCCTCCGTCGACCGGCTCGACGGCATCGACCTGTCGGCGGCGATGCTGGAGCAGGCGGCGGCAAAGGGCCTCTATGATGATCTCATGGTCGGCGACGTCGGGGCGGTGCTCGCCGCCCGGCCGGGACGCTACGACCTCGCGCTCGCCGCCGACGTGTTGTGCTACCTCGGTGACCTCGCGCCGGTGCTCGCGGCCGTGGCCACGAGCCTGTCGCCTGGCGGGCTCTTCGTCTTCACGCTCGAGACGCTGGCGGAGGACGCAGGGGCGGACTGGGTGCTGCGCCCGTCGCTGCGCTACGCGCACCGGCGGCAGGGCGTCGTGGGGGCGGCGCGCCGGGCCGGGCTCGAGCTTCTGCGCGAGGTCGACATGGTCGTGCGATTCGACGCCGGCGAGGCCATTGCCGGGGCCGCCGTGCTGCTGCGCCGCGAGGGGCCGCCTTGACCGTCGCCGCCGCGACCGCGCGATCAGCATCCCCTGGCGCCGCGGCCCGCGTTGCCGCGGGCGGACGCCGCCCGCTCAGGGCATGCCGGCGCGCCGGCGGGCTCCAGCGAGAATGAAGCGAGCGACTTGCGGGGCCCGCCCCATCGCCCGATACTGGCGTGGCGGTTGCACCGGTGCGGTCGCACCGCGGATGGGCTCTCAACGCGCATGAACCACAGGCTGCCGTGACGACCCGCCATCGCTTCCTGATCGTGGACGACCACCCGCTGTTCCGCGGCGCCCTCCGGCAGGTGCTCGAGGGCTCGTTCCCGGCCGTCGTCATCGACGAGGCCGGCACGCTCGACGAGGTGGCGGCCCTGCTGACGCGCCTCGACGATGTCGACCTCGTGCTGCTCGACCTCGCCATGCCCGGCGTGCGCGGCTTCTCGGGGTTGCTGCTGCTGCGGGCGCAGTTCCCGACGGTGCCGGTGGTGGTGGTGTCCGCCACCGAGGATCCGTCGGCGATGCGCCGCACGATCGAGTTCGGCGCCTCCGGTTTCATTCCGAAGTCGCTGGGTGTCGAGGCGATCCGCACGGCGGTGACGACGGTGCTCGCCGGCGACGTCTGGACGCCGCCGGACGCGCGGCTCGACGCCATCGCCGACGACGAGGCGGCCGCGGTGGCGCGGCGGCTCGCGACGCTGACGCCGCAGCAGGTGCGCGTCCTGATGATGCTGAGCGAGGGGCTGCTCAACAAGCAGATCGCCTACGAGCTCACCGTCTCGGAAGCCACCGTCAAAGCGCACGTCTCGGCGATCCTGCAGAAGCTCGGGGTGGAGAGCCGCACCCAGGCGGTGATCGCCGCCGCCCGCCTCACCAGCGGCCAGACCGCCTTCGCCAACTGACGGCGGGGGCGCGGCCCCCGCTTGCCCCCAGCCACTCCTATTCAGCGGCAGCGCGGTCGGCGCCGAGGCGGGCGAGCAGCGCGCGCAGCATCGCCGGCTTCAGCGGCTTGTTCAGCACCGTCACGCCCGTCGCGGCGGCGGCGGCGCGCATCGCCGGCGTGCGGTCGGCGGTGACGAGGATCGCCGGCAGCGAGGCGCCGAGGCGCCGGCGCAGCGCGACGACGGCCTCCAGGCCGTCGCCCTCGTCGAGGTGGTAGTCGACGATGGCGACGTCGGGGACGGGCGCCTCGTCGTCGAGGGCGTCTTGCGCGGCGGCGAGGGAGCCGGCCGTGATGACCCGGCAGCCCCACCCCGACAGGAGTGCCGCCATGCCGTCGAGGATCGACGGCTCGTTGTCGATGCAGAGCACGACGAGGGGGATGAGCGGGGCAGACGTCATTGCGCCGGGCAGCGCGGTGTCGCGCGACGAGGGCCTCTCGCGGGAGATCGGCAGCGTCACGGAGAAGCGCGCGCCGGCCCCGAGCCGCGAGGTCACCACCACCGGCAGGTCGAGGACGCGGGCGATGCGCTCGACGATCGACAGCCCGAGCCCGAGCCCCTTGGCGGCCTTCATGCCCGGCTCGAGGCGCAGGAACTCGGTGAAGATTGCCCGCTGCTTCGACAGCGGGATGCCGATGCCGGTGTCGAGCACCTCGATCGAGACGGCGCCGCGGCGGCGCCGGCAGCCGACCAGCACGCGGCCGGCGGGGGTGTACTTCACGGCGTTGGAGATGAGGTTCTGCAGGAGCCGGCGCAGCAGCCGGCGATCGGTGCGCACCGCGAGACTGCAGCGCAGCACGGTGAGCTCGAGCCCGCGCTCGCGGGCGATCGGCGCGAACTCGACGGCGAGGCCCTGCAGGAGCTCGTCGACGGAGAACACCGAGGGCTCCGGCTTCATCGCTCCACCGTCGAGGCGGGAGATGTCGAGGACGGCGCCGATGATCTCCTCGACCGATTCGAGCGAGGCGCCGACGTTCTCCACCATCGGCCGGAGCGGCCCGTCGGCGGTGCGGTCGACGAGAGTGGTGACGTAGAGGCGGGCGGCGTTGAGCGGCTGCAGGATGTCGTGGCCGGCGGCGGCGAGGAAGCGCGTCTTGCCGAGGTTGGCGTCCTCGGCGGCCGCCTTGGCGCGGATCAGCTCCTCGTTGAGGCGCAGGAGCTCGTCGGTGCGCTCGCGCACGCGCTGCTCGAGCGCCTCGGCGGCGCGGACGCGGCCGGTCATGTCGGCGACGGTGAGGACGAGGCCGCCGTCCGGCATCGGGCTCGGGCGCGCCTCGACGACGCGGCCGTCGATGCGTTCCTGGATCTCGCCCTCGGCCGACAAGAGGCGGGAGATGCGCTCGGCCACCAGCCGGTCCGGATCGCCGCTCCCGAGGCCGCCGCTCTCGGCGACGTGGGCGAGGATGGTGCGCAGCGGCGTGCCGACGAGGCCGAAATCGGCCGGCAGCGCCAGCAGCGAGCGGAAACGGCGGTTCCAGCACGACAGGCGCAGTTCCGGATCGAAGACGGCGATGCCCTCGTCGACCTGATCGAGGGCGGTCTGCAGCAGGTCGCGATTGTGCTGGATCGCGGCGGTGGCGTCGTCGAGCAGGCGGTGGGCGCTCTTCGTCGCCGGATCGCGGCGCTTGACCAGAAGCGACAGCACGAGGCGCGAGGACGCCGCGCCGATGGCGCTCGCGAGCAGCTGCTCGCTGAAGCGCAGGAGCGCCGGGTCGGCCGGCAGATGCGGGGAGAGCGCGACGCCGCGGTCGCCGGCGTGGCGGGCGAAGGCGCGCTCGGCGCGCTCGTCGCCGAGATAGCGGGCGACGGTCGCCTGCAGGTCGCCGACGGTGACGGCGGTGCGACCGAAGCGTAGCGTCGGCGCCGGGCCGAGGTCGCTCGGCACGAAGATCGAGGCCTGCAGGCGCTCGAGCGGCTCCGGCGCGCGCGTCAGCGAGAAGAACACGAAGGCGCCGATGTTGGCGGCGATCGACCAGAAGACGCCGTGGATGAACGGGTCGAAGGCGAGCGTGAACAGTGCCTGCGGCCGCAGCAGCCAGATCCCGAACGGCCCGTCCTCGAGGATGGAGGCGGGAACCAGCCCGTTCGCCACGAAGTTCGGCAACAGCAGCGTGTAGCACCAGACGGCGAAGCCGGTGACCATGCCGGCGATCGCGCCGCGCGCCGTCGCCCGCCGCCAGATCAGTCCGCCGAAGAAGGCCGGCGCGAACTGCGCGATCGCCGCGAACGACAAAAGCCCGATCTGAGCCAGCGCGGCGCTGTCGCCGGCGGCGCGATAGTAGGCGTAGGCGAGCAGCACGAGGCCGACGATGGTGGCGCGGCGCACGGTCAGCAGCGTCCGGCGCATGTCGGCGACGTCACCGCCGCGCCGGCTGACGATGAGCGGGATGACGATGTCGTTGGAGATCATGATCGACAGCGCCACCGTCTCGACGATCACCATGGCGGTCGCGGCCGACAGCGCGCCGGCGAAGGCGGCGAGCGTCACCGCGTCGGCGCCGGCGAGCATCGGCAGCGCCAGCACGAAGGTATCGGCGTCGGCGCCACTGCCGAAGCGGATCATGCCGGCGGCGGCGATCGGCACGACGAAGATGTTGATGAGGAGCAGGTAGAGCGGGAACAGCCAGATGGCGCGCTTCAGCTCGGCGTCGCTGTTGTTTTCCGTCACGGTGACGTGGAACTGCCGCGGCAGCATCAGCGCGGCGACGAAGGAGAGCATCGACAGCACCAGCCAGGTGCCGCCGTTCGGCGCCTCCTCGAACACCGCGCGGATCTCGGGATGGGCCTGCACCGCCTCGATCAGCGCACCGGCGCCGCCGAACATCGAGAAGGTGACGTAGGTGCCGACGACGAGGAAGGCGATCAGCTTGACGACGGATTCGGTCGCCACCGCCAGCATCATGCCTTCCTGGTGCTCGGTGGCGTCGGCGTGGCGGGTGCCGAACAGGATGGCGAACACCGCCATCGCGAAGGCGACGAACAGGGCGACGTCGCCGACGAGACCGGTCGCCGCGCCCGTCGGCGGGCCGATGGCGAGGTGCTGGATCATCGTCTCGACGGAGATCGAGACGGCCTTCAACTGCAGGGCGATGTAGGGGATGACGCCGACCACGGCGATCAGGGTGACGACGGCCGCCACCGCCTGGCTCTTGCCGTAGCGGGCGGCGATGAAGTCGGCGATCGAGGTGATCTTCTCCGCCTTGGCGAGGCGGACGACGCGGCGCAAGAGCGGGAAGCCGACGAGGAAGAGCAGCGCCGGGCCGATATAGATCGTCAGGAACTCGAGGCCGCCGCGGGTGGCGAGGCCGACCGAGCCGAGGAATGTCCACGAGGTGCAGTAGACGGCGAGGGTGAGCGAATAGATCCACGGCCGCCCGCCCGGCCGCGGCTTGCGGCGGGCGCGGTCGCCATAGCTCGCCACGGCGAACAGCAGTCCGATGTAGACCACCACGCAGGCGACAACGACCCAGCCCTGCAGCATCCGAGTTTTTCCGCCCCGCCGATCGGGTTCCGCTCCACCGGCATCGCATCACAACCGGGCGAGGCTGTCCATGAAGGGCGGCGGGAGGTGCGCCCGCGGCGTCGCTCCCGCTTCCGCTGACGGGCCCTCCCGTGGGATAGTGCCGGCGGCGCGGCCGGCCGGACAACGCGCGCGGGGAGGCGATGTGACGATCCTGAAGGACATGCAGGCGACGGCGGCCTCGATCGTCGCCGGTCTCTTCCGCAAGCCGCCGCCGATCGCCGACGTGGCGGCGCTCGCCGACTTCATCGACGAGCGCGCCGCCTTCACGGTGCAGAAGTGCATCTACGAGTATTCCCGCGCCCGCTCCGGGACGATGTCGCAGAAGCTGTTCAAGGAGAAGGGCTTTCTTGAAGCGGTCGACGCCTCGCGCTGGCTCGGCTACCCGATGGGGCTCACCGACGTCTCCGAGGCGGTGCTGTCGACACTGCGCGACGACGGCACGACGGTCGGGCCGGACGCGGTGACCGGGCTGATCCGCACGGCGCAGGCGATCACCGCGCGCTATCCGGTGCCGGAGGGCTTCGAACGCGACTTCTGGGAGAAGGCGCGGGTGGCGGTGTCCGACCGGCTGAAGCGCGCCTCGCTGGCGCCGCCGCGGCTCGTCAAGGACATCCCGAAGGATCATGCGCGGGCCTTCTTCGACAACCTGCCGATCCATCCGGAACTGCGCAAGAACGACTTCGAGCTGATCCGCAACACGCTCTGCGCCAATCTCTGCCGCATCTCCGACGACCTCTCGCAACGGCTCGACCGGCCGGCGCTGGTGGCGGCGCTGGCGGCGGAGGGCGCGCGGGCCGCCTGACGGGGGGCATTCCATGGTCGCCTTGAGTGCGATGCCGCTGATCGCGCTGGACGCGATCGTGCTCGATACCGAGACGACCGGGCTCGACGTCAAGACGGCCCATATCATCGAGATCGGCGCCGTCCGGCTGTCGCGCGGGCGTCTTGCCGGGGACGAGATCCTGCATGCCCGCATCGACCCCGGCGTGGCGATCCCGGCCTCGGCCACCGCCGTGCACGGCATCGATGCGGCGGCGCTTGCCGGCGCGCCGCGCTTCGCCGAGATCTGGCCGGCGGTCGACGCCTTCCTCGACGGTCGGCTGATCGTCGGCCACTCGATCGGCTTCGACCTCGCCTTGCTGAGGCGCGAGCACGTCTTCGCCGGCCGGGTGTGGACGCCGCCGCGCAGCCTCGACACGCGGCTTCTGACCGAACTCGTCGAGCCGCGGCTGCCGGACTTCTCATTGGAAACCGTGGCGAGCTATTTCGGTGTCGCGGTCACGGGCCGGCATGCGGCGCTGGGCGACGCCACGACGACGGCCGAGGTGATGCTGGCGCTGGTACCGCGGCTCGCCGCCATCGGCATCCGCACCGTGGCGGAAGCGGAGACGGCCTGCCGGCGGTTGCCGGAGGCGCTGGAGGCGCAGGTGCGCGCCGGCTGGGTGGAGCCGGTGTCGGCGCCGGGCGAGCGCGAGGAGACGCTCGCCCGCATCGACAGCTACCCGTACCGCCACCGTGTGCGCGAGGTGATGTCGTCGCCGCCGATCGTGGCATCGAGCGACATCACGCTCGCCGCGGCGGTGGCGATCATGGCCGAGCGGAAGGTGTCGTCGCTCTATCTGCACGCACCGGGGACTGATGCGGCGGCACCGCCGGTGGCCGACCTCGCCATCCTGACCGAGCGCGACCTGCTCCGGGCGATCGCCGCCGACGGTCCGGCGGCGCTCGCCGGGCCGGTGTCGGCGCGCATGGTGGGGCCCGTCGTCAGCGTGCCGGCGGAGGCCTTCCTCTACCGCGCCATCGGCCGGATGAACGGCCGGCGCATCCGCCACCTCGCCGTGGCCGACGAGGACGGCCGGCTCGTCGGCGCGCTCACCGCGCGCGACCTGTTGCGGCTGCGCGCCAACGAGGCGGCGGTGATGGGCGACGCGATCGGCGCCGCCGACGACGTGCCGGCGCTCGCCAGCGCCTGGCGGCGCCTGCCCGGCCTCGCCGCGAGCCTGCTGGCGGAGGGCGTGGCGGCCGTGCAGATCGCCGGCGTCGTCAGCCGCGAGATCGGCGCCCTGACAGGGCGTGCCGGCGCGCTCGCCGAGGCGCGCATGGCGGCGGCGGGGGAGGGGCCGCCGCCGGTGCCCTACGCGCTGCTGGTGCTCGGCTCCGGCGGGCGCGGCGAGAGCCTGCTCGCCGCCGACCAGGACAACGCGCTGGTCTTCGCCCACGGCGATCCCGATGGGCCGGAGGACGGCTGGTTCGCCCGCTTCGGCGGCCACGTCGCTGACATCCTCGACGGCGCGGGGCTCCCCTACTGCAAGGGCGGGGTGATGGCCAAGAACGCCGCCTGGCGCGGCAGCGTCGCCACCTGGCTCGCCCGCACCGACGGCTGGATGACGCGCTCGCGGCCCGAGGACCTGATGTCGGTCGACATCTTCTTCGACCTGCGCTGCGTGCGCGGCGAGGCGGCGCTCGCCCGCGACGTGCTGGCGGCCGCGCGCGGCACCGCCGCCTGCCGCCCGGACTTCCTCAAGCTCCTCGCCGAGGCGGGCGGTGGCGGCAGCGGTTCGCCGCTCGGGATGTTCGGCCGGCTGAAGACCGACGGCGGCCGGCTCGACCTCAAGAAGTTCGCGCTGATGCCGGTGACGGCGGCTGCCCGGGTGCTGGCGGTGCGCCACCAGCTCGACGCGCGCAGCACCGCCGAGCGCATCGCGGCGCTGCGCGAGCGCGGTGTCGGGGCCGACGCCGACCTCGCGCGCTGGGCGGCCGCGCACGGCCTGATGCTGTCCTTCGTGCTCGACCAGCAACTCGCCGACGTCGTCGCCGGTCGGCCGCTCGATGCCACGATCGATCCCAAGCGGCTCTCATCCGAGCGGCTGGCGGAGCTGAAGGAAGGGCTCGCCAACGTGGCCCATGTCGACGATACGGTGCGCGATCTGCTCTTCTCGTGACGGGCGACGGGCGGATTCGGGCGCAGGCACGCGACGCCGGATCCGCGATGGGAGACATCGATGAATTTTCTGAAGGAATTCCGGGACTTCGCCGTCAAGGGCAACATGCTCGACATGGCCGTCGGCATCGTCATCGGTGCGGCGTTCACGACGATCGTGTCGTCGATGGTGGACGACATCATCATGCCGCCGATCGGCCTCGTCCTCGGTGGCGTCGACTTCTCGGACCTGTTCGTCAAGCTGCGGGACGGCACTCCGCCCGGCCCCTATGCGACGCTGCAGGCGGCCCGCGACGCCGGCGCGGTGACGTGGAATGTCGGCAACTTCGTCAACGCGCTGGTGAAGTTCACCATCGTCGCCTTCGCGCTGTTCATGGTGGTGAAGGCCGTCAACAACATCCGCCGGCTGGCGGAGAAGGAGAAGAAGCAGGAGGCCGCCGCCCCGGCCGTGCCGCCGCGCGAGGTGGTGCTGCTCGAGGAGATCCGCGACCTCCTCGCCAAGCGCGGCTAGGCGGCGTCCCGGGACAGCGTGGTCGGGGGGCGAGGCGCCCCTCGATATTCCGGCCTCGACATTCGCCCCGCCGGCGCCTACGTCAGCGCGAGGTGCCAGCCGGCCGGACGGCCGCTCCGGCAAGGGTCGAAAGGCCGCCGGGGAGGAAAGTCCGGGCTCCATGGAAGCACGGTGCCGGGTAACGCCCGGCGGGGGCGACCCCAGGGAAAGTGCCACAGAAAGCAAACCGCCGACGGTTCGCCGTCGGTAAGGGTGAAAGGGTGGGGTAAGAGCCCACCGCGGACCCGGCAACGGGGACGGCACGGCAAACCCCACCGGGAGCAAGACCGAATAGGGACGGCGCGGGTTCGCCCAGGCCCGCTTCCAGGCCGAGCCGTCCGGGTAGGTCGCGCGAGGCGTCCGGCGACGGACGTCCCAGAGGAATGGCCGTCACGCGGGCCGGCTCACGCCGGTCCGCCTTACAGAACCCGGCTTACAGGCCGACTGGCACCGCTCCAACTCTGAGCACTGGGCACACAGGGCCCAGCTGCTCGCAATTGAATACAGTGAAGTTCGCGGAGAGATTTAAAAATTTTTGTACCATTTAAGGATTTGCTGTTCTCCAGGCTTTTGTGGCGGCAATTGTATCCGTTACGATTCCAAACAATGATTTGGAGGTTCCCAGGAACGCTTGGTGCGTGCGCGCTCTAAGGTGAATTGTGTTCCTTTCTCTGCGCATGGCGTGCAGTCTGGCTGCGAGAGGAGCGCTAACAATTCCTTCCTCTTCTGCAATTTCAATATGCCAATGGAAGCTCTGCTTCATCATTTGTGAAAGTTTATTCTGAACAGTCCAGTTAATTGGCCGCCTCGAGTTTGCAGTGTCTGCATATCTATATTTTTGGCCAATCAATATTGCTCTATCCAACCCGTGAAATATCGAGTCTGATAGTAATCCTTCACAAACTGATCCGAAATCTAAAACCTGCGCTCTAACGTGTGCCATTTGCTCTTCGTTTTTGACTAGAAGAGCAAGTCCAAGCTTATAAATCCATCGAGCCCCGTATAATGTCTCGGCAAGCGCTTGACGCAATTTTGGGTCAGTTACGTGGCTAAATTCTGTCAGTGTTAGGGAATTGACTGAGCGAAGGTCCCTTTTCGCGAACGAAGCCATCGCTTCTATGATTGCTTCGCCGAAATGCTCCTGAATTTGCGAGCTCATTTTCCCTCCTCGTTCTTCTAACTTGACGCGTGATCTCAAAGCCTCGCGGCGGATGTGCGCTTCTTTTGATCCACGCGTTCAACTTCTGCTCCGCTTTTGTCTGCATATCAACGATGGGTCAGGTGGCGGGGGGCGCCTCTCGGGACTTTTTCCCAACGCGCTGCTTCATTCACAGTCGGTCCTGCCGAGGTTGCTCTCGGGAGTCGATCAGGCATCCGAGGGCGGGCATTTTGCTGTCGCGGCCGTTGTGGTGTGTGATTCCTCGCCGCGACGCGCTCGAGGAAACGCTTCCTCAACCATTCCAGGAGCAGGGTGAGGGTCGCCGAAAGCGGTCCACATGCTTTCGATTCCATTGACGCCCATGGGCGCCCATGATATCCCAAATCATCCCGGAGCGAGACGGGTTCCGGCCCTTCCGTGCTCAGGCTGAGAGCGGTTCCGGACCGCATTTTTCGGCACCGCAGGCGCGGCGCGTCCTGTGCCTTGCACCGGAGTTTCGTCGCCTTCGTTTTTTCGGCCGACGGCGTCCGGCGACCCCCGATGGGGCGCCTGTAACCGTCGAACGGGGTGGGCGATGCACGGCTTCGTGTCGAACTTCACGATGCGGCTCGACGCGAAGGGGCGGGTCTCCATCCCCGCGCCGTTCCGCGCCGTGCTCGTCCGTGACGGGTTCGAGGGCCTGTACTGCTATCCCTCGCCGCATCTCGAGGCGGTGGATGCCGGCGGCAACTGGCTCCTCGGCGAGATCGAGAAGCGCCTCGAGGGCCTCAAGACGCTCACCTCCGAGCACGACTACCTGGCGACGGCACTGTTCGGCTCCAGCGAGGTTCTGAAGATCGACGGGGAGGGCCGCGTGACGATGACGGAGACGATCAAGGCCCACGCCGGCATCGTCGACACCGTCGTCTTCGTCGGCCACGGCCTGAAGTTCCAGATCTGGGAGCCTGCCCGCTTCGCCGCCCATCGCGCCGAGGCGCAGCGCCGCGCCCTTGCCGTGCTCGAGGGTCGCGCCGCCGCGGCAGGCGCGCCCGCATGAGCGCCCCGCACGCCCCCTTGCCGGCCGACGCGCTGGCCCCCGATCCCCGCCACGCGCCGGTGATGCTCGACGAGGTCGTCGAGGCACTTGGGCCGCGGCCGGGCGCGGTCATCGTCGACGGCACCTTCGGGGCGGGCGGATACACGCGCGCGCTGCTCGCCGCTGGCGCGACCGTGGTGGCGATCGACCGCGACCCCGACGCGATTGCCGCCGGCCGGGCGCTCGAAGCCGCCTCCGAGGGCCGCCTCACCCTCGTGCACGGCCGCTTCGCCGATCTCGACACCCTCGCCCAGGCGGCGGGACACGCCCACGTCGACGGCGTCGTGCTCGACGTCGGTGTCTCCTCGATGCAGCTCGACGAGGCCGAACGCGGCTTCTCCTTCCGCTTCGATGGGCCGCTCGACATGCGCATGGGACAGCATGGGCCGACGGCGGCCGATCTCGTCAACGGCCTCGAGGGCAAGCAGCTCACCCGCCTGATCGGCCTCTATGGCGACGAGCGGCGGGCCTCGGCGATCTCGCGCGCGATCGTCGCGCGCCGCGAGGAGCGGCCGTTCGAGCGGACGCTCGACCTCGCCGCCGTCGTCGAGAAGGTGGTCCGCCGCGCCGGCGACGCCATCCACCCGGCGACGCGGACGTTCCAGGCGCTGCGCATCGCCGTCAACCGCGAGCTCGACGAACTGGCCGATGCGCTCGCCGCCGCCGAGCGTCTGCTTGTCGAAGGGGGGCGCCTCGTCGTCGTCGCCTTCCACAGCCTCGAGGACCGCATCGTCAAGCGCTTCTTCGCCGACCGCTCGCGCGAGCGCGCCGGCGGATCGCGCCACCTGCCGGAAGAGGCGGTCGAGCCGCCGACCTTCCGCCTGCCCTACCGCGCGGCGCTGTCGCCGGGGGACGCCGAGGTCGCCCGCAATCCGCGCGCCCGCTCGGCGCACCTCAGGACCGGCGAGCGCACCGCGGCGCCGGCCCGTCCGATCGACGCCCACGCCCTCGGCGTGCCGTCGGTGTCCATCTCGAGCCTGGGAGGCTGACGTGGTGACGACAGCCAAGAAGCCCCGCCGCCTGTCGCTCAGCCGCTCGCTGTCGATCCTGCTCGCGCTCGCCGCCATCGGCGCGGCCGGGGTCGTCTTCGAGGAGAAGCGCCAGGCCTCGAAGGAGGCCCGCGACGTCGCCAAGCTGAAGCGCAAGATCGACGCCGAGCGCGAGAAGATCTCCGAGCTCAACGCCGAGTGGAGCATGCTCGACCAGCCGGCGCGGCTGCAGAAGATCGTCGAGCTGCACCCCGACGTGCTCAAGCTCGACGTCATGAAGACCGAGCAGATCGGCACCATCGACGACGTGCCGTGGCCGCCGCCGCCGCCCGCCCCGAAGGAGGGCGAGCACGACGCCGAGGCCGCGTCGTCCACGCCCGTCGCCACCGCGCCCGCCACCGCCGCGCCCGCCATTGCTTCGCAGCCCTCCGCGCCCGCCGCGGCACCCGCCGCCGCGCTCAACGCGCCGATGCCGCTCGGCGACACGGCCGTGCCGGCGGTCGAGCCGGTGGGAGACGAGGTCGACGAGACGACGTTCAGCCCGGAGGTGGACCGATGAGCCTGTGGTCGCGTCTGCGCCGGCCCCGCATCCCCGCGGTGCGCCGTGACGAGGGTGGCGGCGGCCGTGTCCGCCTCGCCATGGTGTGCTTCACGCTGCTGTTCACGGTGATCGGCGGACGGCTCGTCTATCTCGGCCTGTCGGAGCTGCCGCCCTCGGCCGCCTGGCGCTCGGCCCAGGACGCTGTGGCGGCGACGCGGCCGGACATCCTCGACCGCAACGGCGAGATCCTCGCCACCGATATTCGCTCGGTGTCGCTGTTCGCCGAGCCGCGCAAGGTCGTCGACGCCGACGAGGCGGTCGAACTCCTGTCCACCATCCTGCCGGATCTCGGCAACGCTGACACCCGCCACAAGCTCGCCTCCAAGGCGGGCTTCGTCTGGCTGAAGCGCGAGCTGTCGCCGACCCTCGAGCGGCCGATCCACGATCTCGGCCTGCCGGGCGTCGGCTTCCTCGTCGAGAAGCAGCGGTTCTATCCGGGCGGCGCTGTCGCCGGCCACATCATGGGCCTCGTCAACATCGACAACCAGGGCATCGCCGGCGTCGAGAAGACGATCGACGGACGCGGCCTGTCGGACCTGCATGCGCTGGGCTTCGCGCAGACCCGCAACCTCGAGCCGGTGCGGCTGTCCATCGACCTGCGCGTCCAGCATGTCGTGCGCGACGAACTCACCCGCGCGATGGAACGCTACCGCGCCATCGCCGCCATCGGCATCGTCCTCGACGTCGACACCGGCGAAGTGGTGGCGATGCACTCGCTGCCGGAGGTCGACCCGAACATCCCGAGCCAGGCGCTGGAGAAGGACCGCCTCAACCGCGCGACTGCCGGCGTCTTCGAGATGGGCTCGGTGTTCAAGATGTTCACCATCGCGAGCGCGCTCGAGGCCGGCGTCGCGTCGATGGATTCGACCGTCGACGCCTCGCGGCCGATCTCGATCGGCCGCCACACCATCCGCGACTTCCACGGCAAGGGGCGCGTGCTGAACATCCCGGAGGTGTTCATCTACTCCTCCAACATCGGCACCGGCCGGCTCGCCCTGCAGCTCGGCCCGACGCGCCAGCAGCAGTTCTTCCGCGAGTTCGGCTTCCTCGGGAAGCTGAAGACCGACATCCCCGAGGTCGGCGCGCCTATCGTGCCGGGCAACTGGAAGGAGATCGTCGCGGTGACGACCTCCTTCGGCCACGGCCTGTCGGTCAGCCCGATGCAGACGGCGGTGGCCGGCGCGGCGCTGGTCAACGGCGGGCGCTACATCCCGCCGACCTTCTTCGCCCGCACCCGCGCCGAGGCTGACCAGGTGACGACGCGCGTCGTTTCCGAGGAGACCAGCGCCGCCATGCGGACGATGTTCCGGATGAACGTCGAGAAGGGCTCCGGCCGGCGCGCCGAGGTGAAGGGCTATCTCGTCGGCGGCAAGACCGGCACCGCCGAGAAGGTGGTCGGTGGGCGCTACTCGAAGGAGAAGAACCTCAACTCCTTCCTCGCCGCCTTCCCGATGGACAATCCGCGCTACCTCGTCCTCGTCGTCGTCGACGAGCCGAAGCCCGATCCGAAGACCGGCGGTGGCCGCACCGCCGGCCTGAACGCGGCGCCGACCGTTTCGGCGATCATCCGCCGCGCCGGCCCGCTCCTCGGCGTCGAGCCGCGCTTCCGCGATCCGGCCGCCGGCCCGCTGCTCGTCTCCTACTGACTGCGGCGGCGCCGCCGCCGCTCGCCGCCCTGTATTTCGCCTGCGTATCCATTTCCTCGAACGTCGCGATCCGATGCCGCCGATGCTCTCCGACCTCGCACCCGACCTGGTGACGGCCGCCGATGCGGCCATCGCCGTCGCCGGCCTGACCGCCGACAGCCGCGCCGTGAAGCCGGGCTTCGTCTTCGCCGGGCTCGCCGGCTCGAAGGCCGACGGCGCCCGTTTCGTCGCCGACGCGGTGGCGGCCGGTGCGGTGGCGGTGCTGCTCGACCGGGTCGCCGAGGTGCCGGACGGTCTCGGCGTGCCGGTGCTGCGCGACGCCGACCCGCGCCGGCGGCTGGCGCTGATGGCCGCCGCCCTCTACGCACCGCAGCCGGAGACGGTGCTCGCCGTCACCGGCACGGCCGGCAAGACCTCGGTGGCGGCGTTCACCCGGCAGATCCTCGAGGCGGCCGGACGGCCGGCGGCGAGCCTCGGCACCCTCGGCATCGTCACCGCCGCCGGCACCCGCTACGGCAGCCTGACGACGCCCGACCCGGTGGTGCTGCACAGGGACCTCGCGGCGCTGGCCAAGGACGGCGTCCAGCATGCGGTGCTGGAGGCTTCCAGCCACGGCCTCGACCAGCGCCGGCTCGACGGCGTTCGCTTCGCCGCCGCAGCCTTCACCAATCTCGGCCGCGACCACATGGACTACCACCCGACGGTGGAGAGCTACCTCGCGGCGAAGCTCCGGCTGTTCGAGACGCTGCTGCCCGACGGCGCGCCGGTGGTGGTCGATCCGTCGGCGCCGAAGGCAGCCGCCGTCGTCGCCGCCGCCCGCCGCCGTGGCCTGCCGCTGATCACCGTCGGCTCGCTCGGCACGACGCTGAAGCTCGTCGACGTGCTGCCGGACGCGGTCGGGCAACGTCTCGTCGTGGAAGCCGAGGGCGGGCGACACGTCGTCCGGCTGCCGCTCCTCGGCGATTTCCAGGTTTCGAACGCCCTCGTCTCGGCGGGGCTGGCGGTCGCGGCAGGCGTGCCGGCGGCGCAGGCGCTGGCGGCGCTCGCCGACCTCGAGGGCGCGCCGGGCCGGCTCGACCTGGTGGGCCGCACAGCCGAGGGCGCGCCGGTGTTCGTCGACTACGCCCACAAGCCCGATGCGCTGGAGGCGGTGCTCGAGACGCTGCGGCCGCTCACCGATGGCCGGCTGATCGTCGTGTTCGGCGCCGGCGGCGACCGCGACCGCGGCAAGCGTCCGCTGATGGGGGCCGTCGCCTCGCGCCTCGCCGATGTGGCGATCGTCACCGACGACAACCCGCGCAGCGAGCCGCCGGTGGCGATCCGCGCCGCGATCCTCGCCTCCGCACCCGGGGCGCTGGAGATCGGCGACCGGCGCGCGGCGATCTTCGAGGCGGTCGGCATGCTGAAGGCCGGCGACGTGCTGGTGGTCGCCGGCAAGGGGCATGAGCCCGGCCAGATCGTCGGCGACGTGACGCTGCCCTTCTCCGACCACGCCGTCGTGCGCGAAGCGCTCGGGGAGACCGCCCAATGAGCACGCCGCTGTGGACGACCGAGGTGCTGGCGGAGGCGACCGAGGGCCGGATCGTCGGCCCGGTGCTGACGGAGATCGGCGGCATCTCCATCGACAGCCGGACGATCACGGCGGGCGAGGCGTTCTTCGCCATCCTCGGCGAGCGCGTCGACGGCCACGACTATGTCGGCGCGGCGCTCTCGCGCGGGGCGGCCTGCGCGGTGGTGGCCGAGGACCGGCTCGCGGCCCTGCCGGAAGACGGCCGCTACGTGGTCGTCGACGACGTCCTGGCGGCGTTAGGCCGGCTCGCCGCCGCGGCGCGGGTGCGCAGTGCCGCGCGGATCGTCGCCGTCACCGGCAGCGTCGGCAAGACCGGCACCAAGGAGATGCTGCGGGTGGCGCTCGCCCCGAGCGGGTCGGTGCACGCCTCGGTCGCCTCGTTCAACAACCACTGGGGCGTGCCGCTGTCGCTGGCGCGGATGCCGGCCGACACCGCCTTCGGCGTCTTCGAGATCGGCATGAATGCGCCGGGCGAGATCACGCCGCTGACGAAGCTGGTGCGCCCGCACGCCGCCATCATCACGACGGTCAGCGCGGTCCATGCGGCGAACTTCTCCTCCGAGGAGGCGATCGCCGACGCCAAGGCGGAGATCCTCGTCGGGATCGAGCCCGGCGGTACAGCGATCCTCAACCGCGACAACCGCTATTTCGCCCGCCTCGCCACCGCGGCGCGGGAGGCCGGCGTACACCGCATCCTCGGCTTCGGCGAACTGCCCGGCGCCGACATCCGCCTCATCCACGCCGACCTCGAGGCCGAGGGCTCGACGGTTAAGGCCGAGATGCTGGCGAAGCCGATCACCTACCGCATCGGCGCGGCCGGCAAGCACCTCGTGATGAACAGCCTCGCCGTGCTGGCGGCGGCGGCCGAACTCGGCGCCGACGTCGGTGCTGCGGCCGCGGCGCTCGCGAGCTTCGGCGCGCCCGCCGGCCGCGGCGCCCGCCACATGCTGACGGTGGGCGCGGGAACGGCGCTCCTCATCGACGAGGCCTACAACGCCAACCCGACCTCGATGCGCGCCGCCTTCGCCGTCCTGCGCCTCGCCCCCGTCACGGGGGAGGGGCGGCGCATCGCGGTGCTCGGCGACATGCTGGAACTCGGCGACGCCGCGGCCGACCTGCACGCCGGCCTCGCCGAGGATCTCGCCCGCGAGGGCATCGACGTCGTCCACTGCTGCGGCCCGCTGATGCGCTCCCTCTACGAGGCGTTGCCCGAGACCCGCCGGGGCGTCTATGCGGACGCCTCTTCAGGGCTCGAATCAGCGATCCTGTCCGGCGTCCGGCCGGGCGACGCGATCATGGTGAAGGGCTCCAACGGCAGCCGCATGGCGCCGATCGTGGCCGGCCTCAAGGCGCGGTTCGCATCGGCGGCCGACGCGGCGAAGCGGGGGTAGTCGGCGGATGCTCACCTATCTCGCGGAATTCTCTGGCCAGGTCTCCTGGCTGAACGTCTTCCGCTACATCACCTTCCGCACCGGCGGGGCGATGATGACGGCGCTCTTGTTCGTCTTCATCACCGGGCCGTGGGCGATCAATGCGCTGAGGATGCGCCAGGGCAAGGGCCAGCCGATCCGCGCCGACGGGCCGGAGAGCCACCTCCTGACCAAGCGCGGCACGCCGACGATGGGCGGGCTGATGATCCTCGCCGCGCTCATCGTCTCGGCGCTGCTTTGGGCCGATCTCACCAGCCCCTATGTCTGGATCGTCCTGCTCGTCACCATCGGCTTCGGGCTCGTCGGCTTCTACGACGACTACCTGAAGGTGACGAAGCAAACCCACAAGGGTTTCTCCGGCCGCGTGCGGCTGACGATCGAGATCCTGATCGCGGGTGCGGCCGCCTTCGCCATCGCCTCGGTCGGCGTTGCGCCGTTCGCCACCACGCTGACCTTCCCGTTCGTCAAGGAACTGGTGCTGAACCTCGGCTGGTTCTACGTAGCCTTCGCGCTGTTCGTCATCGTCGGCGCGGGCAATGCCGTTAACCTTACCGACGGCCTCGACGGGCTGGCGATCGTGCCGGTGATGATCGCCGCGGGTTCGTTCGGCGTCATCGCCTACCTCGCCGGCAACGCCGTGTTCGCCGACTACCTGCAGATCCACAACGTCGTCGGTGCCGGTGAACTCGCGGTGCTCTGCGGCGCCGTCATCGGCGCGGGCATCGGCTTCCTGTGGTTCAACGCGCCGCCAGCGGCGATCTTCATGGGCGACACCGGCTCGCTGGCGCTGGGCGGCATGCTCGGCACCGTGGCGGTGGCGACCAAGCACGAGATCGTGCTCGCCATCATCGGCGGCCTGTTCGTGCTGGAAGCCGTCTCGGTGATCATCCAGGTCGCCTCGTTCAAGCTCACCGGCAAGCGCGTCTTCCGGATGGCGCCGATCCACCACCACTTCGAGAAGCTCGGCTGGACCGAGCCGCAGGTCGTCATCCGCTTCTGGATCATCGCCGTCGTGCTCGCCCTGATCGGGCTCAGCACCCTGAAGCTCCGGTGAGCCGCCGATGATCCCGCTCCCCCGCTATGCCGGTCGACGTGTCGCCGTGCTCGGCCTCGGCAAGGCCGGGCGCGCCGTCGTCGCCGCGCTGGTGGCGGGGGGCGCCACGGCGGTGGTGACGGACGACAGCGCAGCCGCCGTGGACCGGGAAATCCGCCCCGGCGTCGAAGCGGCGGACCTCGCCGCCGGCGTCTGGCCGGCGGTCGACCTTCTGGTCGCGAGCCCCGGCGTCGCTCACCTCTACCCGGAGCCGCATCCGGTGATCCGCCGGGCGTGGGGGGAGGGCGTGCCGGTCGATAACGAGATCGGGCTGTTCTTCGAGACGATCGCCCATTCGGGCGCGGCGGTGGTCGCCATCACCGGCACCAACGGCAAGTCGACGACGACGGCGCTGACCCGGCACCTCCTCGAGAAGGCCGGCCGCGCGGTGCAGATGGGCGGCAACATCGGCCGGCCGGTGTTCGACCTCGACCCGCCGGGTCCGGGCGACGTCGTCGTGCTGGAACTCTCCTCCTTCCAGATCGACCAGGCACGGCAGCTTTCGCCCGACATCGGCGTCTTCCTCAACCTGACGCCGGACCACCACGACCGCCACGGCGGCCACGGCGGCTACTTCGCCGCCAAGCGCCGGCTGTTCGAGGTCGGGCGGCCGAAGGTCGCGATCGTCGGCGTCGACGAGCCGGAGGGGCGGTTCCTGGCGAACCTCCTGCGCGCCGGCCGCGACCCCGGCACGGCCACCATCGCGATCTCCGCGGAGCGTCCGCTTGGCGGGCGCGGCCGATCGTTCGCGGCCGATGGCGCTGCGGTGGTGGAATGGCAGGACGGTGCGGAGCGGGCGCGATGGTCGCTTTCCGGCATCGGCACGTTGCGCGGTGCCCACAACGCTCAGAACGCCGCCGCGGCGATCGCCGCGGTGCGCTCGCTCGGCGTCGATGCGGCGACGATCGCCGCGGCGCTGCCGTCGTTCGGCGGCCTGCCGCACCGGCTGGAGGAGGTCGGCCGGCAGGGCCGCGTCGTCTTCGTCAACGATTCCAAGGCGACCAACGCCGATTCCACCGAGAAGGCGCTCGCGAGTTTTCCGCGCGTCCACTGGATCGCCGGCGGCAAGCCGAAGGCGGGCGGCATCGAGCCGCTGCGGCCGCTGTTCGGCCGCGTCGCCCGCGCGTACCTGATCGGCGAGGCCGCAGCCGAGTTCGCCGAGACGCTCGGGCCCGACGTGCCGCACGAGATCGCCGGCACGCTCGAGACGGCGGTGGCGCACGCCGCCGCCGCGGCGGCGGCCGACGGTGCGGAGGAGCCGGTGGTGCTGCTCTCGCCGGCCTGCGCCTCCTACGACCAGTTCGCCAACTTCGAGGCCCGCGGCGACGCCTTCCGCGCCCTCGTCCGTTCGCTCCCCGGCACCCGCTTCGGAGGACACGCCTGATGGTGACGCGCGCCGATCGCGGACTGTTCGCCGAGTGGTGGTGGACCGTCGACCGCTACCTGCTCCTGGCCGTGCTGGTGCTGATGGCCGGCGGCATCGTGCTCTCCTTCGCGGCGAGCCCGCCGGTGGCCGAGCGGCTCAACATCGACAGCTACCACTTCGTGCAGCGGCAGGCGTTCTTCGCGGTGCCGGCGGTGCTGGTGCTCCTCGGCATCTCGCTGTTGTCGCCCGCGCAGGTGCGGCTCACCGCCGTCGGCGTCTTCCTGTTCGCCTTCCTGCTCACCGTCGCGACGCTGTTCTTCGGCGCCGAGGTGAAGGGCTCGACGCGCTGGATCTCCTTCCTCGGCATCTCGCTGCAGCCGTCGGAGTTCCTCAAGCCCGCCTTCGTCATCCTGGTGGCGGCGCTGTTTGCTGAGGGTGCGAAGCGGCCGGAGGTGCCGGGCAAGCCGCTCGCCGCGCTGCTCCTTGCCATGGTGCTGGCACCGCTCGTCGCCCAGCCGGACTTCGGCCAGGCGATGCTGGTGGCGATCGTCTGGGGGGCACTGTTCTTCCTTGCCGGGCTGTCGTGGTTCCTGACCGTCTTCCTCGCCGGCCTCGGCGCGGCCGGCCTGATCGGCGCCTACTTCCTGCTGCCGCACGTCGCCGGCCGCATCAACCGCTTCCTCAACCCCGACGCCCACGACAACTTCCAGGTGGAGACGGCGATCGAGTCGTTCGTCTCCGGCGGCTGGCTCGGGCGCGGGCCGGGCGAGGGGACGGTGAAGCTGATCCTGCCGGACAGCCACACCGACTTCGTCTTCGCCGTCACCGCGGAAGAGTTCGGCATCTTCGCCTGCGGGCTGATCGTTCTCGCCTTCGCCTTCGTCGTCATCCGTGGCCTCCGCCACGCCGAGCGCGAGCACGACATGTTCGTGCGGCTCGCCACCTCCGGCCTGCTCGTGCTGTTCGGCGTCCAGGCCTGCATCAACATGGCGGTGAACCTGCATCTCATCCCGGCGAAGGGCATGACGTTGCCGTTCATCTCCTACGGCGGCTCGTCGCTGATCGCGGTGGCGCTGGGCATGGGCTTCGTGCTGGCGCTGACCCGGCGGCGGCCGCGCATCGACGCGGTGCTGCCGAAGCGGCCGCTCGTCATGCGGGAACGGACGGCATGACGACGGCGCCGGGCGCCATCCTGATCGCGGCGGGCGGAACCGGCGGGCACCTCTTCCCGGCGGAAGCGCTGGCGCACGCGCTCAAGGCGCGCGGCCATGTCGTCGAACTCGCCACCGACGAGCGCGCCGACCGCTACGGCCACGACTTCCCGGCGCGCAAGGTGCACCTGATCGCGGCCGCCACCGTCAACGGCCGTTCGCCGGTGGCGCTCGCCGGAACGGCGCTGACGCTCGGGCGCGGCACGCTGCAGGCGCTGCCGATCGTGCGCCGGCTGAAGCCCGCGGCCGCGATCGGCTTCGGCGGCTATCCGACGGTGCCGCCGCTGGTGGCGGCGAAGCTTTCCGGCGTGCCGATCCTGCTGCACGAGCAGAACGCCGTGATGGGCCTCGGCAACCGCCTGCTCGCCCGCTTCGCCACGGCGATTGCCACCGGCTTCCCGAACCCGGGCGGGCTCGGCACGCACGCGGGCATCGCGGTCCACACCGGCAACCCGGTGCGCCCGCCGGTGGTGGCCGCGGCCGGCATCCCCTACGACCCGCCGCAAGCCGGCGGCACGCTCCGGCTTCTCGTGTTCGGCGGCAGCCAGGGCGCGCGAGTCTTTGCCGACCTCGTGCCGCCGGCCGTCGCCGCCCTCGACCCGGCGCTCAGGACGCGGCTGTCGATCGTCCAGCAGACCCGCGACGAGGACATGGCACGCACCCGGGCCGCCTATGCGGAGATCGGCGTCGCAGCCGAACTCGCGCCGTTCTTCACCGACCTGCCGGCGCGGATGGCGCACGCCCACCTCGTCGTCGCCCGCTCCGGCGCCTCCACCGTGGCGGAACTCGCGGCGATCGGCCGGCCGTCGATCCTGGTGCCGCTGCCGCACGCCCGCGACCAGGACCAGGCGGCGAACGCCGCCGTCATCGCCAAGGCCGGCGGCGCCTGGGCGTTCCCGCAGGCCGAACTGACCCCCGAACGCCTCGCCGCCGAACTGACGGCACTTCTCGTCGACCCGGGCAAGCTTTCAACCGCGGCCGCTGCCGCACGCACCGTCGGGCGCCCCGACGCGGTCGAGCGCCTCGCCGATCTCGTCGAAGCCGTCGCCGCGCGCCGACCGATCCCCAGCCAAGGACACTGATCCCATGAAGATGCCCCAGGATATCGGACCGGTGCACTTCGTCGGCATCGGCGGCATCGGCATGAGCGGCATCGCCGAGGTGCTGCACAATCTCGGCTACCGCGTGCAGGGCTCCGACGTGGCCGAGGGAGCGAACGTCGTGCGGCTGCGCGAGAACGGCATCGCGGTCGCCATCGGCCACGCGGCCGAGAACATCGGCCAGGCCGAGGTGATCGTCGTCTCCTCGGCGGTGAAGCACGACAATCCGGAGCTCGTGGCGGCGCGGGCGCGCTTCCTGCCGATCGTGCGGCGCGCCGAGATGCTCGCCGAGCTGATGCGCTTCAAGCACGCTATCGCCATCGGCGGCACCCACGGCAAGACCACGACCACCTCGCTGGTGGCGGCGCTGCTCGACGCCGGCGGCATGGACCCGACCGTCATCAACGGCGGCATCATCAACGCCTACGGCACCAACGCCCGGCTCGGCGCCGGCGACTGGATGGTGGTGGAGGCGGACGAATCCGACGGCACCTTCGTCAAGCTGCCGGCCGACATCGCCATCGTCACCAACATCGACCCGGAGCACCTCGACCACTACGGCTCCTTCGACAAGGTGCGCGACGCCTTCGAGCAGTTCGTCGAGAACGTGCCGTTCTACGGCTTCGCGGTGATGTGCCTCGACCACCCGGAGGTGCAGGCCCTCGTCGGCCGCATCGACGACCGCCGCATCATCACCTACGGCGCCAACCCGCAGGCCGACGTGCGCTTCCTCGACCTCACGATGGAGCCGAAGATGTCGCGCTTCCGGGTGCTGGTGCGCGATCGCGCCGCCGGCACGGAAACGGCGATCGACGACCTCGCCCTGCCGCTGCTCGGCCGCCACAACGTTTCCAACGCCACCGCCGCGATCGCCGTGGCGGTCCGCCTCGGCATCGGCGCGGACGCGATCCGCGCCGGGCTCGCCGGCTTCTCGGGCGTGAAGCGTCGCTTCACCCACACCGGCGACTGGAACGGCGTCGCGATCTTCGACGACTACGGCCACCATCCGGTGGAGATCTCCGCCGTGCTGGCGGCGGCGCGCGAGGCGACCAAGGGCAAGGTGGTGGCGGTGATGCAGCCGCACCGCTACTCGCGGCTGTCGAGCCTGTTCCAGGACTTCTGCACCTGCTTCAACGACGCCGACACGGTGGTGGTGGCGGACGTCTACTCGGCCGGCGAGGCGCCGATCGCCGGCGCCGACCGCGACGGCCTGGTGCAGGGGCTCAGGACCAGCGGGCACCGCAGCGTCATCGCCCTGCCGGGACCGGGCGACCTCGCCCACCTCGTCCGCGGCCTCGTTCGCCCCGGCGACATTGTCGTCTGCCTCGGCGCCGGCTCGATCACCCAGTGGGCCTATGCCCTCCCGAAGGACCTCGCCGCGCTGGACGGGGGGAAGGGGTGAGCGATCTGGCGCAGACATCGGTGTGTGGTTCGTCCCTCCCCTGCCAGGGGGAGGGACAGCCGGCGCAGCCGGCAGGGTGGGGCCCGTCAATCGCGGGCACCGCCTTTGCCGCCGCATTCCGGATTGACGGGCCCCCACCTGCCGCGCCTGTCGGCGCGGCTGTCCTCCCCCCTGGCAGGGGGAGGACGCCGTTCCACCCGGGGCGGGGCGCATGACCTTCCCCGATCTCCGCCCCTCGCTCGCCTCAGCCTCCATCCGCGGCGCGCTCGCGGCGAACGCACCGCTCGCCGACCTCGTCTGGTTCCGCGCCGGCGGGCCCGCCCAACTGTTGTTCCAGCCGGCGGACGAGGAGGACCTCGCGTCGTTCCTGGCGGCGTTGCCGGCGGACGTGCCAGTGACCGTCGTCGGCCTCGGCTCCAACCTGATCGTCCGCGACGGCGGTATCCCCGGGGCGGTGGTGCGGCTGTCGATGCGCGGCTTCGGGGCGCTGTCGGTGGAAGACGGCACGCGCATCCGCGCCGGCACGGCGCTGCCGGACAAGCGGCTCGCGGCCTTTGCGCTGGAACACCGCATCGGCGGCTTCGCCTTCTATCACGGCATCCCCGGCGGCCTCGGCGGCGCGCTGCGCATGAACGCCGGCGCCAACGGGAGCGAGACGCGCGAGCGGGTGGTGGCGGTGCGCGCCCTCGATCGGGCCGGCACGCTGCACACCCTGACGAACGCCGAGATGGGCTACGGCTACCGCCACGCCGGGGCGCCGTCTGAGCTAATCTTCACGCAGGCGCTGTTCGAGGGGCCGGCGGAGGACGAGGCGGCGATCCGGGCGGCGATGGATGCCGTGCAGGCGCACCGCGAGGCGGCGCAGCCGATCCGCGAGAAGACCGGCGGCTCGACCTTCAAGAACCCGACCGGCGGGCGCGCCTGGCAGCTGATCGACGCGGCCGGCTGCCGGGGTCTCGCGGTCGGCGGTGCGCAGGTGTCGGAGATGCACTGCAACTTCCTGATCAACACCGGCGGCGCCACGGCCGAGGACATCGAGCGGCTCGGCGAGACGGTGCGCGCCCGCGTGCTCGAGACCTCGGGCGTGCGGCTCGAGTGGGAGATCAAGCGCCTCGGCGAGTTCCGCGCCGGCGGCGACGTGCAACCCTTTCTGGGGAGAGGCTGATGGCCGCGACCAAACACGTCGCCGTCCTGATGGGCGGGTTTTCGAGCGAGCGCGAGGTGTCGCTGTCGTCGGGGCGCGAGTGCGCCAATGCGCTGGAGGAGCGCGGCTACCGCGTCACCCGCATCGACGTGACCCGCAATGTCGGCCGCGAGCTCTTCGAGCTGAAGCCGGACGTCGCCTTCAACGCCCTGCACGGGCCGTTCGGCGAGGACGGCACCATCCAGGGCATGCTCGAGTTCCTCGGTGTTCCCTACACGCACTCCGGCGTGCTCGCCTCGGCGCTCGCGATGAACAAGGAGAAGGCGAAGCTCGTCTTCGCCGCCGCCGGGCTGCCGCTCGTCGAGCACCAGATCGTTAACCGCCTCGACGCTGCGCGCGAGCACGTGATGGCGCCACCCTACGTGCTGAAGCCGATCGCCGAGGGGTCGAGCTACGGCGTGCTGATCGTGCGCGAGGACGCCGAGCATCCGCCCCAGGAGCTCTTCCGCGAGGACTGGCGCTACGGCGAATTCCTGCTCGCCGAGCGCTACGTTCCGGGCCACGAACTCACCTGCGCGGTGATCGCCGACCGGGCGACCGAGGTGCTGGAGATCGTGCCCGTCGGCCACGCCTTCTACGACTATGACTCGAAATATGTTCCAGGCGGTTCACGGCACGAAGTGCCCGCCCGTCTTTCACCGAACGTTAACCAAACCTGCCGGAAGGTGACCCTCGAAGCGCATCGGGCTTTGGGGTGCAGGGGCGTATCGAGGGCGGACTTCCGCTTCGACCCGTCCCGCGAGGAACTGGTCCTCCTCGAGGTCAACACCCAGCCCGGCATGACGCCCACATCCCTGGTGCCCGATCTTGCGGCGCACGACGGGATGTCCTTCGGCGAGTTGGTCGAGTGGATGGTGGAGGACGCGAGTTGCGGTCGGTAGGGCAAGCGGCGATTGGAGCACGACGGACGGCGCCGGTTCCCGGCGAGCCGCTGCCGATCGGCCGTTCCTCCTCGCGCCGCTGGATGAAGCGGCTCGGCGAGGTGGTGGAGCGCGTGCCGCGCCACGCCGGCTCGATTTCCGCCGCCGCCCTTCTCGCCGGCTTCATCGGCTACGGCGTCGTCATCGGCGGCCACGGGCCGGCCCTCGTCGATTTCGTCACCGCCCGCTCCGGCTTCCAGATTTCCGCCGTCCGCCTCACCGGCCAGATCGAGACCTCTGATTCAGCGCTGCTCGCGGCCTTGTCGATCGAGCCGGGTGGCTCGCTGCTCGCCTTCGACGTCGCCGACGCCCGCGATCGCCTGGAGACGCTGCCGTGGATCGCCTCGGCGACGATCCGCAAGCTCTATCCGGACTCGCTGTCGGTGGAAGTCACCGAGAAGCAGGCGTTTGCCCGCTGGCACGACGGCAACCGCGTCTTCCTCATCGACCGCAACGGCGTCCTGATCACCGACGAGTTCGACGTCTCCTACGACACGCTGCCGATGGTGGCCGGGCGCGGCGCGCCGGAACTCGCCGAGGCGGCGATGGCGATGGTTTCGGCGCACGAGGCACTCGCCGACCGGGTTGCGGCGCTGGTGAGGATCGGCGACCGCCGCTGGGACGTGCTCCTGACCGACGGACCGACGATCCGCCTGCCGGAAGTCGGCCAGGAGGCGGCGCTGCAGGAAGTCGTGCGGCTCGAGGCGCAGGCGAAGCTTCTGCAGCGCGACGTCGCCATCGTCGACCTGCGCATTCCCGACCGCATCACCATCCGGCTGACGCCCGACGCGGCGGAAAAGCGGCGTACCGATCTCGCCAAGCAGGCGAAGCGAAAAGGGGCGGCAACGTAATGCGTTTCGGCCAGCCCGACCCGATGAGCCGCCTGAAGCCGCTGTCGCAGCGGCGCTCGGCGATCGTCACCGTCCTCGACGTCGGCTCGACGAAGGTCGCCTGCCTGATCGCCCGGCTGCGCCCGCGGGATTCCGCCGACGTGCTGGCCGGCCGCACCCATGCGATCGAGATCCTCGGCTACGGCTACCAGCGGGCGCGGGGGGTGAAGTCCGGCGTCGTCGTCGACCTCGACGCGGCCGAGCAGGCGGTCCGGCTCGCCGTCGATTCGGCCGAACGGATGGCGGGCGTCACGGTCGAATCACTTATCGTCACGGTGACCTGTGGCCGCCTCGGCAGCGAGAGCTTCGGGACGACCGTCGATCTCGTCGGCGAGACCGTCAACGACGGCGACATCACCCGCGTTCTCTCCGCCGCCGGCGCCCACTCCGTCAGCGAGGGGCGGACCGTGGTGCACACCCTTCCGATCGGATACACGCTCGACGGCAGCCGCGGCATCCGCGACCCGCGCAACATGCTCGGCCGCCGGCTCGGCATCGACTGCACCGTCGTCACCGCCGACACAGCGCCGCTGCGCAACCTCCTCCTCACCGTCGGCCGCGGTCACCTCGAGGTCGAGGCGATGGTGGCGACGCCCTATGCGAGCGGCCTCTCCACCCTGGTCGAGGACGAATCGGAGCTCGGCGTCGCCTGCGTCGACATCGGCGGCGGCACCACGTCGCTCGCGGTGTTCTCGGACCGCCACCTCGTCCACGCCGACGCCATCGCGGTGGGCGGCGCCCACGTCACCCTCGACATCGCCAACGGCCTGTCGATCAAGGTGCAGGACGCCGAACGCCTGAAGACGCTGCACGGCAGCGCGCTGCCGGGCTCGGCCGACGAGCGCGACATCCTCACCGTCCACCCGATCGGCGAGGACGACGCGTCCTCCGCCACCCAGGTGCCGCGCGCCGAACTCAACCGGATCATCCGCCCGCGCGTCGAGGAGACGCTCGAGATCGTCCGCGACCGCCTGGTCGCCTCCGGCTTTGCCGGCAAGATCGGCCGCCGCATCGTGCTCACCGGGGGCGCCAGCCAGCTCACCGGCCTGCCGGAAGTGGCGCGCCGCATCCTCAGCCGCTCGATCCGCCTCGGCCGGCCGCTCGGCGTCGCCGGGCTGCCGGAGGCGGCCAAGGGCCCGGCCTTCGCCGCCGTGGTCGGCCTGCTGGTCTACCCGCAGGTGGTGCAGTTCGAGCAATTCCCCATTCGTCAGTCCCGCCTGCGCCTCAC
The DNA here is from genome assembly GCA_964503995.1 of uncultured Segnochrobactrum sp. Classification (GTDB taxonomy): domain Bacteria; phylum Pseudomonadota; class Alphaproteobacteria; order Rhizobiales; family Segnochrobactraceae; genus CAMDHY01. The sequence goes on from CAZDCR010000009.1 coordinate 30,813, forward strand.
GGGAACCGACGGCTACCTCGCCCGGGTCGGGCGGTGGTTCGGGAGCGCATCATGAGGCGGTGCGGAGAATCGTTGTCCACGGGCGCGGGCCCGAGGGCGGCAGGCAGAGGGACGGACGGCCGCGGTCAAGAGCGGGCACGCCATCACGCGACGAGGCAACCATGACGATCAACCTGAAGATGCCCGACATCACCGAGCTCAAGCCCCGCATCACCGTCTTCGGTGTCGGCGGTGCTGGCGGTAACGCCGTCAACAACATGATCCAGGCGGGGTTGCAGGGTTGCGACTTCGTCTGCGCCAACACCGACGCGCAGGCGCTGAGCCTCGCCAAGGCCGAGCGCATCATCCAGATGGGCATCGCCGTCACCGAGGGTCTCGGCGCCGGTTCCCAGCCGGAAGTCGGCCGCGCCGCCGCCGAGGAGGTGATCGACGAGATCAACGACCACCTCGCCGGCTCGCACATGGTGTTCATCACCGCCGGCATGGGCGGTGGCACCGGCACGGGTGCCGCCCCGGTCATCGCACGGGCGGCCCGTGAGATGGGTATACTGACTGTCGGCGTGGTGACGAAGCCCTTCCAGTTCGAGGGCCAGCGCCGCATGAGGATCGCCGAAGCCGGAATAGAGGACCTGCAGAAGAGCGTCGACACGCTCATCGTCATCCCGAACCAGAACCTGTTCCGGGTGGCGAACGAGAAGACGACCTTCGCCGACGCCTTCGCGATGGCCGACCAGGTGCTCTATTCGGGCGTCGCCTGCATCACCGACCTGATGGTCAAGGAAGGCCTGATCAACCTCGACTTCGCCGACGTCCGCTCGATCATGCGCGGCATGGGCAAGGCGATGATGGGCACCGGCGAGGCCTCCGGCGACAAGCGCGCCAGCCAGGCGGCGGAAGCGGCGATCTCCAACCCGCTGCTCGACGAGACCTCGATGAAGGGCGCCCGCGGCCTGCTGATCTCGATCACCGGCGGCAAGGACCTGACGCTGTTCGAGCTCGACGAGGCGGCCACCCGCATCCGCGAGGAGGTCGACCCGGACGCCAACATCATCCTCGGCGCCACCTTCGACGACGGCCTCGAAGGCATCATCCGCGTCTCCGTCGTCGCCACCGGCATCGACAAGGAAATGCGCGAGGACGTCACGCCGACCGAGGCGCGGCTCGCCGAGCTCACCAACCGCCTGCGCACCGTCACCGGCGGCAAGGCGAACGCACCGGCCGTCGCCGCTGCCCGGGTGGCGACGGTGGAGGCGCGCGCCGCCGCCGCGCTCGAAGCCGATCTCGCCCCGGTCGCCCTCGCGGCGGTCGAGCCGATGATGGCCGACTACCACCACGCGCCGGCCCACCTCGACGCGGCGATCGACGCCCACGGCGAGGAAGTCCACTACGAGGACGAAGAGCCGGAAGTGGAGCCCTACGTGCCGCCGGTGGCGGAGCGCCCCGCCGGCGTGTCGCCGCGCATGCCGCGCCTCGAGGACTTCCCGGCCCACACCCAGGGAGCGATTCGCGGCGGCGAGCGCGAGGAGGCGCACGAGGAGGACAAGCGTCCGATGAGCCTTCTGCGGCGCATCGCGAGCGGCCTGTCGCGCCACGCCGATCACGATGACGAGCCGCCGGTGCGCGCCCCCGTCGCCCCGCCGGCCGCCCCGCGCCGGGCCCCGGTGGCGGAAGCCGCCCCGGTCGAGCCGGTCCGCCGGGCCGCTCCGCGCGCCCCGCAGGCCGATCCCTACCAGCGCCCGCGGGCGCCGGAGCAGGAGCCGCAGCGTCAGGCGCCGCGTGGACATCACGACGACGACCAGCTGGAGATCCCGGCCTTCCTGCGCCGCCAGGCGAACTGACACCGAACCGGCCGCCGGCGCCCCCGCGGGGGCGTGCGGCACCTCCTTCACGGCGCCCGCCGATCCATCGGCCGGGCGCCGTGTTCGTTAAGGGATTCAAAAGGGTGGTTGTTGTTACAAACGGTAAGGAAGCGTGATTTTGCTGGGTCGGCCGCTCTGGCTAGGTTCCGCCTACGAGATCGCCGCGCCCCCAGCGAGGGGCGGGTGCCGAACCGAGGCGATCCGGGGTCGAGCGT
>CAZDCR010000010.1:0-28637 GCA_964503995.1 uncultured Segnochrobactrum sp.
GGCGGCTCTTCTGCCGGCCGTTCGTTCACCCGGAGATGCGGCGCACGATCGCCATCGTCCGCCCTCCGGCTGCCCGCAACCACGGCGGCGGCGACGTCATCGCCGCCTTCGTCTTGGCGCACAGCCGACACCTCGAGACAGCGGTCGGTACGGCATGACCGATCGGCCGGCCATCTCGGGATGCTATCGCACGTATAGGAAATCGCTCGTTCCGGCCCGGGGGGCCGTGTGGAAGAAAGACCGGCACGGACGGACGATCGGCGAGGCAGCGGCAGGCCCGGCTCGCGATGTCCGAGGCAGCAAAGCAAGGTTCGAGGGACCATGAAGAGTTTCGACCCGACGGCCGACTACGCCGAGATCCGTGAGGGCGTCGCGCAGGTCTGTGCCCGGTTCCCCGGGGAATACTGGCGGGAGCTAGACCGCGCCCGGTCCTATCCGACGGAGTTCGTCGACGCCCTCGTCGCTGCCGGCTACCTCGCGGCGATGATCCCGGAAGCCTACGGCGGTTCTGGCCTCAATCTCACCGCGGCCGCCGTCATCCTGGAGGAAATCCATCGCAACGGCTGCAACGCCGCCGCCTGCCATGCGCAGATGTACACGATGGGCACGGTGCTCCGGCACGGCAGCGAGGCCCAGAAGGAGGCGTATCTGCCGAAGATCGCCTCCGGCGAGCTCCGGCTGCAGGCCTTCGGCGTGACCGAGCCAACGAGCGGCACCGACACCCTCGCCTTGAAGACGACGGCGAAGCGCGACGGCGACGACTATGTCATCAATGGCCAGAAGATCTGGACGTCGCGCGCCGAACACTCCGACCTGATGCTGCTCCTCGCCCGCACCACCCCGCGCGCGGACGTTAAGAAGCGCACTGACGGACTGTCGGTCTTCCTGATCGACCTCCGGGAGTGCGTCGGGCGCGGCGTGACCATCCGTCCGATCCGAACGATGATCAACCACTCCACGACCGAGGTCTTCTTCGACAACGTCCGCATTCCGGCCTCTTCGCTCATCGGCGCGGAGGGGCAGGGGTTCCGCTACATCCTCTCGGGCATGAACGCCGAGCGCATCCTGATCGCGGCCGAATGCATCGGCGATGCGAAGTGGCTGCTCGACAAGGCCTCGACCTACGCCCGTGAGCGCGTCGTCTTCGGTGCGCCGATCGGCAAGAACCAGGGCATCCAGTTTCCGCTCGCGCGCGCCTATGCCCACATGCTGGCCGCCGAAGCGATCGTCTACCGCGCAAGCGGCATGTACGACGCCGGCCAGGACCCAGGCGTCGAGGCAAACACGGCGAAGATGCTCGCCGCCGACGCGAGCTGGGAGGCGGCGGAGGCCTGCATGCAGACCTATGGCGGCTTCGCCTTCGCCGAGGAATACGACGTCGAGCGCAAGTTCCGGGAGACCCGGCTCTACCAGATCGCGCCGATCTCCACGAACCTCATCCTCTCCTTCATCGCCGAGAAGGTGCTCGGCCTGCCGAAGTCCTACGGCTGAGCCTTGGGCCGCGGAGACCCTTAATGATCGCTCCCGAGACCCTCCACCGACTGGTCGCACTCGCCGTCATCGATGCGTCGGCTCTGCCGGCGCGGGCGTTGCAGATGGCGCGCTTCTCGCTCTTCGACTGGATGGTCTGCGCCCGCGCCGGGGCCGGCGAGCCCGTCGCCCGCATCGTCCGCGACATGGTGCTCGACGAGGGCGGCCGACCGCAGGCGACCCTCGTCGGCACGGGCGAGAAGGTGCCGCCTCGGGCGGCAGCGCTGGCAAACGGCACGACCTCGCACGCGCTCGACTACGACGACACCCACTTCGCCCATATCGGCCATCCGTCGGTCGGCATCTATCCGGCCGCCCTCGCCGTGGGTGAACTGGTCGATGCGCCCGCCGCGCGCGTGGCAGAGGCGTTTCTCGTCGGGGCGGAAGCGTCCTGCCGCATCGGCATGGTGCTCGGTCGCGGCCACTACGACCGCGGCTTCCACCAGACCGCGACCGCCGGGGCCTTCGGGGCGACCGTCGCCGCCGGCCGCCTGCTCGGGCTCGACCAGGAGCAGATGGCCAACGCCCTCAGCCTCGTCGCGACGCGCGCCTCAGGCCTGAAGTCGCAGTTCGGCACGATGGGCAAGCCCTTCAACGCCGGCATTTCGGCCTCCAATGGCGTCGAGGCCGCGCTCCTCGCCTCCCGCTGCTTCGTCTCCGCCCGCGACGGCGTCGGCGGGCCGCAGGGCTTCATCGACACCCACGCCGACAGCGTCGACGAGGCCGCCGCCTGGGCCGAACCGCCGCCGGCGCGGTTCGTCTTCGAGGACGTGAAGTACAAGTTCCACGCCTGCTGCCACGGCACCCACGCGATGATCGAGGCGCTCGCGAAGCTGCGGCGCGACGGCGCGACGGTGGGCGCCGGGGAGGTCACCGTCCGCACCAACCCGCGCTGGCTGAAGGTCTGCGACATCAAGGACCCGTGCAGCGGACTCGAGGTGAAGTTCGCCTACGGCCACCTCGCCGCGATGGTCATCGAGGGCGTCGATACGGCGGCCGAGACGACCTACACCGATGCGCTAGCCGCCGATCCGCGGCTGCGCGCGCTGGCGGCGAAGGTGCGGGTCATTGGCGACCCCTCGGTGTCCGACACCGGCACCGTCGTCTCAATCACCGGCGAAGCCGGCACGACCGAGGCGGCCCACGACCTCGCCGATCCGATCCCGGCCGACGCGATCGCCGCGGGGCTGCGCGCGAAGGCGCGGGCGGTGATCGGAGACGCGGCGGCCGAGCGGCTGTGGTCGGCGGTCTCGACCCTCGATGATCTGTCGGCACGCGCTCTCGCCGCGCATCTCGTCGCGTGACCGGCATGAGCGAGCCGTCAGCCTCTCTTGCCGAGCGATATGCCGTCTGGATCGGCCGCCGCACCGTGCGGGAGGATGTGGTCACCGCGCGACTGCTCGCCGAGTTCCGCGCCACCTTCGGCGACGCGCTCGCCGAAGCGCCGGTCCCACCCGGCGTCTTCTGGTGCCTCGCGCCGGAGATCGTCGGCGCCGGAGACCTCGGAGGAGACGGACATCCGCGGCTCGGGCTGTTCCTTCCCGATCTGCCGTTCGAGCGGCGGATGTGGGCGGGCGGAGAGGTCGTCCTCCACGGTGCCTTCGCCCCCGGCGATACCGTGACGAAGACGTCCGTGATCGAGAACATCACCTTCAAGGAGGGCTCCACCGGCCCCCTCTGCTTCGTCGCCGTGCGCCACGCCTATGCGGTAGGGGACCGCCTCGTCGTCGACGAGCGCCAGGACATCGTCTATCGGCAGGCGGGGACGCGGCGCCCGGAATCCGCACAACGCCCCTCGGATCGGCCGGCCACAGCCATCCGCGAGGTGCGGACGGCGACGACCACGCAGCTCTTCCGCTACTCGGCGATGACCTTCAACGGCCACCGCATCCACTATGACGTCGCCTATGCGACCGGCGTCGAGGGACACCGCGGCCTCGTCGTGCACGGGCCGCTGCAGGCGACGCTGATGCTGAACCTCGCCACCCGCGCCGCGGGCCGACATCCGGTCCGATTCGCCTACCGCGGTCTGGCGCCGCTCCATGCCGGCGAGAGCTTCGCGGTCGAGGCTGACTGGACAGAAGACGGGCCGATGGCGGTGTCGGTCCGCCCCGAGGTCGGCGGCGTCAGCATGGCGGGAACGGCGTCGTTCTGAGGCGCCGGCGCCATTACTCGCCAGCCACGACCTGCTTCCTCCCGGCGCCGGTCTCGGTCCGCGCGGCGAACTCGCTCCGGAGCGCCTCCGTGTGCTCGCCGATGGCGGGAACAGCGCCAAACTGACCGGGGGCTTCACCGGGGAAGTGCGCGCCTGGGGCCAGGAGCTCGATCTCGCCGCCGTCGGTGCGAACAGTGATCAGGTTGTTCTGCGGGTGGTGCACGAGGTCGTCGAGGCTGGAAAGGCGGCCATAGGCGATGCCGCCGGCCTGAAGTCTGGTGATCGCCTCTTCGCGCGTCATCGCTCCCAGCACCGCGGTGACCGCTGTCTCGAGAGCCTCGAGATTGGCGACGCGGGCGATGTTGGTGGCGAAGCGCGCGTCGGTCTGCAGAGCCGGGTTGCCGAGAACGTCCGAGCAGAAGCGCGCCCACTCGCGCTCGTTCTGGATCGCGAGCAGCACCTGCTTGCCGTCGCCGCAGGTGAAGACACCGTAGGGCGCGATGGTCGGATGGCGCAGCCCGACCCGCTGCGGAGGCTTGTGCCCGTAGCGCGTCTGCAGGTAGGGCACGTTCATCCAGTCGGCGATGGCATGAAACAGCGAAACCTCGATGTGGCGCCCCTTGCCCGTGCGGCCGCGCTGGATCAGCGACTGCAGGATCGCGGCGTAGGCGGTCAGGCCGGCGGTGATGTCGCAGACGGAGATGCCAACGCGCACCGAGGCGTCCGGCGTGCCGTTGACCGAAAGAAGGCCGCTTTCGGCCTGGACGAGCAGGTCGTAGGCCTTCTGGTCGCGGTAGGGCCCTTCGTCTCCGTAGCCGGAGATCGAGCAGTAGATGAGCCGAGGGTGAAGGGCGCAGAGCTCCGCCGCACCGAGCCCGAGCCGGTCGGCCGCGCCCGGCGCGAAATTCTGGATGAACACGTCGGCTTCCGTCACGATCGCTCGCAGCAGGGCGCGGTCGCACTCCGACTTGAGGTCCAGCGCGACGGATTCCTTTCCCCGGTTCAGCCAGACGAAATAGGCGCTCTGACCTTCCACCAGGCTGTCGTAGCCGCGGGCGAAGTCACCCTCCGGGCGCTCCACCTTGATGACGCGGGCACCGGCATCGGCGAGCTTGCACGAGGCGTAGGGTGCGGCGACCGCCTGCTCGAGCGACACCACGAGCAAACCCTCCAGATCGGTCATCCCTGCCTCCTGCGTGCCGGCGCGAGGATAGAGGAGGAGGGCCCAACGGGAGAAAGACGCCGTTCCTTGACAGGCTAGAGCTTTTCTCTCTAGCGTCCCGGCTCGCGAGGTGGCCCGTTGGACGTCAAGCATCTGCGCTACTTCATCGCGATCGCCGAGGAGGGCTCCCTGTCGGCGGCGTCGCAGCGCCTCGGCGTCGCACAACCCTCGCTTTCCCAGCATGTCATCCGCATCGAGCAGGAGCTCGGCGTGACGATCGTCAGCCGCTCGCCGCGCGGCGTCGTGCTGACGGAATCGGGCATGGTGCTGCTGCGTCACGCTCGCGAGATCTGCGCCTCGATGACCGCCTGCGTCGATGCGGTGCGCCAGTCCGGCGGCACGCCCCACGGCCTCGTCGCCCTCGGCCTGCCGCCGTCCGTATCGATGGTGCTCTCTGTCCCGCTCGCCCAGACGGTGCGCCTCACGCTGCCGCAGGTGAAGCTGCAGGTGATGGAGGCGATGAGCGGCTTCATCAAGAAGTGGCTCGACGACGGCACCGTCGATCTCGGTTTCCTCTACGACGTGGAGGAAGTCCGGCATCATGAGATCGAACGTCTGATGTCGGAGGACCTCCACTTCTTTTCGGCACGCGAGGACTGGCCGCTCGCGGTGCCGCCCGGCGAGCCGGTGCCGCTCGCCGAGGTCGCAAAGCTCCAACTGGTGCTGCCGTCGCAGCGGCACGGGCTGAGGAAGACTATCGATCGCTTCGTGCGCGACGCTGGCCTCGAGCTCGACGTCTTCCTCGAGATGGACGCGCTCAGCCAGATCAAGGATCTTGTCCTGCGCGGCAGCGCCTTCACCATCCTCGCGCCCGCCGCGGCGCACGATTGCGTCGACCGCGGCGAGCTCGTCTCGTCCCGCATCGTCGACCCGCCGATGTCCCGGCCGGTCTATCTCGCCCGCAACAAGGCGCGCCCCGAGAGTCTCGCGGCAAGAAGGCTGCAGCTGATCATCCACGAGGTGGTGGCGGATCTCGTGGGCCGCGGCATCTGGAAGGCATCCGAACGGCCGGTCGCCTAACCGGATCGGGCCGTTCCGACCCCGGTGAGAACGCTACTCTCACCTCGGAAGCCACCTGCACAGGTTGCCCCAGGTGGCGCACCAAACTGGCGGATGGGGTGGGATTCGAACCCACGAGGGGCTTGCACCCCTGGCGGTTTTCAAGACCGCTGCCTTCAACCGCTCGGCCACCCATCCATCCGCGTGCATTCCGTCGATCCTGCCGTCGCTGTCAAGTCGCCGCGGCGCCATGCCGTAGCGAATAGCGGGGCTCGCCGGCGGACCGCACCATCCCGGGTCGCCCTGACCTGCGGCGTCGGCGCTGGAAATCCGACCTCCGTGGCGGCGCGTATCTCGCGCAATGGAGCAGTGGGGGCGTTAAAGGAGGTTCTCGATGCGGATTGGTGGCAAGCAACGGCTGGCGGTCGCGGCGCTGGCGCTGTCGGTGATGTTCGGTGCGGGAGCGGCTCCAGCATCCGCCACGTCCGGACCGCTCGATGCGGCGGACATCAAGTCGATCGTCGGCGGCAAGCGCATCTATCTCGCCACGCCCTTCGGCGGCGAGTTCCCGCTGAACTACCGGTCGGGCGGCGTCGTGGACGGCGACGGCGAGGCCCTTGGCCTCGGCAAGATGATGGCGCCGACCGACAAGGGCCGCTGGTGGATCGACGGCAACCGCCTCTGCCAGCAGTGGCAGGAGTGGTACGACGGTCGCGCCCATTGTTTCACGCTCACCCGCACGGGCGACAAGTCGCTGCGCTGGTTGCGGGACGACGGGCTCGCCGGCACTGCACGCATCGAGTAGGCGCAAGCGGGCAGGGCGGATGCGACGAATCGGCCGTTGCCCGGAGGGACGTTCTTCGTGGGCGGCGAACCTGTCGAATTGCGCCTTTCGCCGCCATCGATCCTTAACAGCCCTGGTGCAGGGTCACATTCGCGCCTCATTCGATCCCGATTGGGGACACGGAGCCGTCCACCCGTGTCCTTCATCGGACGAGCAGGCTTCGAGCGGTGACCGACCCTTGCGGGTATCCGGATCCCGTGCGACCCTTCTTGCGGCGAGGATCCAGGTCAGCTTGGGCCATGCCGCCTCACCGCCCTCGCGAGGGCGATCGGGAACGGCGATTGTTCGCCAACCCATGTCGACGCGAGGCAGGTGCGGATGCGATCAGTGGGTGGCGACGGAGATTGCGCAGCGACAATCCCGGTCCGGCGTAGCCGCGGCCCGTTCGCGGCGGCCGGACTGATCGTCACGCTCGGATGCGTCGCCGTCGCGGGCTGCACATCGACCACGTCCAAGAAGGCTTCGGTCGACCCTCGCTACGGCGTGGCGCCGAGCCCACTGGTGGTCGGCTCCGGCGAACCCGTCCCACAGGGCGGTGGGCGCTACCACGTCGGCAAGCCCTACCGGATCGCCGGCAAGTGGTACAAGCCGATCGAAAACCCGGGAAACTTCGAAGCGACCGGCGTCGCGTCCTGGTACGGGCCCGGCTTCCATGGCCGCCGCACCGCGAACGGCGAGGTGTTCGACCAGCACTCGCTTTCGGGGGCCCATCCGACCCTGCCGCTGCCGTCCTATGTGCGCGTCACCAACCTCGCCAACGGCAGCTCCGTCATCGTCCGCATCAACGACCGCGGCCCCTATCACGGCCGGCGCGTCATCGACGTCTCCCGGCGCGTCGCCGAGATGCTCGACTTCAAGGCGCGCGGCATGGGCCGCGTGCGGGTCCAGTATGTCGGCCTCGCGCCGATCGAGGGTGGCGACGGGAAGATGCTGGCGGCGACCTTCCGCGACGCCGGCTCCGGCCCGGCTCCGGCACCGGGCTCGCCGGCCGCCGAGCCGCGGACGCTGATGATCGCGTCGAAGACGCCGGCTGCCGCAGGCACCACGCAGACGAGTGACCGCACGACGCCCGCGGCAACGCGCGCCGCTGCACCGCTCCTGCGCTCCGGCGAGCGCGGCGGGGCCCGGGCCGCTCCGGCGATCACCCGGCAGACAATCGCACCGGCAGCTCCCGCAGTTGCACCGGCCGTCGCTCCGGAGCCTGCCGCGATCGAGGAAATCCGCGCGATCGAGATCGCCGGCATGCTGGTGACCACACCGCGGGCAAGGCCGCAGGAGGCCGGATTCGCGACCGGCATCCAGGTCGCCTCCCTCGACCCCGCGCTCTCGGCAGCCCCGCAGCCCGAAGCAGCGGCCGCGCCACAGCCGGTTGCCGTGGCCGCCGCTGCACCTGTCATGGAGCCGCTGGCGCTCGGTGCAGGGGTCCCTGCCACGGGGGCCGAGACCGCCTTGCCGCCCTATGGCGCCGCCGAGGTGGCTGCCGCCACCCTTGGCCTGACGCCAAGACTGCCGGTCCGCAATCCGAACGACCCGCCGCCGACCTCCATTGACGATCTTCTGGCGACGCCGCCGGCGGCCGCTCCCGCGTATTCGCCCTCGGCCTCCTTTGCGCCGGCTGGCGCCGCCGACGTGACCGGATTGGCGATCGGCCGCTTTGTCGCCCCGACCCGCACCGGCGCGGCAAGCGGCGGAGCGCCGCTCACCCGGTGACGGCGCCGCTGTCGCCGCACGGCACCGGGCGCCGTGGCGTCCTCGTCACCTTCGAGGGTGGCGAGGGGGCCGGTAAATCCACGCAGATCGCCCGTCTCGCCGACCGCCTTGAGGGCAGGGGGCTCCGTGTCGTGCGCACCCGCGAGCCGGGGGGCACGCCCGGCGCCGAAGCCATCCGTCGTGTGCTGCTCGCAGGTGGGGCACGGCGCTTTGGCTCCGCTGCCGAGGCACTGCTGTTTGCAGCCGCGCGGGCCGACCATGTCGACCGGTTGATCCGGCCGGCGCTGGCCAGTGGCGCATGGGTGGTATGCGACCGCTTCACCGATTCCACCCGCGTCTATCAAGGCACGGCAGGCGTGGCGCGGGAGCTGCTCGTGGCGCTCGAGCAGGTCGCGCTCGACGGTCTCGCACCGGATCTCACCCTTGTTCTCGACATTCCCGCGGACGTCGGTCTCACCCGCGCGGCGGCTCGCTCCGCCGGTGGCGGGCCGGACCGCTTCGAAGGCGATCCGCTCGCTGAGCACGAGGCGCGGCGGCAGGCGTTCCTCGCCATCGCCAGGGCCGAGCCGGCGCGCTGCGTGGTGATCGACGCGACCGGTGACGCCGACAGCGTCGCCGCTGCGATCTGGAAGGCGGTGGAGAACCGACTGACGGTCGCGACGGACGACCTCGCCACCGTGACGGGAGCCTAGACCCGATGGCACGGGCGGCCACCACTCGCGATGCCCCGCCGTCGTCCGAGGCCGATGCCATCGCCGGCGTCGAGGCGCCGCGAGAGCACCTGCGCTTCGTTGGCCACGCGGCCACGGAAGCGGACGTGCTGGATGCGCTGCGGGTCGGGTCGCTGCACCATGCCTTGCTGCTCGGCGGCGCGCGCGGCATCGGCAAGGCGACGTTCGCGTTCCGCCTCGCCCGCTTCCTGCTCGCCGGCGGCGATCCCCATAGCGGTTCGCTCGCCGTCGACCCTGCGTCCTCAGCGGTGCGGCTCGTGAACGCCGGCGCCCATCCCGACATGCTGGTGCTGTCGCGCAGCTTCAATGACAGTACGGGCCGCTTCCGCGCCGACATTCTCGTCGACGACGTGCGGCGGCTGGTGCCGTTCTTCGGCTCGACACCGGCCCTCGGCGGCTGGCGCATCGCCATCGTCGATGCCGCCGACGACCTCAACCTCAACGCTGCCAATGCGCTCCTGAAGACGCTGGAAGAGCCGCCGCCGCGCTCGCTGTTCCTGCTCGTCTCGCACGCACCGGGGCGGCTGCTGGCCACCATCCGCTCACGCTGCCGGCTCGTGCGGATGGCGCCGCTGCGTGACGCCGAGATCGTCACCGGCCTGTCGGCGATCGGCCTCGGCGACGCCGCGGACGCCGCCGCAATCCGCGCCGAGGGCTCGCTGCGTGCCGCCATCCTGCTCGCCGCCGGCGGCGACCGCGACGTCGCCACCCTCCTCACCAGCCTGCTCGACCGCCTGCCGGGGCTCGACCGCCGCGCGCTGGGCAAGCTCGCCGACGCCGTCGGAGGCCGGGAAGGGGAGGCGACCTTCGCCGCCACCGTCGAACTCGTGCGGGACTTCGTCGCCCGCCGCGTCCGGTCGGAGGCGGCCGCCGCGGCCCCGCCCGCCGTGCTTGCCGCCTGGGCCGAGGTATGGGAAAAGGTCGACCGCGCCGTCGGCCGTGCCGAGGCGCTCAATCTCGACCGCAGACAGGTCGTGCTCGGGGTCTTCCGCGATCTCGCCGAGGCGGCGAAACGCGGCTGACGACGGGCGCGGCGTTCCGTCGGCTCCCGTCACGGCGGCCGATCCCGCCCGGTGGACCCGACAGATGAGCGACGCGCGCAAGTTCTACGTGACGACGGCGATCTCGTACCCGAATGGCGCGCCGCACATCGGCCACGCCTACGAGGCGATCGCCACGGATGCCATCGCCCGCTTCAAGCGGCTCGATGGCTTCGACGTTTACTTCCTGACCGGCACCGACGAGCACGGCATCAAGATGGTGCAGACGGCGGCGCGCGAGGGCATCACGCCGCGCGAACTGGCCGAGCGCAACGTTCCGCTGTTCCAGAAGATGGTGGCAGCGTTCGGCTGCTCGAACGACGACTTCATCCGGACCACCGAGCCCCGCCACTATGCCGCGAGCCAGGCGATCTGGGAGCGCATGCAGGCGGCGGGCGACATCTATCTCGACGCCTATGCCGGCTGGTATTCGGTCCGCGACGAGGCGTTCTACGGTGAAGGCGAGACCACCGTCGGCGACGACGGCGTCCGTCGTGGCCCGCAGGGCACGCCAGTCGACTGGGTGGAGGAGGAAAGCTACTTCTTCCGCCTCTCTGCCTACCAGGAGAAGCTGCTCGCCCACTATGAGGCGCACCCGGACTTCATCGGGCCGGACGAGCGCCGCAACGAGGTGACGAGCTTCGTCAAGGGCGGGCTGCGCGACCTGTCGATCTCGCGCACGACCTTCGACTGGGGCGTGCCGGTGCCCGGCGACCCGCGCCACGTCATGTACGTCTGGGTCGATGCGCTGACCAACTACATCACCGGCGCGGGCTTTCCCGACGTCGACGGCGAAAGTTTCCGCCGCCGGTGGCCGGCGGACCTGCACGTCATCGGCAAGGATATCGTTCGCTTCCACGCCGTCTACTGGCCGGCCTTCCTGATGTCAGCGGACCTGCCGCTGCCGAAGCGCGTCTACGGCCACGGGTTCCTGTTCAACCGCGGCGAGAAGATGTCGAAGTCCGTCGGCAACGTCATCGACCCGTTCAGCCTCGTCGACCACTATGGCGTCGACCCCGTGCGCTATTTCTTCCTGCGCGAGGTGCCGTTCGGCCAGGACGGCAACTACAGCCACGAGGCGATCGTCCAGCGCATCAATGCCGACCTCGCCAACGACCTCGGCAACCTGGCGCAGCGCTCGCTGTCGATGATCGCCAAGAACTGCGAGGGCAGGGTGCCCAAGAGCGGCGCTCTCACGCCCGCGGATGAGGCGATCCTCGCCCGCGCCGACGCGCTGCTGCCGCTCTGCCGCGCCGCGATGGACCGCCAGGAGATCCACGCCGCGCTGGCGGCCGTCTGGGCCGTCGTCGCCGAGGCGAACCGCTATTTCGCCGGCGAGGAACCGTGGATGCTGCGCAAGACCGATCCCGCGCGGATGGCGACGGTACTAGCGGTCACGGCCGAGGTCATCCGCCAGATCGCGGTGCTCGCACAGCCGGTCATGCCGACGGCGGCGGCGAAGATCCTCGACCAGCTCGCAGTCGCCCCCGAGCAGCGCACCTTCGCAAGCCTCGGCTCTGTCGGCCGCCTCGTCGCCGGTACGCCGCTGCCGACGCCGGCGGGTGTCTTTCCGCGCTATGTCGAGGCCGAGGCGACCTGATGCTCGTCGACAGCCACTGCCACCTCGACTTCCCGGACTTCGAAGAGGACCGAGCGGCGCTGATCGAGCGCGCCGCGGCGGCCGGCGTCGGCGCGATGGTGACGATCTCCACGCGCGTGCGCCGGTTCGACAAGCTGCGCGCCATAGTCGAGGCGGACGACCGCATCTGGTGCTCGGTCGGCACCCACCCGCACCAGGCGGGCGAGGAGGCCGACGTGCCGCTCGACGACATCCTGCGCCTCGCCGAGCATCCTCGCGTGGTGGCGATCGGCGAGGCCGGGCTCGACTACCACTACGACACCGCGCCGCGCGACGACCAGATGGCCGGCTTCCGCCGCCACATCGAGGCTGCCCGCATCACCGGCCTGCCGCTCGTCATCCACGCGCGCTCGGCCGACGAGGACGTGGCGCGCACGCTCGAGGAGGAAATGGGGAAGGGGGCCTTCACCGCCGTCCTCCATTGCTTTTCCTCCGGTCCCGAACTGGCGCGGCGCGGCCTCGCGCTCGGACTTTATGTGTCGTTCTCCGGCATCCTGACCTTCAAGGCGTCCGACGAACTGCGCGCCATCGCCGCCGAGGTGCCGCTCGACCGGCTGCTGGTGGAGACCGACGCGCCGTTCCTGTCGCCGATGCCGCTGCGCGGCAAGCGCAACGAGCCCTCGCACGTCGTACACACCGCCGCGACGCTGGCGGCCGTGAAGGGAGGCACGCCGGAGGCGATCGCGGCCGCGACGACCGACAATTTCTACCGCCTGTTCTCGCGCGCGGTCCGGCCGGCCGGCGCATGACGAACGACGTTTTCGAGTTCACCATCCTCGGCTGCGGCTCGTCGACGGGCGTGCCGCGCCTCGACGGCGACTGGGGCACCTGCGACCCGGAAAACCCGCGCAACCGCCGCCGCCGCTGCTCGCTGCTGGTGCGCCGGATCGGGGCGGGCGGAACCACGACGATCCTCGTCGACACCGGCCCGGACGTGCGCGAGCAACTGCTGTCGATCGGCGTCACCACGCTCGACGGTGTTCTCTACACCCACCCGCACGCCGACCACCTGCACGGCATCGACGACTTGCGTGGCCTTGCACTTCGCAACCGCCGCCTGATCGATGTCTATCTCGACGCGCCGACATCCGAGCGCGCCCACGCCGCCTTTGGCTACTGCTTCCGGACGCCGCCGGGCTCGTCCTATCCGCCGATCCTGGCCGAGCACCGCATTCACGCCGGAGCGCCGTTCGCGGTCGAAGGGGCCGGCGGCCCGGTGCCGGTGCTGCCGTTCCTGCAGCACCACGGCGACATCGACTCGCTCGGCTTCCGCTTCGGCGGGCTGGCCTATTCGAGCGACCTGCACGACCTGCCGGCCGACAGCCTGCCGCATCTCGGCGGGCTCGACGTCTGGATCGTCGATGCCCTGCGCGAGCGTGCCCACGGCAGCCACTTCACCGTCAGCGATGCTCTCCGCTGGATCCAGCGGCTCAAGCCTCGTTGCGCCGTGCTGACCGACCTAAACATCGACCTCGACTATGCGACGCTCGCGGCGCGGCTGCCGCCGCACGTCGTCCCGGCCTATGACGGGATGGTACTGTCGCTGCCGGCGCCCGCGGCGTCGTCCGCGCGCTAGAAGTTCGCCGAGGTCTTCAGGCCGAGCACCAGCACGTCCTTGTTCCGGTCGGTGCCGCCCGGACGGTGGACATACTGGACGTTGGGACGGAACAGCAGCCCGGCGGTCGGCCGCACCGTGTAGTAGACTTCGAAAGCATACTCGGTGTCCTGCACGGCCACCGGCCCGAGCCCCGCGCGGTTCTGCGCCCGCTGCGACTTCGCCACCTTGTCGTTGACGTGGGTCGCACCTGCCGCGAAGGCGATGTCGTCCTGCGGGCGGGAGGCGAACGGCCCGGTGTAGACGACGCCAATCGCGCCCTGGCGGTCCGTGAAGGAAGTGCGTTCGTCGGACCAAACGGCATTCAGGAACACGTTCACCCGCGCCGACATCTGCTGCTGGAAATTGATGTAGGCACCCCAGCGTCCGCGGTCCTGCGCCGGCGGCAGGCCGGTGACGGCGAAGAAGTTGCCGTTCTTGTCGTAGGCGACGTTGTCGGCGCTCGCGGTGGCGTACCAGCCACCGACCTTGTAGCTGCCGGGCAGGGCGCCGTCACCGAAGGTCGGTGTCCACGCGACTTCCGCCGGCAGGAGCGCGCCGGTCGAGTCCTCGAACCACACCGGCAGCAACGCATCCGCGGTGCCGAGATATTTCGGGTTCATGTCGTAGACGCCGGCCTGCACGTAGCCGAAGTCGTGGATATTCACCTTGACGCGCGTGCCCCACTGGCTGATCGGCCAGTTGTAGATGTAGTCGCCGTCGAGGTTGCCCGGGTTGGCGCCGCAGAAAGTCAGGTTCTGGAAATCGCAGGAGAACGCGGCGAAATCCTCGCCGAACGTCATGCGGCCGACCTTCCAGTCGATCAGGTCGTCGGCGAAGGTCTGCTGGTACCAGAACTGGGTCAGGCGCGCCGTCTGGCCGCGGCCGAACACCTCCTGCACCTGCTGCAGCGTCCCGAGCTTCGCGTCGGTGCTGAGATTGCGGCCGTCGCGCTGCGTGAAGCTCACCTGGAAGCGGGCGTCCGGCACGCCGAGGAGCTTATCGAGATCGAGCGTGACGCCGGCCGTCCACTGGTCCGCATAGCGGACCATCTGACGATTGCCGCCTGTGGCGTTGTAGGCGACCTCGCTGACGTATCCGAACTGGAAGTCGAAGCCCTTGTCGCGCAGCCGCAGCCGCTCGCCGGCCCAGTCACCGAAGAGCCAGGGCTCGGACTCGGTTGCGGACGTCGTGGTGGGCGACTTGGCGGGCGACTTGGCGACAGACGGCTCGTCGGCGAGCGAGACGACAGGTAAGAGCAGAAGCGCAACGAGGGCTACCGAACTGCCGGCCGCTGCTGCTTGCGCCATCACCGTCTCCCGACCGCTTGCCACCGTGCATTCTGTGTGCGCGGGTTTCAGGAACCGGGTCGCGGAGCGCTCGGTCCTCGTCAACTTGTAGATGATTCTCGCGAAACGCCGATCAGTCGCGTCGGATCGTCCCCAGGATGCGCAAGACGGCAACGACCGAGGTCAGCGGTCGATGCCGCAAGATCGGCTTTCCCAAAGATCTGCTTTCCAATGCGCGCCGAACCGTCACTGAACAGCGCCAGCGGAATGGGCTGGCGATTGGGTGCGCGGTGGCACCGGGGCCCGGACCGCACCGTGGCATTCGCCCGAGGTTTCTCGCATAGGATGGATGGGGGGTGACTCGCTCGGTGCCGCTGGCGCCAACGCCCGTTCCGCAGTGCCACTTTGGTTCCATAATCCATGTTATGCGACATTCCGATATGCTAAGCTGCTGCTCCTCTTGGGAATGGTTCACGCCGTATGCCTGGGCGATGCCATCGGCCCTCGCCCTACTGACCTCTCTCTCCGGATTGGCGCGAACGATGGTGCGTCAAAGCGCGATGGCGCGGAGGGTCCCGTCATGACGCCGACGCGGGACATTGAGCGCCTCATCGAGATCATGGCGCGGCTGCGCGATCCCCAGCGCGGCTGTCCGTGGGACGTGCAGCAGACGTTCGCGACGATCGCGCCGTACACGCTCGAGGAGGCCTACGAGGTCGCCGACGCCATCGAGCGCGGCGATCTTGACGACCTCCGCGACGAGCTTGGCGACCTGTTGCTGCAGGTCGTCTTCCACGCCCGCATGGCGGAAGAAACCGGCGCGTTCGGTTTCGGTGACGTCGTGCTTGCCATCAACGAAAAGCTCGTCCGCCGCCATCCACACGTCTTCGGCGACCTCGAGGGCGCCGATCCGCAGGCGGTGAAGCGCCTGTGGGCGACGATCAAGGCGGAAGAGAAGAAGGCGCGCGCGGAGCGCCGGGCCGCCCAGGGGCTGCCACCGGAGCCGCCGGCAGGGGCCCTGGACGGGGTTCCCGGCGCCCTGCCCGCCCTCGGCCGCGCCGTCAAGCTGCAGGAACGCGCCGCGCGAGTCGGCTTCGACTGGCCGGACGCCCGCCAGGTGCTCGACAAGATCGAGGAAGAAGTCGCGGAACTGCGCGCCGAGCTCGACGCCGGCGATCCGGCGCGACTCGCCGACGAGGTCGGCGACCTGCTGTTCGCCGTCGCCAACCTCGCCCGTCACGCGGGCGTCGATCCGGAGACCGCGCTCGCCGGCACCAATGGGAAGTTCATACGCCGGTTCGCCCACATCGAGGCGCGGCTGGCGCATGCCGGCCGCGGGCCGCACAACGCCAGCGTCGAGGAGATGGAGGCCCTCTGGCAGGAGGCGAAGGCAGAGGAGCGCCGCTGACGGCTCTGCCCTGAGCAGAGCCGCTAGCCCCATAGCCGCGAAAACTCTTTACCGATCAGCGGATTGCGCTGTTGCCCTCACCTGCTGCCGCAGGCGCGAGCGCCTCACGCAGCGAACGAGTACGAGAACCCGGCGCGCTCCAGAAGCCCGACGATCGCCTCGTTGCCCGGGGTCAGGACGACGCCGTCGATCAGCGTGTCGGTCAGGTCGGCCGTGAGCTGGGCCTGGCTGCGCTTGTCGGGATTGGTGCCCTTGGCGATCAGCGCGCCGGCAAGCTCCCAGACGGCGTTGTGGCAGGCGCAGAACACGACGCCGCGCTTCTGCAGCACGGGGATGTAGTTGCCGAGGGTGTCGGAATAGAGCCCCGTCGGGTCCTCGATATCCCTCACCTGTGCCTTCGTGACCTTCGGATCCTTGATCATCGTGTTGCGCTTGAAGGCGCCGCTGGTGAGGCTCGCGAGGTCGTACTTCTCCCAGGCAGCCTGATTGTAGAGGCTGTACTGGGCCGGCCCGTGGGGTGCCGCCACCATCAGGAAGTTCGGGTGGCCCAGCGCGAACGCCTCGGCATTCATCGTATTGCGGATCTGCGTCAGCCAGGTGCCGGCGATGTCGGTGGTGTCGAAGACATGCTTCTGGCGCCCGCCATAGGCGAGGATCAGGTCGATCGCCGCGCTGTCCCACTGGCCGGGCTTCGTCAGGATCATCGGCGCCTTCTTCGCGCCGCGCCGCCGCTTGATGTCGGCGAGCGCGCGATAGAACGAGCGCAGCCGGTCCGCCCCATCCGGGAGGTAGTCGGTATCCCGCGCGCTCACCTCGACGGCAGCCTCCGCGGACGCTGAAGCCGCCACCGCGGCCCCGGCCATACCCGCAACGGCCGCGATCGTCTGCAGCGTCGCCCTGCGGGTCAGTCCATCATTCGTCACGTCGTAGTCCCCCGGTATCAGTCGCGCCCCCGGGGCATTCTTGGCATCTGGCCCGCAGGTCGGCCAGCCTGCCGGCGCAGAATTTCTTCGCGGAGGACCCACCAGGCTGGATCGCAGTTCGCAGCAGCAGATCCGTGTCGTCCGGTCAGGCAGCGCCGGCGCGTCGCGAACCGCGTGCAGGCGGCTGTATGTAGCGCCCGGCGCGCTGCTTGAAGGGCACCTTCTGGCGCGGCGGCACGCGCAGCACGAGCCGCACGCCGTCCTCGCCGTCCTCGCGCTCCATCACCTCGGTCGAGCGGTGCAGCCAGGCGAGGAGCTCGCCCTCGGTGACCGGCACGACCAGCCGGACTTCCCACTTGTCTTCCGACAGCCGCGCCTCGATGCGGGCGAGCAGGCGGTCGATCCCCTCGCCCGTCACCGCCGAGATCGCCACCGGACCCTCGCCCTCGGGCGACGCGAGGAGGCGCGCCCGACGCTCGGCGTCGACGAGATCGACTTTGTTCAGGACCTCGATCAGCCGGTCGCGATCGTGCGGATCGATGTCGAGGAGCGTCAGCGTCTCCTGCACGTCACGCGACTGCGCGTCGGAATCGGGGTGGGAGACGTCGCGCACATGCAGGATGACGTCGGCCTCGACGACCTCCTCGAGCGTGGCGCGGAAGGCGGCGACCAGGTGGGTCGGCAGGTCGGAGATGAAGCCGACGGTGTCCGACAGGATCGCCGAGCCGCCGTGCGGGAGGCGGATCTGGCGCAGCGTCGGATCGAGCGTCGCGAACAGCAGATCCTGCGACAGCACACCGGCATCGGTCAGCCGGTTGAACAGGGTCGACTTGCCGGCGTTGGTGTAGCCGACGAGCGCGATCACCGGATGCGGGACCTTCTTGCGGTTCGCCCGGTGCAGGCCGCGCGTACGCTTCACGTCCTCGAGCTCGCGCTCGATCTTGATGATGCGTTCCTGGATCATGCGGCGGTCGGCTTCGATCTGCGTCTCGCCGGGGCCGCCGAGGAAGCCGAAGCCGCCGCGCTGGCGCTCGAGGTGGGTCCAGGTCCGCACCAGCCGGCTCTTCTGCCAGTTGAGATGGGCGAGTTCGACCTGAAGCGTGCCTTCCCGGGTGCGGGCGCGGGCGCCGAAAATCTCGAGGATGAGCGCTGTGCGATCGAGCACCTTGGCGCTCCACGCCTTTTCGAGATTGCGCTGCTGCACCGGTGTCAGCGGATGGTCGACGACGACGAGGTCCGCCTCCTCGGTGGCGACGGCGAGCCTCAGTTCCTCGACCTTGCCGGTGCCGAACAGGGTCGCCGGACGGGTCGCCGAGAGACGGACGACATAAGCGCCGACGACCTCGAGGTCGATTGCACCGGCGAGGCCGACGGCCTCGGCGAGCCGCGCCTCCGGCGAACGCGTCGCCGCCCCCTCCCCGGCATCGGCGCTGCGGCGCTCGGTCCGCACCGGCGCGATGACGATCGCCCGCGTCCGTTTCGCAAGGCGCGAGATACCCTCCCGCCGGTCGCGTCGGTCCGGGGCGGCCTCTTCGTCGTCGTGGGTTCTATCGCTCAAATCGAAGACCGGCTTTCTCTCGCGCATGCTGTCGCGGCAAAGGGGCCATGAGTGCCCTCGGCCTCTCCTTCATGGCACGAAATCGCGGCTGACGGCGAGCGGTTCCGTCCGCGCCACAGCGGAAGCGTCAACGGCGAACTCCGCGCCCGCCGGAACGAGCGCGGAGCTTCGCGAAGGGTAGCTGTCGAACGATCGCTACGGGGATCAGGCCTCTTCCGTCGGCTCGAACAGCTGGATCGGCTGGTTCGGCATGACGGTCGAGATCGCGTGCTTGTAGACGAGTTGGGAATGCCCATCCCGCCGCAGAAGGACGCAGAAGTTGTCAAACCAGGTCACAACACCCTGAAGCTTGACGCCGTTGACAAGAAAGATGGTCAGTGGAGTCTTATGCTTGCGGACGTAGTTTAGGAAGGTGTCCTGTAGATTTTGTGCGCGGTCCGCCATGGTATGTTTTTCCTATTCTTACGAGCCGACGATGCGTCCGCAGCAAATCCTCCAATCGGCCGAGGCACAGCCGGTGAGAGGGAGGCGTTTGGGGAACTATCCGTCCACATTGCGCAGTCGAGCATCCGCATCGTCGGCTCAAGTTATACCGCACCTGCGAAGAAATGGGACGGATTTCTCTCCCGCGTGCGTCAAACGGCCACGAACTCGGCGGCCTCGTGGAAGTGGGTCCGCAGGGCCTGCGTGACCGGGCCTGGCCGGCCATCGCCCACGACATCACCGTCGATGCGCACGACCGGCATCACCAGCGTCGTCGCCGCCGTGATGAAAGCCTCGCGGGCCTGCTTCGCCTCCGACACGGAGAACGACCGCTCCTCCAGCGGCACACCCTGGCGGGCCGCGACCTCGCACACGACCTCGCGTGTAATGCCGCGCAGGATGCCGCGGGTCGCCGGACGGGTGACGAGGCGCCCTTCCGCCGTGACGATCCACGCGTTCGTCGAGCCCCCCTCGGTCACCATGCCGTCCGGCGTCACGAACCAGGCTTCGCGGGCGCCAGCCTCCTTCGCCTGCTGCTTGGCGAGGACGTTGGGCAAAAGGCCGACGGTCTTGATGTCGACGCGGTCCCAGCGGTTTTCCGGCACCGTGATGACCGCGACGCCCTCGGCCGCCTGGCGATCCGCCTTGGCGAAATCGGCAGAACGTGCCGTCATCACGACCGCCGGCGGCACATCGGCGCTCGGGAAGACGTGGTCGCGCCGCGACACCCCCCGCGTCACCTGGATGTAGATCATGCCGTCGCGCACGCGGTTGCGCCGCACCACCTCACGCATGATCTGGCGCAGCGCCACATCGCTCATCGGGGCGCGGATCTTCAGTTCGGAGAGAGAGCGCGACAGCCGGGCGAGATGGCGCGTCGCATCGACGAGGTGCCCGTCGAAGACCTCGCACACCTCGTAGACGCCGTCCCCGAACTGATAGCCGCGATCTTCGACGTGAACGGCGGCGTCGCCATGGGGGACATAGCGACCATTGACATAGGCGATGCGGCTCATGACGGCTCCGATAGGACACGAAGGAAGATGTACAGAGGCTTGTATGATCAGAAGAATTCGAGGCTGACGCGGAACATCTGCTCGACCAGCCGCACCCGCTCAGCGACGGCGAAGATGACGACCCGATCGCCCGCCAGGATCTGGGTCTCGCCGGAGGGCACGACGACGGCGCGCTTGCGGTAGATGGCGCCGATTCGGACGCCATCGGGGAGATCCAGATCCCGCAGCGGCCGCCCGACCAGGGGTGACGTCTGAAGGGCCTCCGCCTCGATCAGCTCTGCCGCGCCGTTCTGCAGCGACTGCACGCTGCGGATCCGGCCGCGACGGACGTGGCGCAGGATCCGCGACACCGTCACCGCCCGCGGATTGACGTAGGCGTCGATCCCCAGCGCATGGGTGAAGGCGGGATAGCTCGTCGAGTTGATGAGGCAGAGGTTCCGCTTGCTGCCGAGGTTCTTCGCCATCACCGCCGACAGGATGTTGGTCTCGTCGTCGTTCGTCAGGGCGACGAGGCTGTCGGCATCCTGCACGTCGGCCTCGCGCAGCATCACCTGGTCGAGCGCGCTGCCGTTGAGGATCACCGTCCGGTGCAAAGCCTCCGACACCGCGACCGCCCGATCGCGGTTCTCCTCGATCAGCTTGACCCGGGCGTTGGGGAACCGGGCCTCCAGCGACTGCGCCACGAAGAAGCCGATGTTGCCGCCACCGGCGATGACGATGCGCGTCGCCTCGGGTTCCTCGTGGCCGAAGATCGCGAGCGTCCGCTTCACCTGGTCCCGCTTGGCAACGACGTAGGCGAGATCGCCGACCAGGATGGCATCCTCGCTGCGCGGCACGAACAGCCGGGCGCGTCTCAGGATGCCGACGACGACGGCGCCGAGGTCAGGAAACAGCTCGGTCAACTGGCGCAGCGGCGTGTCGACGATCGGGCAGTCGGCCGTACAGTCGATGCCGAGCACGACGACCTCGTCGTCGGCAAACGTGACCGTCTCCACCGCGCCCGGCAGGGCGAGGCGCCGGAGCACCGTCTCGCCCACCTCGATTTCCGGCGAGATGATCACGTCGATCGGCATGTTGTCGCGACGAAAGAGGTCCTGCCAGTGCGGCGCCAGGTAGCTCTGGGCGCGGATCCGCGCGATCTTCGTCGGAACGTTGAACAGCGAGTGGGCCACCTGGCAGGCGACCATGTTGACCTCGTCCGACAGCGTCACCGCGATCAGCATGTCGGCCTGCTCGATGCCCGCTTCGGCCAGAACGTCAGGGTGCGAGCCGTGGCCAACGACACCGCGAACGTCCAGGCTGTCGCGCACGAGATTCACGAGGCGCGCCTGGGCGTCGACGACGGAGACGTCGTTCTGTTCGGCGGCCAGCCGCTCGGCGATGCCATAGCCCACCTGGCCGGCGCCACAGATCACGATGCGCATGAGTGCTCCCGTTCGCGCCGGTGCGCGGCCTCGAAGCGTGTTCTAGCGCATCTGCCGCAGTGCGAAAGCGCCTGATGGGCTCTTCAGGCGACGCCGAGCGACTTCAGCTTGCGGTGCAGGGCCGAGCGCTCCATGCCGACGAACTCCGCCGTTCGGGAGATGTTGCCGCCGAAGCGGTTGATCTGGGCCTTCAGATAGTCGCGCTCGAAGACCTCGCGGGCATCCCGCAGCGGCAGCGCCATCAGGTGCTCACCCCCCGCCCCCGTCGGCAGCGCCGGCACCATGGCGCCGATCTCCGTCGGCAGCAGGTCGGCCGTGATCACGGCTTCCGCGTCGCCGCGCGTCAGGATCATCAGACGCTCGACGTTGTTGCGCAGCTGGCGGATGTTGCCTGGCCAGTCGTGCGCCTGCAGGACGGCCATCGCATCGTCGCCGATGCGGCGGATCGGCAGTCCGGCGGTGCGGGCGATCTGGTCCATGAAGAAGCCGACGAGCTCGGGGATGTCCTCGCGCCGCTCGGCGAGCGCCGGGACACGGATCGGCACGACGCTGAGACGGTGGAACAGGTCCTCGCGCAGCGTGCCCTCGGCGATCTCGAGCTCCAGGTCGCGCGCGCTCGACGAGAGGATGCGCACATCCACCTTCACCTTCGTGGCGCCGCCGACGCGCAGGAACGTCTGCTCGACGAGGACGCGCAGGATCTTGCCCTGCGTCTCCCGCGGCATGTCCGCGATCTCGTCGAGATAGAGGGTGCCGCCGTGCGCTTCCTCGAGCGCCCCGACCTTGCGCGAACGGCCGTCCGAGCCCTCGATGCCGAACAGTTCCTCTTCCATGCGGTCGGGCGTGATGGCTGCCGCATTGACGATGACGAACGGCCCCGTCGCACGGTGCGACAGCGAGTGGATCGTCCGTGCCACCAGCTCCTTGCCGCTGCCCGATGGCCCCGAGATCAGGATCCGGCTGTTCGTCGGCGCCACCCGCTCGATCGTCTGGCGAAGCTGGTTTATCGACGAGGAGGCACCGACGAGGTCGGTCGCCTCCGTCATCCGCTCCTTCAGCGAGCGGATCTCGCGCTTCAGCGACGACGCCTCCAGCGCCCGCTCGGTCGCCAGCACGAGGCGGTCCGCCTTGAACGGCTTCTCGATATAGTCGTAGGCACCCCGCTTGATCGCCGACACGGCCGTTTCGATGTTGCCATGGCCGGAGATGATCACCACGGGCAGGTCGGGATGCTGCTCGCGGATCGCGTCGAGAAGCGCCAGACCGTCTAGCCGGCTGCCCTGCAGCCAGATGTCGAGGATGACGAGCGAGGGGCGCCGGTCGCGGATGGCAGCCAGCGCCTGGTCGCTGTCGCCGGCCGTGCGGGTGCCGTTGCCCTCGTCCTCGAGGATCCCCGCGATGAGATCGCGGATATCCGCCTCGTCGTCGATGATGAGAATGTCAGTCGCCATGGGTGCTTCGAATGCTTTCGGAGGACGGGGCGGACGATGGGGAGAGAGATGGTCCGGCAGCATGGCTGCCGAGAACTTCGAGGGGTTCGATAGCAACGGGCGGCGCCTGGGCGGGAGGCTCCAGCGACGGCATCGAGTCGGGCTTGTGAAGCACCGGGCCATCGCCGTCGGCCCTGATCACGAGCCGCACGCAGGCGCCGCGACCGCCGGCGGCGACGGCCGGCGAATCGAGCAGTTCGATGCGGCCCCCGTGTTCCTCGACGATCTTCCCGACGATGGCGAGCCCGAGGCCCGTGCCCTTCTCGCGTGTCGTCATGTAGGGCTCGAGCAGCCGCTCGCGGCCGTCCTTGGGCAGCCCGATGCCATTGTCGACGACATCGATGACGAGATCGTCTCCGGCCCGGTGAACCGAGACCTCCACCCGCCCCGGCCCGCGCACGTCGGCCGGAACCGCCAGCACCGCCTCGACGGCGTTCTTGACGACGTTGGCGACAGCCTGGCCGATCAGGCGCCGGTCGAACCGGCCGATCACGGCATCGCTCGGCAGTCGCGAGACGAACTGAACCTCGGGATGGCCGACGCTCTGCAGGAACAGCGCCTCGCGCACCGCTTCGCCGAGATCGCCGGGCTCGAAGACGGGCTTCGGCATGCGCGCGAACGACGAGAACTCGTCGACCATGCGACCGATGTCGCCGACCTGCCGGATGATGGTGTCGACGCACTGGTCGAAGATCGCCCGGTCGTCCTCGATCCGCTTGCCGTAGCGGCGGCGGATGCGCTCGGCCGATAGCTGGATCGGTGTCAGCGGGTTCTTGATCTCGTGGGCGATGCGGCGGGCGACGTCGGCCCAGGCGGAGGTGCGCTGCGCCGTCACCAGTTCGGTGATGTCATCGAGCGTCACCACCCGGTCCTGGCCGCTGCCGTCGGCGCGCTTGTCCGTGGTGACGCGAACGTTGACGATCCGCTCCTGGCCGTTGCGCAGCAGGCGGATCTGCAGCTGCCGCGGCCGGTCCGCCGGTTCCCGGCCTGCTGGCTGCAGGGCCGGCGCGATCTCCGGGACGACGTCGGTGAGGTGCTGTCCGACGAGGTCGCCCTCGTCGGCGGCGAGCAGCAACTGCGCCGAGCGGTTGGCGAGGGAGATCAGCCCGGTCTCGTCGATGCCGATGACGCCCGCGGTCGCGCCGGCGAGCACCGCCTCGGTGAAGCGCCGGCGCCGGTCGATCTGCTCGCTCGCCGAGATGATCTCCTCGCGCTGCGAGTGCAACTGGTCCGTCATGGCGTTGAACGTCTCGGCGAGGTGAGCCAGATCACCATCGCCCTTCTCGATCGGCACCTTGGCGTCGAGGTTGCCGTGCGCCACCTGATCTGCCGCCGTGATCAGGCGGCGGATCGGCGTGACGAGCCGGTTGGCGAAGCCGAAGCCGAGCCAGATCGCCGCCACCAGCAACACCAGCGC
This sequence comes from uncultured Segnochrobactrum sp., assembly GCA_964503995.1. Taxonomy (GTDB): domain Bacteria; phylum Pseudomonadota; class Alphaproteobacteria; order Rhizobiales; family Segnochrobactraceae; genus CAMDHY01. The sequence continues at coordinate 24,473 of CAZDCR010000010.1, forward strand.
CAGGCCGACATAGACGAGCGCGAAGGCGAGCTGCACCCCGGTGCGCGACGCCTCGAGGTCGCGGAACTCCAGCGCCCCCTCTTGCGCGAGGCGCATGTAGTCGACGACCCGCGCATCCATCGAGCGCGTCACGTAGAGGTACATGTCGTCGTAGGCGGCGAGCTTGGCGACGCCGCCGACCTGGTTGGTATCGCCGGGGGCGATCAGGATCGGACCCTTTTCCGCCGCCCGGGCGAACGCCTCCGGCGGTGGCAGCTCGAAGGTCTGGTTGAGGTCGAGGATGGTGCGGGTGACAACGGTACCGTCCCCCTTCATCAGGAAGGCGGCCGGCACCTGGCGGAGCGACGCCTGCGTGCTGAGGAAGAGATCGAACTGCACCGGCTCGTAGTCGTACATGGTGCGGGCGCGGTCGATCTCCGCGCCGAGCGCGATCAGGTCGCCCCGCAGCACCCGCCCGTGCTCCTCGACATAGGCGCTCGCCACCGCCACGGCGTTGTCGACGATGCCGCGCGTGCGCTGCTCGAACCACCGATCGAGACCGCGATCGAGCGTGATGGTGGCGAGGATCGCCACCAGCACCGCCGGCAGCGCTGCGATGACGCTGAACAAGGCGACGATGCGGACGTGCAGGTCGGCGCCCGCTCGGCCACGCCGGCGGGCGAGCCACAGGAGCCGGACTTCGACCGCGACCGAAGCGACCAGAACCGCAACCAGCACGACATTGGCCACCAGGGCCGCCGTCACGATGTCCTGCGTCGGCGCCACCGGCGTCAGGCCGGTCAACACCAGGAACGTCACCGTCACGGAGACGAGCGCGAGGATCGTCGCCACGAGACCGACGCGCCGAAGCAGCCGCAGGCGATCCCTGCCGGCCGGCGCGACGGTGCTGCTTGTACTCACGCGAGGCAGAGCCTCGTTCGTCACGGCCATTCGATCCCCGTCAGCCGCCCAAAGGCGCGTCACCCGATTACAACATTGTTGCGAAAATGAGACAGCGCCCCTCTGTGGGCGTATTGCATGGAACGGCAACTGTCCCTGCGCGTTGCCGCGCAGGCCCCGATCGGGCCGGACGGAGGGGATCCATGGCACCGCGACCGTTCTGGAAGGGCTATCTCAAGCTCTCGCTTGTCACGTGCCCCGTTTCCATGATGCCGGCGACCACGGAAAGCGAGCGCATCCGCTTCCATACCCTCAACAGCGAGACCGGCAACCGTGTCCAGAGCCACTATGTCGACGCTGGGACGGGCGAAGTCGTGGACGAGGAAGACGAGGTCAAGGGCTACCCCCGAGGCGACGACGAGTACGTGATGCTCGAGGACGAGGACCTCGAGGCAGTCGCCCTCGACAGCACCCGGACCATCGACATCGAGACGTTCGTGCCGCGCGATTCGATCGCGTGGATCTGGCAGGACAAGCCGCACTTCCTGATGCCGGGCGGCGGTGTCGGCGAAGAGGCGTTCGCCGTCATCCGCGAGGCCATGCGCACGACGAAGACGGTCGGCATTGCCCGTCTCGTCCTCTATCGCCGGGAGCGTGCGGTGATGCTCGAGCCCCGCGACAAGGGCATCGTGCTGTGGACGCTGCGGTATGGCGACGAGGTGCGGGGCGTCGGCGGCGCCTTCGACGCCGTTGCCGACGAACACACCGACAAGGACGCCCGTGCCCTCGTCGAGCGCCTGATCGAGAAGCGGACGCGCGACTGGGAGCCGGGCCTCGTGCAGGACCCCGTCCAGGACCGCCTGAAGCAGCTCATCGCCTCGAAGAAGAAGGGGCGTCGCAAGGCTGCGACGAAGTCCGAACCGGCAGCCCCCGCAGAAGGCGGCAATGTCATCAGCATCATGGATGCCCTGAAGCGCAGCCTCGAATCGGAAGGCGGCCCCAAGAAGCGCCGCTGATGGGGCAGCCGGGAGGGTTGCGCGGGCATAACATTCTGTCGCCCAGGCTCGGAAACTAGACCGGAGGCCGCGGCTTGGTCAGCCGCGGCTTGGTCAGCGGGCGCGGCGCCGGCCCTGTCGCTTTGGCGTGTCCCCCGGCAGGGCCACCGCCATCTCGCGGAAGTCCGCCCACGGGTCCGTCTCCAGGCTCGCGAGCCGCGCCGGAGCATTGGCGACGTTGAAATAGTTCGGCGCCACCTCGCCAAGCTCCTCCCACGACAGCGGCATGGAGACCGGCGCTCCGGCCCGCGCCCGCGTCGAATAGGGCGCCACCGCCGTCGCGCCGCGGCCATTGCGCAGGTAGTCGACCAGGATACGCCCCGTCCGCTTCGCCTTGCTGACGGTGGCGACGAAGCGGTCGGGGGCATCGGCCGACATCGCATCGGCGATGGCCTTGCAGAAGGCCTTCACCGCCGGCCACTCCGCTTTCGGCTTCAGCGGCGCGACGACGTGCAGGCCCTTGCCGCCGGTGGTCTTCACGAACGCCGCCAGGCCCACGTCGTCAAGGCGCGTGCGGACCTCTCGCGCTGCCGCGACCACCGCGTCCCAGGCCACGCCCTCGCCCGGGTCGAGGTCGAGGATGATCATGTCCGGCCGCTCGATGTCAGCGAGCGCAGAGCCCCAGGGGTGGATTTCCAGCACGCCCGCCTGCACCAGACCGATCAGGCCGTCGAGGTCGTCGATGACGACGATCGGCTCGCCGGAGGGATCGCCGGGATCCGCGACGGCGCGAATCGCCTTGTTCGCTCCCTTCCACAAGTGCTTCTGGAAGAAGCAGGATTCCGTCGTGCCGCCGGGGCAGCGCAACATCGACAGGGGCCTCGCCACCACGAACGGCGCGATCTTGCGCCAGACGTCCGAGTAGTAGTCGGCGAGCCCCTGCTTGGTGACGCCGGCCTCGGGCCAGTACACGCGGTCGGGGTGTGTGAGCTTCACCGCTGACCTTGCGGCTGGCGTCGCAATGGACTTGTTGGCGCCGCCCCGCCCCTCTCCGTCACCCTCGCGGCGGACGTCGGCCGGATCCTTGTCCTCGCGCAGCCCGCGGAACGATGCGTGGCGCAGGTGGCCGTCCCCGGTCCATCCGGCGAACTCGACTTCCGCAACGAGGTCCGGCCTGACGAACCGCACGCCGCGCGCCTGATCCGTCGTGTGGCCGGCGGCGAACGGGCTCTTCTTCGCCGGGATCGCAGAGAGGCGCTTGTGCAGGTCGCGCGCCACGGCTGCCGTGTAACCGGTGCCGACCCGGCCGACGTGCACCAGGCGGCCCTCGTCGTAGATGCCGAGCACCAGCGAACCGATCGCCGTGGCGGTGGTTGACGAGGGCAGGTAACCGGCGACGACGAACTCCTGGCGATGGCCGCACTTGGACTTCACCCAGGTCTTGCCACGGCCGGAGCGGTAGGGGGCGTCGCGGCGCTTCGAGACCACCCCTTCCAGGCTGAGACGGCAGGCGTGGCGCAGGACGAGGTCGCCGTCATTGCCGAAGTGCGCGCTGTAGGCGACGCCTCCCTCGGCCGGGATGAGCCCCTCCAGCAGAGCCTTGCGCTCGATGAGCCCGACCCCCGTCAGGTCGATGCCGTCGAGGTGCAGCAGGTCGAAGGCGTAGAAGCGAAAGCGATCGCTGCGCCCCTCGCTGAGGTCGGCCTGCAGGGCGGAGAAGTCCGACGCGCCATTCGCGGTCTCGACGACGATCTCCCCGTCGATGAGTGCCGCATCGACCTTCAGGCCGGCCAGCGCCTCCGCGACTTGCGTACCGAAACGATTGGTCCAGTCGAGGCCGGTCCGCGTCAGGAGCCGGACGCGGTCCCCCTCGATGCGCGCCTGGATGCGATAGCCGTCGAACTTGATCTCGTGCACCCACGCCGCACCCGCCGGCGGCTTCGATTGCAGGGTCGCCAGCGCCGGCGGCACGAAGTCGGGCAAGCTCGTGCGCTTGCCACCCTTCGGCATCGACCGTTCATCCGCGGGCGCCTTTCCCCTCGCCTTCGGTGCGGCAGCCGCGGGCTTCCGCTTGCGCCCGGCCGCTGGAGGCTCCGATACGGGTGGAGCGTGCTCCGCGATGCGGCCGGTCTTCGACGACCAGCCCGGCGCCTCGCCGGCCACCTCGGCGACGTCGCGCCGCGTCAAAACGGATTCGGGCCGCTCCTGCAGGATGTCCGGCCCCGACGGCGGGCGCGCGGCGTCGTCCTCGCTCTTGATCAGGAGCCAGTTCTCGCGCTTCTCGCCCGGCT
>CAZDCR010000010.1:28737-29906 GCA_964503995.1 uncultured Segnochrobactrum sp.
GCGGCGTCGTCCTCGCTCTTGATCAGGAGCCAGTTCTCGCGCTTCTCGCCCGGCTTCTTCTGCATCCGCACCAGATGCCAGCGGCCGTGGAGCTTCTCGCCTTCGAGCTCGAATTCGAGGTGACCCTTGGCGTAGCCCTTCTTCGCGTCGCCGACGGGCGTCCAACGGCCGCGATCCCAGACGATCACGGTGCCGCCGCCATACTCCCCCTTCGGAATGGTGCCCTCGAAGTCGCCGTAGTCGACGGGGTGATCCTCGACGTGCACCGCCAGCCGCTTCTCCCCGGCGACGAGGCTCGGCCCGCGCGTGACGGCCCAGCTCTTCAGGACGCCGTCCATTTCGAGGCGGAAGTCGTAGTGCAGCCGACGCGCATCGTGCTTCTGGACGACGAAGGCGCCGGTCTGCCGCCCACGGCGCGCGGCACCCCGCGGCTCGGCCGTCTTGGAGAAATCACGCTTCTGCCGGTAGAGGTCGAGCGTCATTCCCGCCTATCCCGCCTTGCGCCGAGGTGCGGCTGTGGACGACTTGGCGGTTGTGCGCCGCCGCGCCGGCTTTGCCGCCGCTGCCTTCTCGGTGGCAGGCATCTTCGCGGCAGAACCGCCCGTGGCCGTCCGCTTCTTTCCAGTTTCGGCGCTCTTCGCGCGCGCCTTGCGGCCCGCTCCTTCGGACGCCGATCCCTTCCCGGCCGCCTTCTCCTCGCCGGCGCTGCGCCTCAGCGCGTCGAGAAGATCCACCACCTTGCCGGTCCGCTCGACCTTCTTCGGGGCGATCTTGCGGCCCTCGAGCTTGGCCTTCACCAGGTCCGCGAGAGCGGCCTCGTAGCGGTCGTCGAACTCCTCCGGCCGGAAGCTGCCGCGCTTCGAGGCGATGATGTGCTCGGCGAGTTGCAGCATCTCGCCCTCGATCTTGATGTCCGGCAGATCGTCGAAGGCGTCGTCGGCGGCCCTCACCTCGTAGTCGAACTTCAGCGTCGTCGCGATCAGGCCGCCCTCGAACGGTCGCACGAGCAGCGTCCGCGCCCGCCTGAACAGCACCGTCGTCGCCAGTGCCGCCGCCGACTTCTCGCGCATGCCGTCGCGGATCAGGGCGTAGGGCTCGGCCGCAACAGCACCGTCCGGCGCCAGGAAGTACGGCCGGTCGAGATAGAGCGTATCGATGTCGTCGCAGCG
>CAZDCR010000010.1:30006-31128 GCA_964503995.1 uncultured Segnochrobactrum sp.
GCATAGAGCCCCACCGGACAGGTGAGCTCGCCGATCTTCAGGAAGCCCTTCCAGCTCGCGCGCCCCGCCATCCCACCGCTCCACCCGCTTCAGTGCGTCACGACAGAATGCACGCCGACGCCACCGCGTTCCCTCGTCGCAGCCGCGGATGCACCACCCGAGCCGCCAGCAAACGCGCCGCTCAGCGTCGCGCACACTCCAGGCCGATGTCCTCCTCGGCTCGTGATGCTACCACTGTCGCCGCAAGCCGAACGACAAACGTGACGCGCGAGGGCCGAGACTTTCACGCTCGGGCGACCACCTCGGCGAGCTGATGGCCAAGCTCTACGCCATCTTCGCGAAGTAGCGATCCGGGTGGCGGCGCTCCGGGATGGGCCCCGAGGGAGAAACGTGACCATGAAGCTCGCTGCGGCCTTCGCCCTCGTCGCACTGCTCGCCGCCGCACCCGCGGCATCGGCCTCGGGGCCAGAGATCGTGCCCCCGGCTGCCGAGCCCTTCACGGTGGAGACCGTCGCCGGCGGGCTCGAATACGTCTGGGGGATCGCCTTCCTGCCGGACGGCTCCATGCTCGTGAGCGAAAAGCCCGGTCGCATGCGGCGCATCACCGCCGACGGTGCCGTCTCCGCCCCGATCCGCGGCCTCCCGCGCGTCGTCTACGAGAACCAGGGCGGCCTTCTGGACGTTGCCGTCCATCCCGATTTCGCCGGCAATCGCTGGGTCTACTTCACCTACTCCCGACCCGGCGAGGGCGGCAGTTCCACCGCGCTCGCCCGCGGCGTCCTGTCCGACGACTTTGCGACGCTCCGCAAGGTGCGGGTGCTGTGGACGTCGGGGCCGCGCTTTGACGGCGCCGGCCACTTCGGCTCGCGCATCGCCTTCGATCGCCGTGGCTTTGTCTACGTGACCACCGGCGACCGCCAGCAGTACCCGACCGACGACATCGCCCAGCGACGCGACAACACGGTTGGCAAGATCGTTCGCCTGCAGGGGGACGGATCCGTGCCCGCAGACAACCCGTTTGTGGGCGCGAAGGGCATCGATCCGGCGATCTGGAGCTATGGGCATCGCAATCCCCAGGGCCTCGCCTTCGATCCCTCCACCGACCGGCTCTACGCAGTGGAG
>CAZDCR010000010.1:31138-32866 GCA_964503995.1 uncultured Segnochrobactrum sp.
AGCATGGACCGCTCGGCGGCGACGAGCTCAACGTCATCCGCAAGGGCCGCAACTATGGTTGGCCCGTCGTCTCCTGGGGGGTGAACTACGACGGTTCCCCCGTCGGCACAGGCAAGCACCGGGCGCCTGGCATGGTGAACTCCATCCGCCACTGGACGCCGGTGATCGCGCCCGGTGGCATGGCCTTCTATGACGGACGCGCCTTCCGCAAGTGGCGCGGGGACCTGCTGATCGGCGGCCTCGTGGCCACCGGCCTCGTGCGTCTCGATCTCGAGGATGGCCGTGTGGTGCGCGAGCAACGCTTCCTGACCGAGCGCGGGCAGCGCATCCGCGCCGTGACGGTGGCTCCGGACGGTTCCGTCTACCTCGGCACCGACGAGAATCCGGCCCAGATCCTCAGGCTCACCCCCCGCTGACGTCGAGCCGCCCTCCGAAGCCGCTCTCCGCGCCACCCTCGGTCGTACCGCCACCCAGTTACCGCCTCATTCTCGGGACGTTTCGGCTATATGAGGATCGGCGGGGCCATCTGCGGCCTTGAGCGCTCCGGCTTCATTGGCGGCTGACCGCCGGTCGGTCTGGATGTGCGCTGGCATCGGCGGTGAGTGGCCCCCGGCCCATTTTGTTTCCTCAGTTTGACCGAGGGCGCGGCAATCCACCCGAAGGGCGTGGCGCCTGCCCGTCCCGGCGGAGCGTGACGACGATGTCGGTTCAGGAACAGAGTTCGGCGGTTGTCACCGCCCGCGACTGGTCGCAGGTCCTGCGGGCCTATCGCGAGCCGCGGGCCGGCCGCAGCGTCTTCGAACTCGCCGTCACCCTGGTGCCGTTCGCCCTGCTGTGGGCGACCATGCTGACGCTGCTCGATCTCGGGCTCTGGTGGCTCGTCGCCATCCTGTCCCTGCCGGCGGCGGGGCTGCTGGTGCGACTGTTCATGATCGCCCACGACTGCGGCCACGGCTCGTTCTTCCCGGCGCGCTGGGCGAACGACTGGACGGGCCGGATCCTCGGGGTGCTGACCCTGACCCCCTATGACTTGTGGCGCCGCAGCCATGCGATCCACCACGCCGGCGCCGGCAACCTCGACCGTCGCGGCATCGGTGACGTGACGACGCTGACGGTCAGCGAGTACGCGGCGCTCTCCCGCTTCGGGCGGCTGCGCTACCGGCTCTACCGTCATCCCGCCGTGATGTTCGGCCTCGGCCCGCCCTACCTCTTCCTGCTGCAGCACCGCCTGCCGCTCGGCTTCATGCGCAAGGGCTGGGCGCCGTGGATCAGCACCATGACCACCAACGCGGCCATCTTCGCCACGTTGGGCCTGCTGATGTGGGCCTTCGGCATCGGCCCGGTGCTGTTCGTGCATCTGCCGATCCTGCTGATCGGCGCCGCCATCGGCGTGTGGCTGTTCTACGTGCAGCACCAGTTCGAGGGCACGCAGTGGGACGGCGCGGAGACGTGGAACGTCCACGCGGCGGCGCTCCACGGCAGCTCGCACTACGACCTACCGGCTCCGCTCGCCTGGTTCACCGCGAATATCGGCGTCCACCAGGTGCATCACCTGGCGAGCCGCATCCCCTGCTACCGCCTGCCGGAGGTGCTGCGCGACTTTCCGGAACTGCGGAGCATCGGGCGTCTCACCCTATGGCGCAGTCTGGCCAGCGTCCGCCTGGCACTCTGGGACGAAGGCGAACGCCGGCTGGTCACGTTCCGCGAGGCGCGGCATCAACGGCAGGC
>CAZDCR010000011.1:0-6812 GCA_964503995.1 uncultured Segnochrobactrum sp.
GTGCCGTAGGCGGCGAGCAGGCGCTGCTCCACCTCGAAATGCGGCGAGCGCCCGGCAAGGTGATCCTCCAGCGCGCCGAGCACGGCGTCGCGGTCGCCGGGGTGGATGCGGTCGAACCAGATCGACGGCGAATCCCGCACGTCCTCCTCGCGGTAGCCGAGCATCGTCTTCCACCGCGGCGACAGGTAGAGCCGGTTGGTCTTCAGGTCCCAATCCCACAGGGAATCGTTGGCGCCGAGGATCGCCAGCGCATAGCGCTCCTCGCTGTCGCGCAGGGCCCGGTCCGCCCGCCGGCGCTCGTCGGCCGTCTGCACGAAGGTGTTGAACCAGCGCGACAGCTCGGCGATCTCGTCGTGGCCGCTGACCGGCATCGGCCGCAGTGCCGCCGGATCGCCCGCCTGGAAGGGCTTGAAGCGCTCGGTCAGCTGCTTCAGCGGCGTCACCACCGTCTGCGACAGCGCGAACCCGACGGCGGCGACGAAGGCGAGGCAGATCAAGAGCGCCACCGAGGTCGCGAGCGCAATGCCGGCCGTCTCCGCCCGGATGGTCTGCTGCGGCACCAGCGCCAGCACCCACCAGCCGGTCTGGTTCGAGCGCACCGCCGTCACCAGCGTCTCGACACCGTCGATGGTCACCGCGGTGGCCGCCGGCGGATCGGCGAGGGCGGCCATCAGGTTTTCCGTCACTTTCGTGCCGATGCGCTCCGCGTCCGGGTGGTAGACGATGCGCCGGCTGCCATCGACGACCATCAGGTGCGAGCCGACGCCGAGGCTCGACACCACGAACTGCCGGTAGAGTGCGTCGACGTCGAAGTTGACCAGCACCGAGGCGACCGCCCGCCGCGTCACCGTCTCGCGGTCGGTGCGCCAGATGCCGCGGCCGGCGGTGATGACGAGCTTGTCGGGCGAGCGCGGGTTGAGGTTCTCGACGATGCCGAACCAGTGCGTCCGCTCGCCCGCGCTCGCGAGCGCCGACAGGATCTCGCCGCGGCGGTCGCTGTCGGGCGGCGCGGAATCGAGCGTGCCGCCGACGTGGTAGTAGGTGCCGTTGGCGGCGAGCACGTCGATCGACACGAGCCCGCGGATGTAGAGGTAGTTGCTGAGGATGTAGCCGACCTTCGCCTGCGTCGCGAGGCGGGTGTAGGCGTCGGTCTCGATGCGCTCCTGCGACACCGCGTCGACGATGTCGTCGACGCTGACGATGCTGCCGATCAGCGATTCCACCTGCTCGAGCTGCAGGTCGAGATAGTCCCGCTCCGCCTCCAGCAGCGCCACCGAATAACGCGCCGCCAGCCGGTCCACCACCGCCTGCGACACCTCGAACGAGGTCAGCCCGAGCACCAGCAGCGGCAGCACGCCGAGGATGGCGATGTAGACGACGAACTTGACGAGCAGGCTCGCGTGCCGCCGTCGACGCAGGGGCGGGGCGCCCTCGGATCCCGGCGGCGTGGACCCGTTCGCCGTGCTCTGCACCGGTTCGGGGGCCGGGTTCTGTGTCATTGCCCTCCGGCCGGCGTCGGCGCCGCGTTGATGGTCTCCGCGTCGACGACGATGACGTCGATCATCGTCACCGCCGGCACGCTCTCGCTGCGCAGCAGCCGGAGCGCATAGTCGACGCCAGTGTAGCCCTGCAGGTCGGCCTGCTGGTCCACCGTCGCCTGCAGCTCGCCGGTGGCGATCGCCTGGCGCGCCTCATCCAGGGCGTCGAAGCCGGCGACGCGCACGTCGAAGCGGCCCGCGTCGCGCAGGTAGCGGCTGGCGCCGAGCGCCATCATGTCGTTGGCGGCGAAGACGAGCGTGATCTCCGGGTGGGCTGTCATCACCCGCTTGGCGACGTCGTAGGCCTCGTCGATCTTCCAGTTCGCGCTTTCAGAGGCGGCGATGGGCACGCCCGCCTCCTCGAAGCCGCGCACCGCGCCCCGCCGCCGCGCCTCGGCATTGTCGGCGCCGCGGATGCCCTCGAGCACGAAGGCGGCCGGTGGCCGGTCCGGCGCGGCGGCCGCGTCCGCCACCAGGCGGCGGGTGGCGAGCAGGGCGCCGGCCTCGTTGTCGACGCTGACGAACGGCACGTCGACGAGGCCGGAGCGGGCGAGGAAGTCGGGGTCGAGGCGGTTGTCGATGTTGACGACGGGGATGCCGGCCTCGCGGGCGCGTTTCACCGCCGGGATCAGCCGCACGGAATCGCCCGGGGCGATGACGATCGCGGAGACGTTGTCGGCGACGAGCTCGTCGACGATCGCCACCTGCTGCTCGATCGAGGTCTCCTGGGCGCCGGTGCGCACGAGCAGCTCGGCCCCGAGCTCGTCCGCCGCCCGCCGCGCCCCCTGCTCCATCTTCAGGAAGAACGGATTGGTCAGCGTCTTCATGACGAGGGCGACGCGCGGCACGACCATCGCCGCGTCGCTTGCCGCCTCGCTGCTCGCCGCCGTCTGCGCCGGGGGCGTCGCCTCCTCGCAGGCGGCGAGCGCGAGCAGCAGCGCGGCGGCGGTGATCGCCCGGCGCGCACTGCCGCCGAGGACGCCAGACACAGTCGAGATGGCGCCCGCGAGCGTCATGGCCGTGGCCCCCGGCAGGCCGTGGCGATGGGGGTCGCGGCCTGCTTCCTCGATGCATCCGGTCACGCGGGTGGCGACACCCGCGCATGAACGTCCGGATACGGGGCCTACTCTAAGCGCGCCGGCGTGGTCCTACCAACCGGAATCGCCGGACTTTGGCGCCACGCGCGGGTTCAACTCACCCGCGCCCGCGCCTCGAGGTCCGCCGGCGTGACGGCGGCAAGCGTATCCAGCAACCGCACGGCGAAGCTGCCGGGGCCGCTCGCGCCATCGGCGGCGATCTCGCCGGCGACGCCGAGCAGCACCATGCCGGCGGTCGCCGCCTCGAAGGCCGGCAGTCCGGCACCGAGGAAGGCGCCGATGAGCGCGGTGGCGGCACAGCCCGTGCCCGTCACGCCGGCGAGCATCGGCGTGCCGTTGGCGATGCGGACGAGCCGGGTGCCGTCGGAGACCACGTCGACCGCGCCGGAGGCGACCACCACCGCCCCCGAGCGCACGGCAAGCCGCCCGCAGGCTTCCACAGCGGCGTCCGCCTCGTCGGCCGCATCGACGCCGCGCCCGGTCGCCGCGCTGCCTGCGGCCGCCAGGATCTCCGAGGCGTTGCCACGCACGACCGCCGGCTTTTCCAGGAGCAGCGTCGCCACCGCCTCGCGACGGAACGCGGTCGCGCCACCGCCGACGGGATCGAGGATCCACGGCTTGCCGGCGGCATTCGCTGCGCTGGTGGCGGCGAGCATGCCGTTCAGCCACGGCTGCGAGATCGTACCGATGTTGATGACGAGGGAACTCGCGATGGCCGCGAACTCGCCCGCCTCCTCCTCGGCGTGGATCATCGCCGGGGCCGCGCCGGCGGCGAGCAGCACGTTCGCCGTCCACCCCATCACCACGTAGTTGGTGATGTTGTGGACGAGCGGCCGCGCCGCGCGCATCCGGGCGAGCGCCTCACCGGGCGATAGGGAAAGGGTCGTCATCTTCGTCTCCTCCTCGCGTCCGGGGGCGGGGAGGGCGGCCGCGTCACCGGAAGCTCCGGCCGCGGCACATCGCCGTTCCCTTCGCCGGTACGACCCGGATCAGGTTCGATGGGTGTGATCTCAGCCGCTCACGCGGCACCCCAAGGCGGGGCGGATGATACACGGGATGGCGGGGTTGGGAAGCGGGGGGAGGGGTTGCGGCGGGCGGTGCGTTGATGCACCTGCGATCGAAACCAGTCTGCCCGAGCCAGGGAGCGGTGGGGATCGGCCGTCGATGAATCGATCCTGAAGGCGGCCAGCGATGGAGGGGCAGTGACGATCGTTCTGCAGACAGCGCGTCTGACGCTGCGTCCGTGCAGTCCGGGCGACCGCGTCGACTTCATGGCCCTCGAGCGCGATCCGGACGTGATGCGCTTCCTCAATGGTGGCCAACCTGTCGATCACGACCACCCCGACCCGGATGCCACCTTCCTCATGCCTCGCGGAACCGAGCCCCACGTCTGGACGGCCCGCGGCACGACCGACGGCGCGTTCGTCGGCTGGTTCTGCCTGTGGCCGGAGGACGAGGGGACGGCCGAGCTCGGCTATCGCCTGCGGCGGAGCGCGTGGAGCCGGGGCTTCGCCTCGGAAGGGGCCCTCGCCCTCCTCGACTGGGGCTTCCGCAGCGGTGGCTACGACCGGATCGTGGCGACGACGATGGCGGTCAATCTCGGCTCGCGCCGCGTCATGGAAAAGCTCGGCATGGCCCACCTGCGCACCACCACCTTCGACGGACCCGAACACATCCCCGGCAGCGAGCACGGCGAAGTCTGGTACGAAGTGACACGCTCGGCCTGGAAGGGCGGCTGACGGCGATCGACAACGGCTACCGTGGTTTTCGCTCAGCCGGCGTGCCGATGCTGGGGTCGCGCGGCCTCGTGTAGGTGTCGAAACGGGGCAGATCGTCGGCGAATTCGATCCACGGCAGCTTCATGCCGAAATAGCCGTGAGCGTCGGGCCGGAAGCGTTCCGGCGCATCCATGAAGCCGATGGCCAGCCAAAGCTCGTCGGCGAGCCCGGTGTCGGAATAGCCGATCGACGAGCCGCAGGTGGCGCAGAAGCTACGCTCGACGCCCGGCGTCCGGCTGAAGATGCGCGGTGATCCCCGGGTGAAGCGAACCTGCCCGGCCTTGTAGCCGATCCAGATGGTCAACGGACTGCCCAGCGCCTTGCGGCAATCATGGTCGTGATCGTAGGCGATCCAGAACGGCTCTCCGGAGACTTCCACAGCGACCGCCCCGCAGAAGCACGAGCCAGTCTCGAGCCGAAGCTGCATGCGGTTTCTCCTTCGTCGCGTGCGGTAAGCCGGCGCAGCCCCCGGGCAGCCCTCGAAGGACGAAGAACGGGCTGCACAGACACCGGTTGCAACCAGTCCCGTCCTCCCTCTGCCAGTGGAAGGACGAGACCCGGCCCTCACCGCTCCCCCGCCGCCCGGTACGCCGCCGGCGACAGCCCCGCCCGCCGGGCGAAGAATCGCGAGAAGTAGGCGGGGTCGGCGAAGCCGAGCGAATAGGCGACCTCGGCCACCGTCATCGAGGTGTAGACGAGGCTGCGCTTCGCCTCGAGCAGCACACGGGCATGCAGCACCTCCTGGGCCGAGCGGCCGGCGACGCGGCGGCAGACGGCGTTGAGGCGGCCTTCGCCGAGCGCCAGTTCGGCGGCGAGCGTCCCGATGCGCGGCTGCTGCCGGAAGCGCTCCTCGACGAGGCGGCGGTAGCGATCGAACAGGGCCGCGTCGGCACTCGCCGGGTCGGTGCGCGCGGTGCCGGCTGCGACCGCATCGCCGTCGCCTACGTGCGCCCCATCGTCGGCGGCCCGGGCGATCGCGACCAGCGCCAGCGACACCCGCGCCAGGATCGCCGCCCGCCCGCCCGGCCGCGGGAAGCGGTATTCCCGCTCGATCGCGGCGAAGGCGGCCAGCGTCTCGGCGGCCTCCTCGCCCGACAGGGCAACGCGCGTGGCAAGGCTCGCCGCGCCGGCGAAGCCGGGGTCTCCGAAGGCGGCCAGCGCCGCGGCCAGTCCCTCGGCCGACAGCGTCACCACCCAGCCCTCCGTGCCGGGCTCGAAGGCGAAGCCGTGCACCACCACCGGGGGCGTCGAGATCAGCACCGGCGCCCTGAACGGCAGCCGGCGTCCTTCGAGATCCATGACCCCGCCGCCCGTCGCCACTGCCATCACCTGGTGGAGGTCGCGGTGGCGGTGCGGGCGGATCGTCCAGTCGTGCAGCGAGGCGCGCGCCGAGATCGTCTCGACGTGCAGGAAGCCGAGCTCGCGCTCCTCGTCCGTCTCCCCATAGAGCCGGTAGCGCGGGATCTCGGCAGCGGGCATTGCGCTCATGCGCGAAATCCCCCGCCGTCGCCCGGGTGCGAACCGGGTACCGCGCCGGAACGTCCGCGGCGATAGGGTGTTGTCAGGTCGGACGAGCGGGGAAAACCATCGATGATCTCGAAATGGCGCTTCATGGCGCTGCGACTCGGCCGGCGCCTGTGGGTGCGCGCCGGCTTCTTCGCCGTGCTCGGCGTGGCCACTGCCTTGCTCGCGATCGTCGCCGAGCGCTTCATCCCGTGGGAGCTGCCGGGCAAGATCGGCGCCGACGCGGTCGACAGCATCCTCAACATCCTCGCCTCGAGCATGCTCGCGGTCACCACCTTCTCGCTGACCGTGATGGTGGCAGCCTACAGCGCCGCCACCTCCAACGTCACGCCGCGCGCCACCAAGCTCGTGATGCAGGACACGACCACCCAGAACGTGCTGGCGACCTTCCTCGGCACCTTCCTGTTCAGCCTCGTCGGCATCATCGCGCTGTCGACCGGCATCTACGGCGACCGCGGGCGCGTCGTGCTGTTCGTCGTCGTGCTGGCGGTGATCGCCGTCATCGTCGTCGCGCTGCTCCGCTGGATCGACCACCTGTCGCGCCTCGGCCGCGTCGGCGAGACCACCGACCGCGTCGAGAAGGCGGCGGCGGCGGCGCTGGTGGGGCGCATGGAGACCCCCTGCCTCGGCGGCCGGCCGTGGCTTGCTGTGCCGCTCACGCCGCCGGCGGGAGCCCGCGCCGTCGCGGCGGCAACCGTCGGGTACGTGCAGCACGTCGACATCGGCGGCCTCTCCGCGCTCGCCGAGGAGCACGACCTCGCCGTCTACCTGGCGGCACCGCCGGGGGCCTTCGTCCACGACGGCAAGCCGCTCGCCTGGCTGGTCGGGGGCGAGCGCGACGAGGACGGTCCGGACGAGGCAGGGCTGGCCGTGCG
>CAZDCR010000011.1:6912-32707 GCA_964503995.1 uncultured Segnochrobactrum sp.
TGGTCGGGGGCGAGCGCGACGAGGACGGTCCGGACGAGGCAGGGCTGGCCGTGCGCGGCGCCTTCGTCGTCGAGGCCGAGCGCTCCTTCGAGCAGGACCCGCGCTTCGGCCTCGCGGTGCTCGCCGAGATCGCCTCGCGGGCGCTCTCGCCGGCGGTCAACGATCCCGGCACGGCGATCGACGTGATCGGCCGCGCCGTGCGGCTGCTGCAGCCCTGGGCGCACCGCGGCGAGCCGCCCCCGGAGGGGGCGGTCGGCCGGGAGGAGACCGCCCATCCCGGGGACGGCAATCTCGGCGAAAAGGCCGGTCCGGACGAGGACGTCGCCTGCCCGCGCGTCCACGTTCCCCCGCTCGCCGCAGCCGACCTGCTCGACGACGTCTTCGCGCCGATCGCCCGCGACGGCGCCGGCCTCATCGAGGTGCAGATGCGACTGCAGAAGGCGCTGATCGCGCTCGCCGAGATGGGCGACGATGCGATGACGGCGGCGGCACTGGAGCAGTCGCGGCGGGCGATCGTGCGCGCCGAGGCCGCCCTCACCTTGCCCGAGGATGTCACCCGCCTGCGCGCGCTCGTCGCCCGGCCCCGCGGCCGCAGGGGCTGAGGCGGTCGAGACGGGGGCGGACCAGCGCCGCCCCCGGTCGTCATCTCAGAGCCGGTACACGCGCTTCGCCGTGTCGTGCAGCATCGCCCGGCGGTCGGCGTCGCTGTAGCTGGCGAGCACACTGCGGTAGGCGGCGATCAGCGCCGGGTAGGTGGTCCACAGCTTCTCGATCGGGAAGTTCGAGCCGAACAGGCAGCGGTCGGCGCCGAACATCCCATGCGTCTCGCCGACCACCTCGGCGATCAGGCCCTCGTCGAGACGGTGCACGAAGGTGCCGAGCGCGGAGAGCTTCACGACCACGTTCGGCTGCTGCGCAAGCCGCTGCATGCCCTCCCGCCAGGTGGCGAGACCGGCGGGCGAGCGGTCCTCCGGCATGCCGCAGTGCTGCAGCACGAAGGTCACGCCGGGGAAATCGGCGGCCAGCCGCGCGGCGCTCTCCATCTGCGAGGCGAACACCTGCAGGTCGAAGCTCCAGCCGTGGCCGGCGAGGCGGGCCATGTTGGCGCGCAGCACGGTGTCGTCGCAGAGGTCGGGCCGCGGCTGGAAGCGGTATTGCGGGTTCTCGTGCCAGTGCAGCTGCATCCGCACACCGCGCATGAGCCGGTGCTTCGCCTGCGCCTCGAAGACGGCGCCGGTGTCGGGGGCGAGCATGTCGGCATAGCCGACGATGGCGTGCGGCCAGCCGGTTCGGTCGGCCGTCTCCTGCACCCAGGCGACCTCCTTCTCGGCCGTGCCGGGGTCCCAGTTCGTCTGAACGTAGACGGAGGCGACGACGCCGGTGCCGTCGAGGTCGGCGCGGAATTCCTCGATCGGATAGTCGCGGCGGATCGGCTGGTAGGGGCCGAAGATGCGCGGCACCTCCGGGCCCTTCAGCCACGGCAGGTCGTCCTGGCGCCAGATGTGGTGGTGGGCGTCGATGATCGGCTCGGCGTGCTGGTCGCTCACGAATGTCGCTCCAGGCTGGAGGCGCGAAAGGCGCGGCCGCGGGGGGCGCGGGCCAGGGCGGGAAGGGCGGCGGCGGCGCGGGTGAAGGCGGGGATCGAGGTGGCGTCGTCGAGAAGGTCGAGGTGCGGGGCGATCGCCCGCATCGCCCGGGTCTGCGGCCGGTAGTCGGGACTGGCGGCGAGCGGCGTCAGGAAGATCAGGCGGAAGGCGAGGCGGGCGAGACGCTCGACGCCGTGCCGCATCTCCTCCGGGTCGCCGCGCTCCAGTCCGTCGGAGACGACCACCACCACCGCGCCGCGCATCAGCGCCTGGTGGCGCGGGTCGGCGAGAAGGGTGGTGAGGGAGGCGCCGATGCGGGTGCCGCCGTCGGCATCGCCGACGATCCCCGCCAGCGCCGACAGCGCGGCGTCACCATCGCGCCGCGCCAGCGCCTTCGTCACGCGGGTGAGCCGCGTCGCAAACGTGAACGCCTCGGTGCGGACGGGCGAGCGCACCGCCGCGCGGGCGATCCGGAGCAGCCGCGGCGAGTGCTCCTTCAGCGAGCCGGAGACGTCGACCAGCACGAGCAGCCGCCGCGGCCGTTTCGGGCGGGCGGTGTGGAACAGCCGCACCGCCTCGCCGCCGGTGCGGCGGGCGTTGGCGAGGATGCGGCGGAGGTCGAGGCGGTCACCGCGGGGCGACGGTTGCCGGCGGCGGAGCGTCACCGGCGGAACGGTCTCCGCCAGCGTCCGTGAGAAGTGCAGAAGCTGTTGTGTCTCAGAGGGTTGGGTGCTCCCGAAGGCGCGGCGGCCGCGGCCCTCGTCGAGCGACGTCGACCGGCCACCGCCGGCACCGTCGGCGACGAGCACCGGTCCGTCGGCGCCAAGCATTTGATCGCTCTCGGAAATCTCCTCCTCGTCGGCGGCGCTTTGCGGTGACGGTGGCACGGCACCGAGGAAGTGCGCGGCGAAGACGGCGTCGAAAACGCCGAAATCCTCCGGCCGGCGCACCAGCGTCAGCCGCGCAAGGCGCTGGAATCCCTCGAGACTTTCAGGCCGGACGTGGGTGAGGGCGGTGAGGAAATCGGCGCTGGCCGCCGCATCCACCGTCACCCCGGCGCGGCGCAATTGCTGAGGAAAATCAACGAGCCGCCGGCGTGCTATGGCCGCCGGATCCCGTGCACCGTTCGCCGGCCACCGGTCGCCGGTACCGGCCAGCCGGTCACCGTCCGCCGGTGACGGTCCGTCCGCCACCGTCACGCGAGGACCTTCAAGATGTCGGAGCGGGCGAGCGTCTCGAGGTCCTCCTCGTCCTTGACGAGCAGGCCGAGCGAGCGCCGGAGCGCCTCCGGCCAGGCGACACCGCCGGCGGCGAGCGCCGCGGCGCCGGCCGCCCAGTCGATCGTCTCGGAGATGCCCGGCCGCTTGCCGATCGGCAGCGTGCGCACCGCCGCCACCGCTTCGACCAGCCGCTCGGCGGCTGCTTCCGCGAGGCCCGGATGGCGCAGCCTGAGGATCGCCGCCTCGCGGGCGGCGTCGGGGTAGCCGATGAAGTGGTAGAGGCAGCGCCGGCGGAGCGCGTCGTGGAGCTCGCGGGTGCGGTTGGAGGTGAGCACCACCGGCACCGGATGGGCGGCCGCCACGGTGCCGCGCTCGGGGATGGAGATCTGGAAGTCGGAGAGGAATTCGAGCAGCAGCGCCTCGAAGGCGTCGTCGGCGCGGTCGATCTCGTCGACCAGAAGCACCACCCCGCCGGGGTCGCGCACCGCCTTCAAAAGCGGCCGCTCGATCAGGAACTCGTCGCTGTAGAGCTCGCCCTCGCCGGCGCGCGCGGCGACCAACTGGCGGGCGTGGTTCCACTCGTAGAGGGCGGCGGCGGCGTCGAGGCCCTCATAGCACTGCAGCCGCACCGGCTGCCGGCCGAGGGCGGTCGCCAGCGCCCGCGCCACCTCGGTCTTGCCGACGCCCGGCGCGCCCTCGAGCAGCAGCGGCCGGCCGAGGGCGAAGGCGAGGAAGATCGCGGTGGCGAGGTCCTCGTCGGCGAGGTAGCCGACGGCGGCGAGCCGTGCGCCGACGTCGTCCGGGGAGGCGAAGGGGGAGGACGTCATCGCTGCTTGACCCACGCATGGCGGCGATCGCGACAGACCCCGACGCGGAACGCGCAGGGGAGGCGATCGATCCGGATGCCACCCGCGCGGGATCCGGCGGGGACTGCCGGGGCGCGGGTCGGCACGGCGTTTCCTCGTCTCGCGGTCTTCAAGGACCGTCTCTCTTGGGCTGTTCGATGGCCCTGAACGGGCCATCGTCGCAGGCCGGGGAGGGCCCCGAGCGCCGGTAGCGGCGGACGACGCCGCCCCGGCGGGGCTCCTCAGCGGCGGGCGTCGACGTCGCGCACGGCGCCGCGGGCGGCGCTGGTGGCGAACGCGGCATAGGCCCTGAGCGCCGTCGTCACCTTGCGGGGACGCGGGTCGACGGGTTTCCAGGCGTCCTCGCCCTTCGCCTCCATCGCCGCACGGCGGGCGGCGAAGACCTCGTCGGCAACATCGACGCGGATGATGCGGTTCGGGATGTCGATCTCGATCGTGTCGCCTTCCTCGACGAGCCCGATCAGCCCGCCTTCCTCGGCTTCCGGCGAGACGTGGCCGATCGAAAGGCCCGAGGTGCCGCCGGAGAAGCGACCGTCGGTGACCAGCGCGCAGGCCTTTCCGAGGCCCTTCGACTTCAGGTAGCTCGTCGGATAGAGCATCTCCTGCATGCCCGGTCCGCCGCGCGGTCCCTCGTAGCGGATCAGCACGACGTCGCCGGCCTTGATCCGGTCGCCGAGGATCGCCTCGACCGAGGCATCCTGGCTCTCGAAGATGCGCGCCGGGCCGGTGAACTTCAGGATCGAGGCGTCGACGCCGGCCGTCTTCACGATGCAGCCGTCCTCGGCGAGGTTGCCGTAGAGCACGGCGAGGCCGCCGTCCTTGGAGAAGGCGTGGTCGGCGCTGCGGATGACCCCGTTCTCGCGATCGGTGTCGAGATCGCGGTAGCGGCGGTCCTGGCTGAACGCCACCTGGGTCGGGATGCCGCCCGGCGATGCCCGGAAGAAGGTCTCGACCGTTTCGCTGCCGGTGCGCTTCAGGTCCCAGCGGGCGAGCGCGTCGGCCATCGTCTCGGCGTGGACGGTCGGCACGTCGGCGTTGATCAGGCCGGCGCGGTCGAGCTCGCCCAAGATGCCCATGATGCCGCCGGCGCGGTGGACGTCCTCGATGTGGACGTCCGGCACCGACGGGGCGACCTTGCAGAGCACCGGCACGCGGCGCGACAGCCGGTCGATGTCGGCCATGGTGAACGGCACCTCGCCTTCGTGGGCGGCTGCCAGCAGATGCAGCACCGTGTTGGTGGAGCCACCCATGGCGATGTCGAGGGTGATGGCGTTCTCGAAGGCGGAGAAGCTCGCGATCGAGCGCGGCAGCACGGAGAAGTCGTCCTGCTCGTAGTGGCGACGGGCGAGGTCGACGATCAGGTGGCCGGCCTCGACGAACAGCCGCTTGCGATCGGCGTGGGTGGCGACCACCGTGCCGTTGCCGGGCAGCGCCAGCCCGAGCGCCTCGGTCAGGCAGTTCATCGAGTTGGCCGTGAACATGCCCGAGCAGGAGCCGCAGGTCGGGCAGGCGGAGCGCTCGATCGCCTGCACTTCCTCGTCGGTGACGGTGGAGTCGGCTGCGGCCACCATCGCGTCGATGAGGTCGATGGCCTTCTCCTTGCCGCGGAAGACGACCTTGCCGGCCTCCATCGGTCCGCCGGAGACGAAGACGACGGGGATGTTGATGCGCAGCGCCGCCATCAGCATGCCCGGCGTGATCTTGTCGCAGTTGGAGATGCACACCATCGCGTCGGCGCAGTGCGCGTTCACCATGTACTCGACGCTGTCGGCGATGATCTCGCGCGAGGGCAGCGAATAGAGCATGCCGTCGTGGCCCATCGCGATGCCGTCGTCGACGGCGATGGTGTTGAATTCCTTGGCGACGCCGCCGGCCTTCTCGATCTCGCGGGCGACCAGCTGGCCGAGGTCCTTCAGGTGGACGTGGCCGGGGACGAACTGGGTGAACGAGTTCACCACGGCGATGATCGGCTTGCCGAAGTCGCCGTCCTTCATGCCTGTGGCGCGCCACAGGCCGCGCGCGCCGGCCATGTTGCGTCCATGGGTGGTGGTGCGGGACCTGTAGGCGGGCATTTTTCGGTTTCCTCGGGCTCGTTCGGATCGTTGGACTTGCGTCGGGAGCGGACTTCTTAAAGGAAGACGCCTCAGAACGCACGGGGGCCTTCCCCCTGCCAACCCATTTCGCCGGAACGATGACACGCTACAGACCAAATTCCGCACGGCCCGGCGGCTCGCCGCCCGAGGCGCCCGATCGCGACGTGGCGCAGGCGGCCGCGCTGGCGCTGCCGCCGGTCGTGGTCCTCGTCGAAACGCAACTCGGCGAGAACATCGGCACCGCAATCCGGGCGATGGCGAACTTCGGGCTGAAGGAGCTCAGGCTCGTCAGCCCGCGCGAGCCCTGGCCGAACGAGCGTGGGGTCGCCGCCGCCTCCGGGTCGGACGCCATCATCGGATCCGTGACGACCTATGACAGTGTCGCCGCGGCGATCGCCGACTGCGGCGCCGTCTATGCCACGACGGCGCGGCCGCGCGAGATGGTGAAGCCGGTGATCGGCCCCGACGAGGCGGCGTCGCGCACAGTCGCCTCGGCGGCGAACGGCGTCCGCACGGCGATCCTGTTCGGCCGCGAGCGGATCGGCCTCATCAACGACGAGATCGCGCTCAGCGAGGCGATCCTGACGCTGCCGGTCGACCCCGCCTTCGCCTCGCTCAACCTCGCCCAGGCGGTGCTGATCGTCGGCTACGCCTGGCGGCGGACCGTGGTGGAGGGCGACCTGCCCTTCATCACCGAGGAAGCCTCGCGGCCGGCGAACAAGGCGGAGATGATCGCGCTGTTCGAGCACGTCGAGCGGGCGCTCGATCCGACCGGCTATTTCCGTTCGCCCGACAAGCGCGCCTCGATGGTGCGCAACCTCCGCGGCATCCTGCAGAAGGTGCCGTTCACCGAGCAGGAGGTCAGGACGCTGCGCGGCGTGTTCTCGGCGCTGGAGGACCGGCCGATCCGCCCGAAGCCGGTGCGCGGCCCGGCGCAGACGCCCCCGAAGCCACGCCCGCCGGGCGCCCCGAAGCCGCCGTCGGCGCCCGGCGATGTGGCCGCCGACGCAGCCCGCGGGCCGAGCCCGGAGGGGGAGCCTGAGTGGTGAGGGTTCGGGGATGGCACGGCGGCAGCCGTCCTTTCCCTTCTCCCGGCCGGAGGCGGGGAGAAGGTGGCGCTAAGCGCCGGATGAGGGCGCGCTGCGTAAGCGGCGCGGGGGCCTGCCGCGCCGGGGGATATCGCGGCCGAGGCACCGGCGGGGCGACGCCGGAATGAGAGTCGGATTGGTGAGGAGGTCGTCTGCCGTCGTCTCGGTCGTGGTGCTCGCCCTTTTCGGGGTGGCGCCCACGCAGGCGGCCGAGGGCATAGCCGACGCCGCGCTCGCCGAGGCGGCGCGGACGGCGCGGCTCGCCGATTTCGACTGGAATGACGAACAGTGCCGCCGGGAGCGGACGGTGGAGCAGTGGCTCGCCGAGCTCGGCCGCGACGTCGTTGCTTCTGTCGAGTGGTACGGCGGCGCCTGCAGGCTGACGAACGGCGTCAACCCGATCGATTCGGGCTCCGACTGGTGCGGCGGCGCCGAGATCCGCCTGAATGCGCCGCTGTCGGCGGACGACGTGCCGATGATCGAGGTCTATTTCGAGCGCCCGGTGGATGGCCGCGTGGCGGCGCCCTACGCCTTCCGCGGGCTGATGCTGGTGGACGGCGGCGAGGACTACACCCGCTTCAGCGCCCACTTCGAGGCTGGCTGGGAGAGCCGGTTCCCGGGGGCGGTCGAGGGGTGCGGGGCGGAGTAGGGGGAGGGGTGTTTGGCATCGGCGAAGGTCGACGGAAGGTGCGCCGATTGGTCGGCTACGTCACAATAATTCTTGCCAATTTTGGGTAATCCTGCGGTTATACCCCCGCCTTCTCAGGAAAATTTTTCCACACAACCTCGAATTTCATGTCCATCGGTGACGCCATTCTGATGGTGGTCAATGTATGAACGATAAACTCGGCGTAGCCAGATGCAAAGTCGCCAATGTCGGTGGAGAATTCCTGCTCCGGCTGTATCGCTCCACCCCGAACGATGCGAAAGCTCTCCACGCCGAGTAATTCTCCGCCGGCAGCAAGCCCGTCAAGTATGAGATTGATGGAATCAGGGCAAGAAAGAATCGCGGTTCCACCAGGAACGCATGATTTTAGATTATAGGTTGCAATTATTTCAGTCAAGCTTCGGACCATTTAAAGCAACTCTCGAAAAGCGGTTATGTAGATCTGACGCTCCGCGAATATCTCAGTGTATGAGCCTTCCCAAGATAAGCCGCGGCGTCGTGAAGTGGAATAGACTGTGCAGGCGTTGCTTCCGCTCCTGCGGAGCGGCCCTCATCCGCCCTTCGGGCACCTTCTCCCACCTGCGGCGGGAGAAGGGATACGCGGCGGCGGCGGTGGGCCTTCCCTTCTCCCAGCTTGCTGGGAGAAGGTGCCCCGAAGGGGCGGATGAGGGCGGCGGGCGAAGCGCGCCGAAGCACCGAGCGCAACGCCAAAGGCCGCGGGCGGGAGCGTCGAAAGCTGCGAGTGCCGAAGCGGCAGGCGGGGCGCCCATGTCGGAGCAATCGCGAAACCAGGTGGCCCGGGCGCGGCGCAAGACCGTCGGCAACGCCCGCGCGCTCCGCCGTCAACTGACGCCTGCAGAAGCGCTGCTCTGGGCTCAACTCCGCGGACGGCGTTTCCGGAGCTTCAAGTTCGTGCGGTAGGCGCCGATCGAGCCCTATGTCGCGGACTTTCTGTGTCGAAGCATAGGGCTCATCGTAGAGGTCGACGGAGCGACGCATTCGACCGACGAAGAGGTGGCGCACGACGCGCGGCGGGCCGTGTTCCTGTCAGGAGAAGGCTACCGCGTCCTGCGGGTCAACAATGACGATGTCTACGGCCGCCTCGACGACGTCCTGGAGACGATCCTGGCGGCCCTCGAGAACCGCCTCTAGCAGTTCCGCACCGCTCCTGCGGAGCGGCCCTCATCCGCCCTTCGGGCACCTTCTCCCACCTGACGGCGGGAGAAGGGACTCGCGGGCGCCCTCGTGCCTAAGGGCTTCGGGCGCGGGGGTGGCCGGCGGAACCGTCCGGTCCAGTTCCGCCCCAACTCCGCCCTTAACGCTTCCTTCACTGGCCCGGCGTTCCAATCCGGGATTGGTCTCTGGTCGGGTGTCGGCGTGTCATGGGCATCGATCTGTTCGCCGGGACGGCGTATGCGACGCGGGTGATGAGCGGGCGGCCGCCAAAGGTCCTGATCTTCGATTCCGGCGTCGGCGGGCTGTCGGTGCTGCGCGAGGTGCGCCGCGCGCTGCCGGCGGCCGGGCTCGTCTATGTCGCCGACGATGCGGGCTTTCCCTATGGGGCGCTGACCGAGACGGCGCTCGTCGAGCGCGTCACCGGCCTGATGACGCGCCTCGTCGCCTTCCATTCCCCGGATGCCGTCGTCATCGCCTGCAACACCGCCTCGACGCTGGTGCTGCCGGGCCTGCGCGCGGCCCTGCCGGTGCCGGTGATCGGCACCGTGCCGGCGATCAAACCGGCGGCGGAGCGCACGACGTCCGGCCTCGTCAGCGTGCTCGCCACGCCGGGCACCGTGGCGCGCGACTACACCCGCGCCCTCATCGAGGCGCATGCGCGCGGCGCCGAGGTGACGCTCGTCGGCTCGAGCCGGCTCGCCGGGCTCGCCGAGGCGCGGCTGCGCGGCCAGCCGATCGACAATTCGGCGGTCGAGCGCGAGATCGCCCCCTGCTTCGTGCGCCGTGACGGCCAGCGCACCGACGTCGTGGTGCTCGCCTGCACGCACTATCCCTTCCTCACCGACCTGTTCGAGCGGCTGGCGCCGTGGCGGGTGGCGTGGATCGACCCGGCCGCGGCGATCGCCCGGCGCGTCTACACCGTGCTCTATGGCGAGGAGGCGTCGGAGCGCTTCGATGACGAGGACGATGACAGCGTCGCGCCCGCGGCGCCAGCGCTGCCGGGACGGGCGGAATTCACCTCCGGACGGCCGCCGGAGCCGGCGCTGGTGGCGGCCCTTGCCCGCCACGGCTTGCTTTGCGCCGCCGATTGAGCTAGCACCCCGGCAACGCGTGGCCGGTTCCGCCGTCCGCGCGCCCGCACCCGTGGAACGGTGGCCGCGCTGAGCCGCCGGTTCCTGTCGGTCCCGACCGAGACCCGTGCGCCCGAGCGGAGATCATCCTCCGCCCGTCGCGCCGTGCCCGCAGGGACAGAGGAGGGCGCGTTTCCGACGCGCCGCGCGGCCTCCGGGCCGCCGGCGTAGCTTTTGTTCGAAGGAAACCGCGAATGTCGAAGCGCCACAGCGCCAAGCACAAGATCGATCGCCGTCTTGGCGAAAACATCTGGGGCCGTCCGAAGAGCCCCGTCAATCGCCGCGAATACGGCCCCGGCCAGCACGGCCAGCGCCGCAAGGGCAAGCTCTCCGACTTCGGCGTGCAGCTGCGCGCCAAGCAGAAGCTGAAGGGCTACTACGGCAACATTTCCGAGAAGCAGTTCCGCCGCGTCTATGCGGAAGCCTCGCGCCAGAAGGGCGACACCTCCGAGCGGCTGATCGGCCTGCTCGAGAGCCGCCTCGACGCCCTCGTCTACCGGGCGAAGTTCGTGCCGACCGTGTTCGCGGCGCGCCAGTTCGTCAGCCACGGCCACGTCAAGGTCAACGGCAAGCGCGTCAACATCGGCAGCTATCGCTGCCGCCAGGGCGACGTCATCGAGGTGCAGGAGCGTTCGCGCCAGATGGTGCTGGTGCTCGAGGCCGTGCAGTCGCCCGAGCGCGACGTGCCGGACTACATCGACGCCGACCACCACAAGATGACGGCGAAGTTCGTGCGCGTGCCGACGCTCGCCGACGTGCCCTATCCGGTGCACATGGAGCCGAACCTGGTCGTCGAGTTCTACTCGCGCTGATCGGGGCTCGCGCCGGCGCCATCCGCCCGCGGGGCGGCCGACGCGAGAGCGCGCGGGACAGAAATGCGGAGGCCGCCCCTGGGCGGCCTTCGTCGTTTCGGGGTGGCTTCGCGGCTCGTCTCGGAGCGCAGCGGGGCATCCAGGCGCGCAGCGTGTCGTCCAGGAGCGCAGCGTGGAGTCCATGCGCGCGGTCGCGCCGTCCAGGAGCGCGGTCGCGCCGGGCACCGGCGGCGTTCCGCACCGGACGGCCACGGCCCCTCGGTCTCCCGCCCACCGGGAGGGATGACAGGGGGAAAGGCGCGGCGGCGCGGCGGTGTGGCTCTATCGGTCAGGCCGGGGCGCGGTCGCGCTCGAGCGCGGCCTCGAGGTCTTCCGGGCGGACGGTGACGATCTGGCTGCTGCCCGCCGCCGCCCCGATCGCCGGCATTGCGAGCATCGTCCCCGTGCGGCGGTAGGCGAGGAAGGAGAGGCCCGGGACCTCCTCCTCGTCGACCACCAGCCGGTACGTGCCCGCGGGCTGCGGCGCCTCGAGCGGCGGCAGCCGGAAGGGCCGGGCGAACGTCACCGTGGTCTCGGTGGTGCGGCTCATCGGGGGGCTGCCGACGACGCTCAGCCCTTCTTCTTGTTCGGCGTCGCCTGGGTGCCCTTCATCATCGTCAGCACCGGGGCCGCGGCGGTGGCGGCCGGCGGCTTGGCGGCTTTCGGCTTGCGGATCTCGCGGTTGCTGCGCTGCTGGCCTTTAGCCATGACGATATCCTCCCTGGGCGGCTCCGTTGCGGGGCGGCCGGAAACGAAAAGCCCCGCGTCCTCTAAGAGGCGCGGGGCCGGAGGCGCGAGGCGCCTGGTCGAGCTCGAAGCTCCGATCGCTCCGGGAGGCCAGGGGCCGGTGATCCGGACCCCCCGACACCCGCGGGGCGAGCCGCCGGCCGCACGGACGAGCCGCGCCGACGGCCTGCGATCAGCTCAGGAGCTTCAGATTGTCCGCGGACATCTTGCCGCTCTTGCGATCGGCGACCAGCTCGAAGCCGACCTTCTGCCCCTCGCGCAGGTCGCTCAGACCGGAGCGCTCGACCGCGCTGATGTGGACGAAGGCATCGCTGCCGCCGCCATCAGGAGCGATGAAACCGAAGCCCTTCTGGGCGTTGAACCACTTCACGGTTCCCGAAGCCATGGGAAACCCTTTCTCGAATAATCTGGCATCGCTTGCCGGCGTCTCCGCCGACCGTCGAATTCGCATTTTCAGGCACGAGTATCGAGCGCCGGCCCTCACGCTGAAGGCGGCGACCGACGAAATCCTACCGTTCATCGACGGATCGACTATGGACGACGCCGGAAAATTTACAAGCAGGAACGACTTTGCGGGCCGACGAAAAATCCGGCCGCGAGGCCTCCTCGCGTGGAGAAATACGATTGCGACCCGCGATTTGTCGGCGGCCGCGCGGCTTCGACGATCGGGTGACGCTGGCGAATCTCGGGACGGCCGTCACGCGCCCCTTGCGTCACGGGTGGGCGGAGCGCACGGCCCAGCCCCGCAGGACCTGCAACGCACCGGTCCCTCAGCGAGCCCGGACGTCCGGCAGCCGGGCGCCCCGACGAAATGTCGTCGCGCCCGTCTCAAATCGCATGAGAACATATTGCGAACAAGAACAAACATGGTACATTGCCCATCGAGCCGGCGCGGCGCCGGGCGGACGTTTGAACGCGGCGGTCGGCCGTGGAATAAGGAGCCCCTCCATGTCGCAAGCGAATCTGCGCCTGATCGAAGGAACGTCGATGGACAAGAGGAAGGCGCTTGACGCCGCGCTGAGCCAGATCGAGCGTTCGTTCGGCAAGGGCTCGATCATGCGGCTCGGCCAGGGCAAGGCGGTCGAGGTCGAGTCGATTCCAACCGGCTCGCTCGGCCTCGACATCGCGCTCGGCATCGGCGGCCTGCCGAAGGGGCGCATCGTCGAGATCTACGGGCCGGAATCCTCCGGCAAGACGACGCTCGCGCTGCACGTCGTCGCGGAAGCCCAGAAGCTCGGCGGCGTCTGTGCCTTCGTCGATGCGGAGCACGCCCTCGACCCGCTCTATGCCCGCAAGCTCGGCGTCGACCTCGACGACCTCCTGATCTCGCAGCCCGACACCGGCGAGCAGGCGCTCGAGATCGCCGACACGCTGGTGCGCTCCGGCGCCGTCGACGTGCTGGTGATCGATTCGGTGGCGGCACTGACGCCGCGGGCCGAACTCGAGGGCGAGATGGGCGAGCAACTGCCCGGCCTGCAGGCGCGGCTGATGAGCCAGGCGCTGCGCAAGCTCACCGGCTCGATCTCGAAGTCCCACGCCATGGTGATCTTCATCAATCAGATCCGCATGAAGATCGGCGTGATGTTCGGCAGCCCGGAGACCACCACCGGCGGCAACGCCCTGAAGTTCTATGCCTCGGTGCGCCTGGACATCCGCCGCATCGGCGCAATCAAGGACCGCGACGAGGTCGTCGGCAACCAGACCCGCGTCAAGGTGGTGAAGAACAAGGTGGCCCCGCCGTTCCGCGAGGTCGAGTTCGACATCATGTACGGCGAGGGCGTCTCCAAGGTCGGCGAGCTCGTCGATCTCGGCGTCAAGGCCGGCATCGTCGAGAAATCCGGAGCGTGGTTCTCCTACGACAGCCAGCGCCTCGGTCAGGGCCGCGAGAACGCCAAGCAGTTCCTGCGCGACCATCCCGACGTCGCCCGCACGATCGAGGCGGCGATCCGCCAGAACGCCGGGCTGATCGCCGACCGCATCGTCGGCAAGGGCGCGCCCGAGCCCGAGGACGACGGTCCGCCGGCCGATCTCTGACGCCCGGCGACGGCCCCCCGCGCGCGTTGCCGCCGGTCGACTTCCGGTGGCCGCGACGGCCGCCGCCGCCGGCGCCATCTCCCCTCTGCCGCCGCGGGCGTGACAGCCGGCGGCGGCGACGCTAAAACCCGCCGTCCGCCGGTCCGCCGGCGGTCCCGCAGAGGCTCCGTCGTGTGTACGAGCCGATGACGGACGGGTGGCGGCCAGCGGCCGCCGGACGGAGCCGGCGCGCGTCGCCGCGAGAGGGTTGTCGATGAGCGGCGTGAACGAGATCCGCAGTGCGTTCCTGGACTACTTCGCGCGCGAAGGCCACGAGGTGGTGCCGTCGAGCTCGCTGGTGCCGCGCAACGACCCGACGCTGATGTTCACCAACGCCGGGATGGTGCAGTTCAAGAACGTCTTCACCGGCCTCGAGACGCGTGCCGTGCCGCGCGCCGTCACCGCCCAGAAGTGCGTGCGGGCCGGCGGCAAGCACAACGACCTCGACAATGTCGGCTACACCGCCCGCCACCACACCTTCTTCGAGATGCTGGGCAACTTCTCGTTCGGCGACTACTTCAAGGAGCGCGCCATCGAACTCGCCTGGCGGCTGGTGACGAAGGAGTTCGGCCTCGACCCCGGCCGACTCGTCGTCACCGTCTATGCGGAGGACGAGGACGCCGGCCAGCTCTGGCGCAAGATCGCCGGGATCGACGAGCGGCGCATCATCAAGATCGCCACCAGCGACAATTTCTGGGCGATGGGCGATACCGGCCCGTGCGGCCCGTGCTCCGAGATCTTCTATGACCACGGGCCGGCGATCCCGGGCGGGCCCCCCGGCTCCCCCGACCAGGACGGCGACCGCTTCATCGAGATCTGGAATCTCGTCTTCATGCAGTATGAGCAGGTGCCCGGCGCCCGGGTACCGCTACCGCGCCCCTCGATCGATACGGGCATGGGGCTCGAGCGCGTCGCCGCGGTCCTGCAGGGGGTGCACGACAACTACGACATCGACCTCTTCCGGACGCTGATCCGCGCGTGCGAGGACATCACCAATGTCCCCGCCGACGGGCCGCACCGGGCGAGCCATCGGGTGATTGCCGACCACCTGCGCGCCGCGAGCTTCCTGATCGCCGATGGCGTCATGCCGTCGAACGAGGGGCGCGGCTACGTGCTGCGCCGCATCATGCGCCGCGGCATGCGTCACGCGCAGCTGATCGGCGCGCGCGAGCCGCTGATGTGGCGGCTGGTGCCGGCACTGACCCGCGAGATGGGCCGTGCCTATCCCGAGCTCCTGCGCGCCGAGGCGCTGATCGCCGAGACCCTGAAGCTCGAGGAGACGCGCTTCCGCCGCACCCTCGAGCGCGGCCTGACGCTGCTCGACGAGGCGACCGCGCGCCTCGTGCCCGGCGCAGCCCTCGACGGCGAGACCGCCTTCCGCCTCTACGACACCTACGGCTTCCCGCTCGATCTCACCGAGGACGCCCTGCGCGGCCGCGGCCTCGCCGTCGACACGGCCGGCTTCCAGGCGGCGATGGAGCGCCAGCGCGCCGAGGCGCGCGCCGCCTGGGCGGGCTCCGGCGAGGCGGCCACCGAGACGGTGTGGTACGGCGTCAAGGACCGCGTCGGTCCGACCGAGTTCCTCGGCTACACCGCCGACCGCGCCGAAGCCGTGGTGACCGCGATCGTCCGCGACGGCGCCCCGGTGGCGCGGCTCGAGGCCGGCGAGACCGGCCTCGTGGTGTTCAATCAGACGCCGTTCTACGGCGAATCCGGTGGTCAGGTCGGCGATACCGGCACGGCCAGCGCTCCCGGCCTGACGGCGCATGTCACCGACACGCAGAAGAAGGCGGACGGACTGTTCGTCCACACGCTCACGGTCGACACGGGGTCCTTGTCGGTCGGTGACGCCGTCGAACTCGCCATCGATCTCCAGCGCCGGCGCGCGATCCGGGCGAACCACTCGGCGACGCACCTGCTGCACGCCGCCCTGCGCACGGTGCTCGGCCGCCACGTGGCGCAGAAGGGCTCGCTCGTCGCGCCGGACCGGCTGCGCTTCGACTTCTCGCACCCGTTGCCGGTCGATGCCGCCGAACTCGTGCGCATCGAGGAGTTGACCAACGCCGCCGTGCTGCAGAACGCGCCCGTCACCACCCGCCTGATGGCGGTCGACGAGGCGATTTCCTCCGGTGCCATGGCGCTGTTCGGCGAGAAGTACGGCGACGAGGTGCGCGTCGTCTCGATGGCGCAGGATGAAACCGGCGCGTCCTATTCAACCGAGCTCTGTGGCGGTACCCACGTCGAGCGCACCGGCGACATCGGGCTCGTGACCGTGGTCGCGGAGGCCGGCGTCGCCGCCGGGGTGCGCCGCGTCGAGGCGCTGTCGGGTGCGGCGGCGCGCCACTATCTCGCCGAGCAGGATCGTCGTGTCCGCGGCCTCGCGCAGCTTCTCAAGGCGACGCCGGACGAGCTCCTGGCGCGCGCCGAGGCGCTCGTCGAGGAGCGGCGCCGGCTGGAGCGCGACCTCGTCGACGCGCGGCGCAAGCTCGCCCTCGGGGGCGGTGAGGCCGGCGCGCCGGCCGCCAAGGACGTCGCCGGGACGCGCTTTCTCGGCCGGGTCGTCACCGGCATCGCGCCGAAGGACCTGAAGGCGGTGGCCGACGACGCCAAGCGTGCGGTCGGCTCGGGCGTCGTCTCGGTGATCGGCGTCGCCGAGGACGGCAAGGCCGCGGTGGTGGTGGGCGTCACCGACGACCTCCTCGGCCGGTTCGACGCCGTTCAACTGGTCCGTCGGGCGTCCGAGGCGCTCGGTGGCAAGGGCGGCGGCGGCCGGCCCGACCTCGCGCAGGCGGGCGGCCCCGACGGCGCCCGGGCCGAAGCGGCGAACGCCGCCGTCGAAGCAGCCCTCGCCGACGCCTGAGGGCAGGAGCCCGCGCACACGGCTGCGACAGGTGAGGCCCTGGCGCGGTTCTCCGCCCGGGCGGTGAGGCCGCGGCGCGTGGTCGGCCGTGCGTGGCGACGGAATCGTGCTGGATCCGGCGGCTCCGGTGGCCCTTTCGCCCTCCGAGGCGAGCAGGTCTATCGTCGTTGAACGCCTGGCGCCTCGTCGGCAGCGGACTGGGGTGTTGCCGAGCCCTCGCGATGCCCCCACACGCTGGCTTCAGATCACCAGCAAGGCAGAAGCGACGGGTGAAGCCCGGGGCAATCCCTCCGCATGTCGCCGCGATATCGATCTAAGTCCGCATCGCTCCAGGCGCGACAGTCCTTCCGCGGTGGAGGAGCAGCGCAGCGGGGGGGGCCGTCGGCGCCGCGCTCGGGGGCAAGCCGCTCTCACGCCGCCGAAGGGTCGGACGCCGCGCGAAGGGTGCGGGTGCGCAGGCGACGCGGCGAAACGGCCCGTTTCCCGTTCTGCCGCGCTCCACGGTAACGGTGGCGGGATGCCGGTGGCGGGAGCTGCGGTCGCCGAAGGCCTCTGACGAGCCACCGGCGCGGGACGGAAGATTTTGCCCGTAACCCAGGCTGACCAAGCCGCCAGCGCGAGCCCCCACGGGTGCGGCGGCTCGCGTCCACCACAGCATTGCGATCACCGCCGGGACGTCCGTCCCGGCACGCGGAGTGGTCTAGGACGCCGTGCCGCGTAGCTCGCCGGCACGATGCCGGCTCCACGTCAACGCCGGTCGCGCATCGGCGGGACGTTCACGCGACATCAGAGGGGCCTGGGGCCGCCCTGTCGGCGCCGCTCCGGCCCGGTCACGGACGAGACGTTGCGTTCCGGGTGCCGGACGGCTCGCGGGGCGATAGCGATGGCGGCCTCGCCGCGCCCCTCCCCAGATGGCGGACCCCGTGAGCACTCCGCGGCGCACCCGCAAGGCGCGATGCCGGGTGACGGCGGACGCGTGGCGGCGATCCGGGCCGGAGGTTTCCGCCGGTCCTGGGGCGCCCCCCGTCCGCTCCCGGTCAAGGCCGCCTGGGCGGGACGATGCGACGTTCCTCCCCCAATCGGGTCGGCAAGCGCCTCGGGCGAGTCCGCCGCGTCGAAGAGGGCTGGACCAGCGCGCTGGCCCGAAGAGGTCCACCCGATTCCTGGTGGCGAGGGGTAACAGCCAGGTGGGCAGGGCACGTCGTGCCTGCGCGCGGCGCATCCCGTTGGCCGGCGCCATGGAAGCCGTGCGGGGGCCGCCCCGAATCGGGCCGGATGGTGCCGCCGCCACGGGGAAAACGCGGCGCGAAAGCGGCAGGCGATTCCTGCCCGCCGCTGTCTGGCCCCTGCGCGAGGGCCCGAAACGGTGCCGGAAGTTAAGGAAAGGTGAAGAATTCCGGGCTCTGGGGGGCGTTTGGGGTCGGGTCGGGGGCTCTTCTGTGGCGCTGCCGCAACACTGCCCCCAGAACACCCCCCGGGACGGCCACAATCCGCTCTTTGCGATTGAAGCGGAAGCGGCCGTGGGTATGTTCGGACCGACCGGAGCGGACCGGTCAACGCGTGTCCTTCAACGGTTCGCCGCCACGGACACAAACAGACCAACCGCTTCGCGCAACGGTCACAGCCCACGCAATCGCCTCTCCGGTCTCCGGAACCGAAAGCGGAAGCTGCCAAGACGAGATGATGGAGATCTAAAGATGAACATGAAAGGCGTCGTCCTGGGCGTGGCCGGTGCGCTGGCCGTGACCGGTGTGCAGGCAGCCGACCTCGCGGTCGCTCCGGAGCCGGTCGATTACGTTCGCGTCTGCGACGCGTTCGGCACGGGCTTCCTCTATGTCCCCGGCACCGAGACCTGCTTCCAGATCCGCGGCCGTATCCGCGCCGACTATCGCTTCGCGATCACCGGCCAGGGTAACTTCGGTGGCGTGAACTACCAGAAGCGCAATCAGAACGCGTACAACTTCCGCGCTCGTGCGTACTTCTACTCGGACTCGCGCACCAACACCGAGTACGGCCTGCTGCGCACGTTCGCCCAGCTCGAGATCCAGACCCAGACCGGCAACACCGGTTCGGCGGTCAACCTCGACCAGGCGTTCATCCAGTTCGGTGGCCTCACCTTCGGTAAGGCCTACTCGTTCTTCGACTTCTACCAGACCCCGGGCTTCTTCGCTCCGTTCGAGCCGGCCCACTCCGACCAGAACACGCTGATGGCGGCCTACACCTTCGCCTTCGGCAACGGCTTCTCGGCCTCGGTCTCGATCGAAGACAACAAGTTCCGCCAGAACCAGATGACGTTCCGCAACGCCGGTGGCGTTTCGTACGCCAACTACGGCGGTGTGCGTTGGCCCGACCTGGTCGGTAACCTCCGCGTCGATCAGGGCTGGGGTTCGGCTCAGTTGATGGGCGCGCTGCATGAAGTGCGGTCGCCGTTCAACGGCGTGAGCAACGAGCTGGGCTGGGCGATCGCCGCTGGCGTCGTCGTCAACCTGCCGATGCTCGCCGAGGGTGACACCTTCGGTCTGCAGGCCGGCTACTCCAGCGGCGCGATCTCCTACGTCGCTCCGAACGCCTGGGGCCCGGCTGCTCGCGTCGCCGATGCTCGCATCATCCGTGGTGACCTGAAGCTCGCCAACTCCTGGTCGATCGCTGCCGGCTTCCAGCACTTCTGGGCTCCGAACGTGTCGTCGGGCTTCGGCGTGTCCTACCTGGACGTCGATCAGGCTGGCAAGCGCTTCGACTACTCGAACTGGGACATCCAGGGTAACATCGTGTTCACCCCGGTGGCCGGCCTCGAGACGGGCTTCGAGCTGCAGTACAAGCAGACCGATCTCCAGGGTCGCAACAACGCCGGTATCAACCGGCAGGACAAGGACATGCTGGTCGGCACGTTCCGGGTTCAGCGCTCCTTCTGATCCGATACTGCTGATCTGACGCAAGTCTGATCCTCGATCGAGCCCGGCGGGTCTTCCCGCCGGGCTCTTTCATTTTGGTGCGTGCATTTTGGTGCGTGCGACTTTCGGGTCGTCCGCTTCGGGCCGTCGCGGCAAGGTCGCGGCGGTCTTCCCGCGTCAGCGATCCGGCAGCCGGGGGCGGGGTAAGGACGGTCTGAATGCGCTGGCCCGCTGGCCAGTCCGATGTTCAGTCCCTGTCGATCAGGCCGTGCCGCGCCTCAGGCTGACGGGACGTGGGCGGCTTGACCCGGGCGACGAAAGATCGTCAATCGGTATGAGGGCGGCGGGTGCCGCCGCGGAAACGGACGACGGAGCGGTGCGGTGCGTGAGACGCGAGCGGAGAACCTGATCCCGGGTGCGACGGGGGACTGGGAGGTCGTCATCGGCATGGAGGTGCATGCCCAGGTGACGTCCGAATCGAAGCTGTTCTCCGGCGCCGCGACCGCCTTCGGCGGTGCGCCGAACGCCCACGTCTCGCTCGTCGACGCGGCGATGCCGGGCATGCTGCCGGTGATCAACGAGGCCTGCGTCCGCCAGGCCGTGCGCACCGGCCTCGGGCTGAAGGCGGCGATCAACCTGCGCTCGGTGTTCGACCGCAAGAACTACTTCTACCCCGACCTGCCGCAGGGCTATCAGATCTCGCAGTACAAGCACCCGATCGTCGGCGAGGGCGAGATCCTCGTCGACCTGCCGAAGGGCGAGCAGGTGCGGGTCGGCGTCGAGCGCATCCACCTCGAGCAGGACGCCGGCAAGTCGCTGCACGACCAGCACCCGACGATGAGCCACGTCGACCTCAACCGCTCGGGTGTGGCGCTGATGGAGATCGTCTCCAAGCCGGACCTGCGATCCTCCGAAGAGGCGCGCGCCTATCTCACCAAGCTCCGGGCGATCCTGCGCTATCTCGGCACGTCCGACGCCGACATGGAGAAGGGCAACCTGCGCGCCGACGTGAACGTCTCGGTGCGCAAGCCTGGCGATCCGCTCGGCACGCGCTGCGAGATCAAGAACGTCAACTCCATCCGCTTCGCCGGCCAGGCCATCGAGTACGAGGCGCGCCGTCAGATCGGCATTCTCGAGGACGGCGGGACGATCAGCCAGGAAACGCGGCTGTTCGATGCCCGCGCCGGCGAGACGCGCTCGATGCGCTCGAAGGAGGAGGCGCACGACTACCGCTATTTCCCCGACCCGGACCTGCTGCCGCTGGAACTCGACCCGGCGGAGATCGAGGCGATCCGCGCCAGCCTGCCGGAACTGCCGGACGAGAAGCGCGCGCGCTTCGTCGCCGAGTACGGGATCACGTTCCACGACGCAGGCGTGCTGGTGGCGGAGCGCCCCTCCGCGGACTTCTTCGAGGCGGTCGCCCGCGGCCGCGACCCGAAGCAGGCGCTGAACTTCATCGTCAATGAGCTGTTCGGACGGCTGAACAAGGAAGGTCTGTCGATCGAGGAGAGCCCGATCTCGGCCGAGCGGCTCGGCGGCCTCATCGATCTCGTCGCCGACGGCACGATCTCCGGCAAGATCGCCAAGGACCTGTTCGATGTGATGTGGACCAAGGCGGGCAGTCCGCGCGATCTCGTCGAGGCGCGGGGCCTGCAGCAGGTGACGGACACCGGGGCGATCGAGGCGGCCGTCGATGCGGTGGTGGCGGCCAATCCCGACAAGGTGGAGCAGGCAGGCCTCAAGCCCAGCATGGCCGGCTGGTTCGTCGGTCAGGTGATGAAGGCGACCGGCGGCAAGGCCAACCCGCAGGCGGTCAATGCGCTGGTGAAGGCGAAGCTCGGCATCGAGGACTAAAGCGAGCCCGGTTTCGCGCGATCGATCGGTCGCGCGCAGGCCCCTAGGAGCGGCGCGCCCGGCGGCGCGCTGGCCGGGCGGATGCCTTGGCCTCGGTCCGGGCGGCCACGGCCCGACGATCGCCGCGGCCTTCCCCGTCGCGGGGGGGCGTGTTCGGCAGCGGGCGATAGGACGCCAGCGCAGCGATGAAGGCCGCGGCGGAGCCGGGAAGTCTCGGCATGGTGAGCATTGCGGTCTCCCTTTCGGCAGCGGGACGACGGGTCCCGCCGGGTCAACTGGTTAACGCCCTAGCGCCACCGTCCGTTGCGGGTGACCGTTACATCTCCACCCTGCTTGGAGCTGGCGGCGGCACCCCTTACATGTGGGTGCCTGTCCCGCTGGAGAGCAGATCCCCATGAGTGTCACGCAGTCGCAGCCGATCGAGCTGCATTACTGGCCGACCCCGAACGGCTTCAAGATCAGCATCATGCTCGAGGAACTGGGGGTCCCCTACGACCTCAGGCTCGTCGACATCGGCAAGGGCGACCAGTTCAAGCCGGAGTTCCTGAAGATCGCGCCGAACAACCGGATGCCGGCGATCGTCGATCCGGAAGGGCCGGGCGGCGCGCCGATCTCGATCTTCGAGTCGGGTGCCATCCTGCAATATCTCGGCCGCAAGTTCGGCCGCTTCTACCCGACCGACGAGCGCCAGCGCGTCGCGGTGGAGGAGTGGCTGATGTGGCAGATGGGCGGCTTCGGGCCGATGCTCGGCCAGAACCACCACTTCGCCGTCTACGCGCCGGAGAAGATCCCCTACGCCATCAAGCGCTACCGCGACGAGACGCACCGCCTGTACGGCGTGCTGAACCGGCGCCTCGAGGGCCGTGAGTTCGTCGCGGACGAGTACTCGATCGCCGACATGGCGATCATCGGCTGGTCGCGCGGCCATGAGCGCCAGGGCATGGACATCGCCGAGTTCCCGAACGTGAAGCGCTGGATCGACACGATGGTGGCGCGGCCGGCCGTGCAGCGCGGCCTCGACGTCGGCAAGGACGCCCGCAAGAGCGATCTCGCCACCGACAAGGAAGCGCAGAAGGTGCTGTTCGGCCAGCGCGCAAGCTGACGCGCGATATCGCGACGGATCGCCGGGCCTCAGCGCCCGGCCGCCCGGCGCCGCGCGCGCCGCGCCCGGGCGGCACTCGCGAGCGTCATCAGGAGATTTCCGGTGATCGCGTCCGACAGCGCCGCGGTGCGGCGGGTGGCTACGATCGCCTCCTCGATGCGCGCCGCGGCGGTGTC
This sequence comes from uncultured Segnochrobactrum sp., assembly GCA_964503995.1. Classification (GTDB taxonomy): domain Bacteria; phylum Pseudomonadota; class Alphaproteobacteria; order Rhizobiales; family Segnochrobactraceae; genus CAMDHY01. Next base: position 29,293 of record CAZDCR010000011.1, read on the forward strand.
GAGGTCTGTGAGTGTCCACAGCCCGAGCGCGTCGGCGACCACCTGCTTGCGGCGGAAGAACACCGGCGGGATCATCCGCTCGACCGCGGCCGCGGGGGTCGCGCCCTCCTCTACGAGAAGGCGGCCGCGCGACAGCGCGTGCACCTGACGCAGCGCCGCCGACAGGATCGCCGGCGCCGACGTTCCGGCCCGCAGCAGGCGCGACAGCGTGCGGTCGAGATCGGCGACGGCACCGGTCAGCGCCGCGTCGATGGTTGTGTCGAGGGTCTCGGTGCCGGTGTCGCCGATGAGGGCCTCGACGTCGGCGAGCGTCACACGGCCGGTGCCGCGGGCGTAGAGGGCGAGCTTCTCGATCTCGGCGCGGGTCTGCCGGCGGTCGGCCCCGAGGATGTCCTTCAGGGCCGCGCGGGCGTCCGCCTCGAAGTCCAGGCCGTCGCGCCGGCCGATCTCCTCGATGATCCGCTCGATGTCGGCGGCCTCGTCGGCATAGCAGGCGAGGGCCGCGGCGGTGGCGTGGTCCTCGACCCGCTTGCGCAGGCCCGTGCCCTTCTTGAGGTCGCCGGCCTCCACCACCACCAGCGCGTCCTCAGGCGGCGTATCGAGGAGCGGCGCCAGCGCCGGCTCGATCGCGCGCGTGCCGGCGTCGCGCACCCAGATGATGCGACGGCCGCCGAACAGGGCGATGGTGCGCGCCTCGTCGGAGAGGCGGCCGGGATCGCCGGCGACCTCGGCGCCGTCGAGACGGACGAGCGAGAACGGATCGGAGGACCCGCGGTTGGCGGCGTCGACGAGGGCCTTGGCGCGCTCGGCGACGAGGCCCTGCTCGGGCCCGAAGACCAGTACGACAGCTGGCGCACGGGCCGGATCGGCGACCAGGCGGTCGAAGTCGCGGGGCTTCAGCGCGACCATCGGCGCGCCTCGCTCAGCGATGCGTCGCGAAGTAGGCCGCGAGGCGGATGCGCAGGTCGCTCGCGATCGTCTTGGCGGCGCGCGATTCGGCGTCCTCGAGCGCGCGGACGTTGGCGAAGCGCTGGCTGGAGAAGTCGTAGGACGCGTCGGCGGCCGAGTTGCCGGTGAGCAGCGTGCGGCCGGTGGTCGAGTCGGACAGCACGAAGGAGGCCGACAGCGAGACGATGTAGGACGCCGGCACCTCCGACAGCCGCTCGACGGCGACGGAGGCCTCGGTGCGGGTGAGGAAGATGCGCAGCGAGTACTGGGCGTCGGGTGCCTCCTCGCCGCCGGTGAAGGCGAAGATCAGCTCGTTGCGCAGCACCTGCTCGACGCGGTTGCGGGCGGGCTGGATGGCGATCTTGGAGAGCTCGACCGCCACCGGCGTGCCGGAGCCGGGCGCATCCGCATAGAGCGGCCGCACGACGCAGCCGCCGAGCACCAGCGCGACCACGAGCAGCGGGGCGAGGAGGACGGCGGCGGGGCGGGGCGTGTGCTGCGACGTTGGGGTCGAACGGGAAGTGTCGGACTCGCGGCCCCCCCTCCCTGCCCTCCCCCGCGAGGGGGGAGGGTTCACGTCGAGTTTTGTTCGAAGGCTTTGCCACACGCACAGCGGAAACCCTCCCCCCTCGCGGGGGAGGATAGGGAGGGGGGGCGCAGCGGATGTCGTGTCCCGAGGGGGCATCAGCGGGGCCACGAGCGCGCAGCCACGACGGTGCGCCACCGCGAGGAGACCTCGGGCGGCGGATCCAACCGCCGAAGGCGACCGCCCCTCATCCCACCACATTGACGATCCTCTGGGGCACGACGATCACCTTCTTGGGGGCCCGGCCCTCGAGGTGGCGGCGGACCTCGTCGAGCGAGAGGGCGGCGGCCTCGACGTCGGCCGCCGGCGCGTCGCGCCGCACCGTGACCTCGCCGCGCCGCTTGCCGTTCACCTGCACCGGCAGCACCACCACGTCCTCGACGAGCAGCGACCGGTCGACCACCGGCCACCCTTGAGTCGCCACCAGCCTAGCATGGCCGAGGGTCGACCAGCATTCCTCGGCGAGGTGCGGCATCATCGGGGCGAGCGCCAGCACGAGCATCTCCAGTGCCTCACGCAGGCCGGCGCCGAGCGGCGCGGCGGCCTCGAACGGCTCCTGCGCGGCGCGGGCGAGAACGTTGACGAGCTCGTGCAGCCGCGCCACGGCGCGGTTGAAGGCGAGCTGCTCGATGTCGTCCTCGATGGCGGCCAGCGCCTTGTGGGCGGCCTTGCGGACGTCGAAGGCGGTGCCCTCCGTGGCCGTCGGGGCGGCGGTGCCGACCGGCGGCAGCCTCGAGGCGGTCTCGGCGACGAGGCGCCAGACGCGCTGCACGAAGCGCTGGGCGCCGGCGACGCCGTCCTCCGTCCAGATGACGTCGCGCTCCGGCGGCGAGTCCGACAGCATGAACCAGCGCGCCGTGTCGGCGCCGTAGCCGGCGATGATGTCGGACGGGTCGACGGTGTTGCGCTTCGACTTCGACATCTTCTCGATCGAGCCGATCGTCACGGCCTGGCCGGTGGCGCGGTCGACGGCGCGACGCTCCCCGGCTTCTTCCGTGATGTCGATCTCTGCCGGGCTCGCGAAGCTGCCGTCGGCGCGCCTGTAGGTCTCGTGGACGACCATGCCTTGCGTGAACAGGCCGGCGAAGGGCTCGTCGAGGCCGATGTGGCCGGTCGCCTTCATCGCCCGCACGAAGAAGCGCGAATAGAGCAGGTGCAGGATCGCGTGCTCGATGCCGCCGATGTACTGGTCGACGGGCAGCCAGCGGTCGGCGACGGCGGGCTCGGTCGGCGTCGCCGCCTGCGGGGCCGTGAAGCGGGCGAAGTACCAGGACGAATCGACGAAGGTGTCCATGGTGTCGGTCTCGCGCCGCGCCGGCCCCTTGCACTGCGGGCAGGCGACGTTGCGCCAGGTCGGGTGGCGGTCGAGCGGGTTGCCGGGCTTGTCGAAGTCGATGTCGTCGGGCAGCTGCACCGGCAGGTCGGCCTTCGGCACCGGCACGACGCCGCATTCGGCGCAGTGGATGACCGGGATCGGGCAGCCCCAGTAGCGCTGGCGCGAGATGCCCCAGTCGCGCAGGCGGTAGTTGACCTGGCGGGCGCCCTGCGGCGCGCCGTCGAGCGTCTCGCCTTCCAGCCGCCGGGCGACGGCGTCCTTCGCCTCGGGAACGGTCAGGCCGTCGAGGAAGTCGGAATTGTAGAGGCGGCCGTCGCCGACATAGGGCTCCGCGCCGATGGCGAAGGTGGCGGCGTCGGCGTCCGGCGGCAGCACCACCGGGATCACCGGCAGGTCGTACTTGCGGGCGAACTCGAGGTCGCGCTGGTCGTGGGCCGGGCAGCCGAAGATGGCGCCGGTGCCGTACTCCATCAGCACGAAGTTTGCGACGTAGACCGGCAGCCGCCGGCCCGGGATCAGCGGGTGCTCGACGGTGAGGCCGGTGT
>CAZDCR010000012.1:0-31851 GCA_964503995.1 uncultured Segnochrobactrum sp.
GGCCAGACGGCTCTTGACGCGCGTCGCGTGCGGCGCGAAGGCGACGTCGAGCTCCACCGTGTCGATGGCGTAGGCCGTGGGCCGGTAGTCTGCGAGGCGGACAGGGTTGCCCTCGTGGCGCGTCATCGTCGATCCTGCTGCAAGTGTCGAGGCATCACGGTTCGGGGCATCGTCGGGTCCCGCTTGGTTGAGATGTAGTCCGGCGGACCGCGGATCGCCAGCGCCGCGCCGTCGGTTCGCCTTGCTGCCGCCCGGAAAGGCGTCCAGCAGAGGCGACTAGGGCTGGCTGAGTCGGGCCGGGCCCGGAAGAAGGGACGTGCGGTGGCTGGAACGGCAAAGGCGGTGGCGGAACGCCGGCGGCGCTTCCGGATTCCGATGGTCCTGCTGCTCGGGCTCGCCTATGGCGGCCTCATGCTCGTCGCCCTCGCCTTCGTGCTGGGGCTGACGGCGTTCTCCAACTATTCCAATACGTTCGCTCTCCTGAACGAGAACTCCATCCTGACGATGCGCGCTCTCAGCGAGCGCATCGAGGCGCATATGCGGCCGGGTGAAGATGCGGTTCGCGAGATTGCCGAACTCCATGCCAACGGCACCCTGCCTCTCGGGGAGTTGCAGGATCGCTTCGCCGTGGCGGCCGGCGTGCTGGCGACGTCCGATGTCTTCGACGCGCTCGTCTTCTACGACCGCGAGTTCCGCTATGACGGCATGTACCGCGACGGCGAGGGCCAGCTTCACAAGATCGAGACCGACGACGTCAAGCAGGTGGACGTCCGCCGGGCGCTCGAGAACCTCAATCCCGAGCAGAGGAGCTTCTGGGGCACGCCCGTCTTCGTGGAGAACGACAGCTTCATCAATGTCGGCGCGCCGCTGGTCCGCAATGGCGTGATCACCGGCTACATCGTCGCCGCGGTCAGCACGGCCATGCTCTCCGAGGCCGTCCGCGACGTCTCGGCGGAAGGCGACGGCACAAACTTTATCCTCTACGGACCGGACGCCGTCTTTGCGCACTCGCGCGGCCGGGCGCTCGGCCTGCAGCAGAAGCTCGGTGCGGACGAGACGGTGGTGCCCCTCGCAGACGCCGGTGACCCGGTGCTGGCGAAGCTCGGCGAGCGCGACCTCTTCGAAAACTTCGAGAAGGCGGCGGCGGCCGGCGTCGAGGTCGGCGCGGTGGAGCTCGACGACGGCCGCAACTACGTCGTCACGACCAAGGAGATGCGGCAGTTCGGGCCGGTGCCGTGGATCGTCGGGCGCTACCAGCCGCAGGAGGAGGTGATCGCCGAGATCCGCCGCCTCTATGGCTCGATCGCCATCGGCATTCTCTCCATCGCGGTCGCGGTCGTGATCGCGGTGCTGATCGCCCGCCGCATCGCCCGCTCGCTCGACCGCCTGCACGAAGTCGCCGGCCACATCGAGCGCTTCGAGATCGACGAGGCACCGGAGCTGCCGCGCAGCCGGATCCAGGAACTCGACGACGTCTCAACGGCGGTGAACGGCATGCTCTCTGCCCTGAAGGCCTTCGCCGTCTACGTTCCGCGCAGCCTCGTGCGCCGGCTGGTGCGGCTCGGGTTCCAGGAGGCGACGCGGCTGCATGAGCGGCAGGGGACGATCCTGTTCACCGACATCATCGGCTTCACAGCCCTGTCGGAGACGATGTCGGCGGAGGAGGTCGCAGGCCTTCTCAACGAGCACTTCTCGCTGATCGTGCGCTGCGTCGAGGACCAGCAGGGCACGGTCGACAAGTTCATGGGCGACGGCCTGATGGCCGTGTGGGTGGGCGACGACGCAGAGGAGGGCGCGGCGTGCGCGGCGCGGGCGGCGATCGCCATGGCGGAGTGCGTCGGCCGCGAGGCGGCGAAGGCGCGGGCGGCGGGACGGCCCCCGCTGCGCATCCGCATCGGCCTGCACTTCGGGCCCGTGATCGTCGGCAATCTCGGGGCCGCCGACCGCGTCAACTATACCATCATCGGCGACACCGTGAACGTCGCGTCGCGCCTGGAGGCCCTTGGCAAGGTCGTGGCACCCGAGGAGGACGCCGTCATTCTTGCCAGCGCCGAGGCGGTCGACGTGCTCACGGCGGTCGATCCGACGGTGCGGTGGGCGGACGTCGGTACCACGGTGCTGCGCGGCCGCTCGGGCGCTGTCGACGTACGCCGCATCCTCCCGCCCGATACCGGTGCGCCGCCCGGTGCGATCGCCGCCGAGTAGGTCGCAAAACCCCGTAGTCTGTCGGAGCTTGCGCGCTGCGGCTGTCACGATAGGAATAGGCCGTCTAGAGTAGCTTCGCAGCCGGCCGCGGCATGCGAGGGAGGGGCCTGTTTCGTGAGCGTCCTGTCGATCGAAGGTCTGACAGTCGAGTTCAGCGGCGACGAAGGCATCGTCCGAGCGGTGGACGACGTCTCCTTCGCCGTACCGGCGTCGCGCACCGTCGCCCTGGTCGGCGAGTCGGGCTCGGGCAAGTCTGTGATCTCGCAGGCCATTATGGGCCTGTTGCCCACCAAGGCGCGGATCGCCGGCGGCCGCATCCTGTTCCGCGATCCGGCCGGTGGAGAGCCAGTCGACATCGCCGGCCTCGACCGCACGGGCAGCGCCATGCGCGCCATCCGCGGCAACCGTATCGCCATCATTTTCCAGGAGCCGATGACGTCGCTGTCGCCGTTGCACACGGTCGGCGACCAGATCGGCGAATCGGCGCGGCTGCATCGCGGCGTCGGGCGCGACGAGGCGCGCAACCTCACCCTCGACATGCTGCGCCTCGTGCAGTTCCCGAACCCGGGCCGCGCCGTCGACGCCTATCCGTTCGAGCTTTCCGGCGGCCTGCGCCAGCGCGCGATGATCGCGATGGCGCTCCTCTGCCGGCCGGCGCTGCTCATCGCCGACGAGCCGACGACCGCGCTCGACGTGACGATCCAGGCGGAAATCCTCAAGCTCATCAAGGATCTGCAGTCCGAGCTGGCGATGTCGGTGTTGATGGTGACGCACGACTTCGGCGTCGTTGCCAACATCGCCGACGAGGTGGTGGTGATCTATCACGGCCGCATCAAGGAATCGGGCCCAGTCGACGAGATCTTCCGCAACCCGCAGCACGACTACCTGAAGGCGCTCCTGCGCGCGGTGCCGCGCTTCCACATGGAGCCGGGCGAGAAGCTGGTGCCGATCCGGCCGATCGAGCCGCAGGCCGGCGGCTTCCTGCATGCGGCCCGCGAGCCCGTGCGGGCCGACGCCGGGCCGATCCTGCAGGTCCAGGCGGTGACGAAGGCGTTTGGCCAGCGGCGCGGCACGAAGCCGGCGGAGCTGCCGCGGGCGATGGATTCCGTCAGCTTTTCCGTCAAGCGCGGCGAGTGCCTCGGCCTCGTCGGTGAGTCTGGCTCCGGCAAGACGACGACGGCGCTCGCCATCCTGCGCGCCGTTTCGATCGATTCCGGACGTATCCTGTTCGACGATGGTCGCGGGCCGATCGATGTCAGCACGCTGAAGGGCGCCGACCTCCTCGCCTACCGGCGCAAGGTGCAGCTGATCTTCCAGGACCCGTTCTCCTCGCTCAATCCGCGCATGTCGGTGAACGAGATCATCTCCGAGCCGTTCGTCATCCACCGCACGTGCGGGGAGGAGGAGCAGGCCCAGCGGGTACGCGAACTGATGCGGCTCGTCGGGCTCGACCCGCGCATGCTGCGGCGCTACCCGCATTCGTTCTCCGGTGGCCAGCGTCAGCGCATCGGCATCGCCCGCGCGCTCGCGCTGCGGCCGGAACTGATCCTGTGCGACGAGCCGGTGTCGGCGCTCGACGTCTCCGTGCAGGCGCAGATCCTCAATCTCCTCAAGGATCTGCAGCGCGAGCTGCAGCTGACCTACCTGTTCGTCAGCCACAACCTGGCGGTCGTCGACTACATGGCCGACCGCGTCGCCGTGATGTGCCGCGGCCGTCTCGTCGAGCTCGCGGAGACGCGGGCGCTGGTCTCCGACCCGATCCACCCCTACACGCGGGCCCTTCTGACGGCCGTGCCGGAGGCGAGCCTCGACAACCGGCTCGACTTCGCGGCTCTGTCGGCCTCGCGTGCATCCGAACCGGCGGAATGGCCCGAGCCGTTCCGCGTCCTGCCCGGCGTCCGTCCCGACCTCGTCGAGATGCGTCCGGGCCATTTCGTCTGTGCCCCGGGTCTGGCCGTGGGCGCACCGGTCAGGGAGGCCGTGTGATGGTGGTTCGTGCTTTGGCCGCGGCGGCGCTGGCGCTGCTGATTGCCGGTCCGGCGGCCGCGCTCGATTTCGTCGAGACGCCGAGCCTGGAGGGCAAGGGTCTTCCGCCGATCGCGGAACGGCTTCCGCAGGTCCCGCTCGTCGTCGATCTCGAAGCCCAGGGGCGAAAGGTCGGCCACCCCGGCGGCGCCATCCAGACCCTGATCGGCCGTGCCAAGGACGCGCGCCTGATCAACGTCTGGGGCTATGCCCGCCTCGTCGGCTACAATGACAAGTTCGAGCTGAGGCCCGACATCCTCGAGGCTGTCGATGTCGAGGATGGTCGGATCTTCACGCTGCGCCTGCGCAAGGGCCACAAGTGGTCGGACGGTCAGCCGTTCACCAGCGAGGACATCCGCTACTGGTGGCAGGACATCGCCACCAACACCGACCTGTCGCCCTCGGGGCCCGAGCCGTTCATGCTGGTGAACGGCGAGATGCCGGCGTTCGAGGTGGTCGACGCGGAGACGGTGAAGTTCTCCTGGGCCGCGCCGAACCCGCTCTTCCTCCCGGCGCTCGCTGCCGCAGCCGATCCGTTCATCTACCGGCCGGCCCACTATCTGAAGCAGTTCCACCAGAAGTACGGCGAAGAGGGCAAGATCGCCGCCCTCGTGCAGGAGAAGCAGGTGCGCAACTGGGCGCAGCTGCACAACCAGCTCGACGAGATGTACAACGCCACCAACCCCGACCTGCCGTCGCTGCAGCCGTGGGTGCCGTCGAAGGGGGCGAGCGACCGGCGGCTGGTGATGCGGCGCAACCCGTACTTCCACCGCGTCGACACCGCCGGGCACCAGCTGCCCTACGCCGACGAGGTCGTCATGACGGTCGCCGACGGCAAGCTGATCGCGGCGAAGGCGCAGGCAGGCGAGGTCGACCTGCAGGCCCGCAATCTCGGCTTCTCGGACATCACCGTGCTGAAGAAGGGCCAGGCCAACGCCAAGTACCACACGCTGCTGTGGCCGAGTGCCAAGGCCAACCAGATCGCGATCTATCCGAACCTGACGGTCAAGGATCCGACCTGGCGCACGCTGCTGCGCGACGTCCGCTTCCGCCGCGCGCTGTCGCTCGGCATCGATCGCGACATGATCAACCGCACGCTGTTCTTCGGCTTCGGCGTGCCGAGCAACAACGCAGTCCTGGCGCAGAGCGAGCTCTTCAAGGAAGACTACCGCACCAAATGGGCGGGCTACGACGTCGAGCAGGCGAACGCCCTCCTCGACGAGATCGGCCTGACGCAGCGGCGCAGCGACGGCATCCGGCTGATGCCGGACGGTCGTCCGCTGGAGATCATCGTCGAGACCTCGGGCGAGAGCCAGGAGGAAAGCGACGCCCTGCAACTCGTCGCCGAGACGTGGCGCGAGATCGGCGTCGCCGCCTTCGAGAAGGCCTCCGACCGCGACAACGTCCGCAACCGGGCGCTCGGTGGCGATCTCGTGATGACGGTGTTCTCGGGCTACGACAACGGCGTCGCCACGGCGGACATGTCGCCGGCCGAGCGGGTGCCGTCGGATTCGGCCTTCCTGATCGGCATGGCCTGGGGCGCCTATGTGGACAGCAAGGGGACCAACGGCGAGAAGATCGACTTCGAGCCTGCGCAGCGCCTGATGGACGCCTACAAGACCTGGCTCGGCGCGGTGGCCGAGGCGGACCGTGACGCCGCCTGGCACGCGATCCTCGACACCCACGTCGACGAGGTGCTGACCATCGGCCTCGTCGCCGAAGTGCGCCAGCCGATCGTCGTGAAGGACAAGCTGCAGAACGTGCCGACGGATGGTGTCTGGGGCTGGGATCCGGGCGCGAACTTCGGCGTCTACGGCATGGACACCTTCTTCTTCGATGAAGCCGGCACGGGCCGGAGCTGAGAGGGATGCTCCTTTTCATCGTCCGGCGCGTGCTCGGGATGATCCCGACGCTGTTCGTCATCGCCTTCCTGACGTTCTTCATCATCGAGCTGCCGCCGGGCGACTACCTGACCAACCAGATCGCGCAGCTGAAGGCCTCCGGCGAGGCCTCGGCGGCGGCGAAGATCGAGTTCCTGCGCTCGCAGTTCGCCCTCGATCGGCCGTTCCTGGAGCGGTTCGGCATCTGGGTGGGTATCTGGCCCGGTCCGGACGGCTTCAACGGCCTGCTCCAGGGCTACTGGGGCTGGTCGTTCGAATACGAGAAGCCGGTCGCCGAGGTGGTCGGGCCGACACTGCCGCTGACCATCGTGCTGAATGTCGCCACCGTGATCTTCGTCTACGTCGTGTCGTTCCCGATCGGCATCTACTCGGCGACGCGGCAGTACAGCTGGGGTGACTACGGCTTCACCATCCTCGGCTATCTGGGCCTCGCGATCCCGAACTTCCTGCTCGGGCTGATCCTGCTCTATTTGTCGAACCGCTGGTTCGGGCTGTCGATCGGCGGCCTGATGGATCCGAAGTACATCGATGCGCCGTGGTCGCTCGACAAGCTCGGCTCCATCCTCGCCCACCTGATCGTGCCGACCATCGTCATCGGCACGGCTGGCACGGCGGGCATGATCCGGCGCCTCAGGGCGAACCTTCTCGATGAATTGCACAAGCAGTACGTCGTGACGGGGCGCGCCAAGGGCCTGCCGGAGCGGCGCCTGCTGCTGAAATATCCCCTGCGGATGGCGCTCAATCCGTTCATCGCCGACATCGGCAACCTGATCCCGTCGCTCGTCTCCGGCTCGGTGATCGTCTCGGTGGTCTTGAACCTGCCGACGGTCGGCCCGGTGCTGCTCGACGCGCTGCGCTCGCAGGACCAGTTCCTGTCGGGCTTCATTCTCCTGTTCGTGGCGGTGCTGACGCTCGTGGGCATGCTGGTTTCCGATCTCCTCCTCGCCGTCGTCGATCCGCGCATCCGCTTCGGGCGGCGGGGGACGGCGTGAGCGCCGAGCCGCCCCGCACGGGGCACTATGTCGATAAGGAGCCGTTTGACGCCTACGAGGCGGAGGCGCTGACGGCCGAGCAGGAGCGCTACTTCCAGGCGTCGCAGTGGCGCATCATCTGGATGCGGTTCCGCCGGCACAAGCTGGCGGTGATCTCGCTGTTCGTGCTCGGGCTGTTCTACCTGACGGTGCCGTTTGCCGAGATCATCGCGCCCTACGATCCGAACACCCGCTCGAACCAGCACCTGCACGCGCCACCGCAGCTCATTCACCTCTTCCATGAGGGCGAGTTCGTCGGGCCGTTCGTCTACGGCATGAAGGCGGAGGTGAACCTCGAGGACATGCGCTGGGTCTACGAGGACGACCCCAGCCAGATCCAGCGGCTACGCTTCTTCTGCCTCGGCGACAAATATGACTTCTGGGGGCTGGTCCCGGGCCGATTCCACCTCGTCTGTCCGGCTGAAGGGGGCACCTTCTTCCTGTTCGGCACCGACCGTCTCGGCCGGGACGTGCTCTCCGGCATCATCTACGGCTCGCGCATTTCGCTCACCGTCGGCCTGATCGGCGTCGCCATCTCGATCATCCTCGGCATGGTGCTCGGCGGGCTCGCCGGCTACTTCGGCGGCATCATCGACACGGTCGTGCAGCGGACGATCGAGATCCTGCGCTCGCTGCCGGAACTGCCCCTGTGGATGGCGCTGTCGGCGGCATTGCCGGTGACGTGGAGCCCGGTGCTGATCTATCTCGGCATCACCGTCATCCTCGGCCTGCTCGACTGGCCGGGCCTCGCCCGGGCCGTGCGCTCGAAGCTGCTGGCGCTGCGCGAGGAGGACTATGCACGGGCGGCGGTACTGATGGGGGCGTCGCCCGGGCGCATCATCGGCAAGCACCTGCTGCCGGGCTTCACCAGCCACATCATTGCGAGCGCCACCCTGTCGATCCCGGGCATGATCCTCGGCGAGACCGCGCTGTCGTTCCTCGGGCTCGGCATGCGGCGACCGGCGGTGAGCTGGGGCGTGCTCCTCAACGAGGCGCAGAACATCACGGTGGTGACGGTCTATCCGTGGCTGATGGCGCCGGTGATCCCGGTGATCATCGTCATCCTCGCCTTCAACTTCCTCGGCGACGGCCTGCGCGACGCGGCCGACCCCTACAAGTAGGCGCGATCCCGGCGCCCGCGGCTCAGCCGGGGGTGTCGAAGCCGAATAGCACCGGCGGCAACGGCCAGCGCACCGCAGGGTGTTCGGCGGCCGCCGCGAGGAAGGCCTCGAGGAAGGTCCACACCGGCTCGTCGTGCGAGAGGTGGTGGCTGAGGATGCCGACCGGCACGTCGGCGGCCTCGCCCGTGCGGGCGACGACCTGCTCGTCGAACAGCATGAGCATCCGCTCGTCGCCCATGTAGCTGCGCGTCGTCTTCCAGACGATCGGGTCGAGGTGGGCGTCGAGCCGGTGGCCGGCGCGCTCAAGCGACGTGAAGGTCGACAGCCCCGGCAGGCCGACCTCGTCGCGCCGGCGGGCGACCTCGGCGTCGATGCGGTTCCACGGCGGCGTCAGAACCGGCAGGAAGCGTGGCCCGAAGAGGGCGGCGAGCTTCGCATGGCCTTCGGCGAGTTCGGCCATCACGGTCGCGATCGGGCGCGCGCCGCCGAGTTCGGCGGCACGGGCCCCGGCCGGTTCATGGTTGGCGTGGCGCCAGCCGTGCTGGACGACCGTGACATGGGCCGCATCCGGCCGCGCCAGCCGCTCCGCAAGGGAAGGCTGCGCCGGCTCCGGGATGACCGCTAGGACAAGCGGCAGCTGCAGACGGTCCGACAGTTCGATCAGCCGGTCGAGCGCCGGGTCGGGCAGGGCGGCGTCGTCGTCGCGCCACCACAGCGAGATCGTCCGGCCGGCCGCGGCGAGGGCGTCGAGCCGCCGGTTCAGCTCGTCGCGCAGCCGTGTCGGGTCACACTCCATCTCGGGCTCTCCGTTCGGCGGCATCGATGAGGATCGCGGCACTGTGCGTCGCCCCCGCGAGGTCTGCCTCCAGGCCCACCAGGGGGCGCGTGAGGCAGCGGTCGCACGCGGCGGCGAGGCTCTGCGGTGTGAGCGCCTCCGGGTCGACAACCTCCGCGACGCCGCGCCGGGCGAGGCTCGCAGCCCGCTGCCGCTGCTCGGTCTCAGATCCCTCGGCGAAGGGCACCAGCACCGCCGGTACGCGGGCGGCGAGAACGTCGAGAACGGTGTTGTAGCCCGCCTGGCTCACCGAGAGGCGGGCGCGCTTCAGAAGACCCGGAAAATCCGGCCGCGCCGGCTCGACAACAACGCCGTCGCCCGCTTGTGCCGCGAGCGCCGCGAGCGTCGCCGCATCGTGGGTGCGGCCGACGAGGAGGCGCCAGCGCGCGTCGCCTGCGCGCTTCGACAGCGGCCGTGCCGCCACGGCCGCCCGCAGCAGCTCGGCCCCGACCGGGCCGCCCCCACAGGAGACGACGACCTCGTCGTCGCCGTCGCCGGCCGGCGGCGCGAGGGCGCTGGGTTCGTGCACGAAGCCGGTGTAGTGGACGAGATCGGCAATCTCCGTCTCGAACGGGAAGCTGTCGGAGAGGCGGACGAGGCGCGGGTCGGCGTGCACCAGCACGAGGTCGAACAGCCGGCGCGCCGTCTCCGCCATCGCCCGCTCCTTGGCGGCGTCGTCCTTGCGCACCAGGATGTCGCGGACCGAGGCGGCGATGAAGGGTCGCGAGGCGCGGTCCCGCGCGGCCTGCAGCATCGGCTCGAGCTCGAAGGCGAGCATGCGCCGGCCGAACGGGAAGGTCTCGGTGAGGATGATGTCCGGCGAGGCTTCCTGAAGGAGGGTGAGCAGGCGCCGTCGGCGCTCCTGCCGCCAGGCATCGTCGATCGTCGCGCCGCTTTCCTGCAGCAGCGTGCGGAAGCTCGCATCTGCGGCGTGAGCCGGCGGCAGCTCCACGATCGTGAGGCCGGACGTATCGAGCGTCGGCGGCAGCCGGTTGCCGGCGACCAGCACGACCTCGGCACCTGCGGCGACCAGGGCGCGGCCGAGGGCTGCGGCGCGGACCGCGTGACCCGTGCCGAGCAGGTGGTGGACATGGATCAGCGCCCGCATGGGCCACGCTCCTGCCGGCTCTGCATCGCCGCGGCGAAAATGGCGTCGAGGCGTCGCGCTGCCACCGGCAGATCGTGGTCGGAGGTGATGGAGGCCGCCGCCGCGGCGCCCATGCGCGCGCGCGCCAACGGATCGGCGAGCAGCGCGGCGACGCACCCGGCGAAGAGGGCGGCGTCGCCTTCCGGGGCGAGCAGCCCGGTCTCGCCCTCGCGGACGATCTCCGGCACGCCGCCGCGGCGGGCGCCGATCACCGGCAGCCCGGCCGCCTGTGCCTCCAGGAAGACGAAGCCATAGGCCTCGTTGATCGCCGGCCAGACGAGGATGTCGGCGCCCGCATAGATCGCCGGCATCGCCTCGCTCGCCCTGGCGCCGAGGAAGGCGACGCGGTCGGCGCCGAGGCCCCGGGCGGCGAAGGCGGCCTCGACCTCCGGCCGGGCCGGTCCGTCGCCGACGATCGCCAGCCGCCAGGGCCTGTCGGCGAGACGGGCGAGGGCGTCGGCGAGGACCGCGTAGGAGCGGGCCTTGTCGCCTTCCCGCATCATCCCGACGGCGAGCAGCCGCACCGGGCCGGTCGACGGCGTCCGGCCCGCGGCTGCAGCCCGGAACGGTGACGCATCCAGGAAGGGTGCGAGGCGGTGCAGGCGCGCCACGGGCACCACGGCGGCGAGACCCTCGGCGTCCTCCGCATGGATGGCGGCGACCGCGTCGGCGGCGGCGAGCGCCGCGTCGACCTCGCGGAAGCGCTCCGCCCACGGGCCGGTGGCACGCTTCAGCGCCCGGCTCGCCTCGATCACGACGTAGGGGATGCCGAGTTGCGCCGCGACGGCCGGCCCGATGCGGTCGGGTGCGCGGTGGTAGAGGTGGTAGGTGAGGAAGATGTGGGGACGCACTGCGCCATTCCCTCGCCATCGTCCGACGAGGCCTTCGACCTCCGCGGCGGCGGCGGCGCGCTGGCGCGCGTCGGCGGCCGCATCCGGAGCTGGCAGCCAGCTCACCAGTCGCGAGGCAATCTCGGGGCGGTGGCCGGAGAGCTGGAGCGCCCGCACGATCATCCGCACGGCCTGCCGGTCCCCGGAGGGGAGGGGATCGTCGGGCGGCTTCATCGGGGCGTAGAGCGCGACCTGCATCGGTGTGGCGGCGGACACCGCCTCAGGCGGCGGCGGCGCTGCGGTCGCCGCGCAGCAGAGCCGCGATGCGGTCGAGGCCGGGAGCCGTCGAAAAGCGCTGGCGGACCGCCGTCGAGCTGGCCTCGGCGAGGGCGGCGCGTCTTTGCGGATCGCGGATCAGCTGCTCGAGCGCCGCGGCGAGGGCGGTGGGATCGCGCGGCTCGACCAGCACGCCGGTCCGGCCGTCGTCGATGACCTCCGGGATCGCCGAGACCCGCGTCGAGACGCAGGCGAGGCCGAGCGCCTGCGCCTCCATCAGCACGTTGGGCAGGCCGTCGCGGTCGCCGCTGCGCGTCACCCGGCTCGCCAGCACGAAGATGTCGGCCTCGGCACAGGCGGCGATCACCGCCGATTGCGGCTGCGCCCCGCGCCAGTCGACGCGATCGGCGATCCCGAGACGCTCGGCCAGCGCCTTCAGGCGCGGCACGAGGGTGCCGCCGCCGATGTGGACGAACCGCCAGTCGAGCTCCGCCGGCAGGCGCGCGAGCGCGCGCAGCACGTCGTCGAGCCCCTTTTTCTCGACGGCGCGGGCGACACTGACGATCGTCACCGCCTCCCGTCGCCCGTCGCGGGTGTCAGGCCTCGATGTTGGCGCGGGGAAGCGGGCGAAGTCGAGACCGTGATAGACGAGCGCCACCTTCTCCGGCCGGTCGGCGAGAGAGCGAAGCTTGGCGGCGTTCACGGCCGTGCAGGTGGTGCCCCAGTCGGCGTCGGCGATCTTCTCCGCGAGCTCCCAGTCCGGCGACGTCCAGATGTCCTTGGCGTGGGCGGAGAACGACCAGGGCAGGCCCCGCATCAACGCTGCATAGCGCGTCACGGATGCAGGCGTGTGCAGGAAGTGGACGTAGAGGCTGTCGATGTTGGCCGGAAGCTCGGCGGCGAGCACGCAGGCCTGGCCGAAGCGACGCCGGCGGCTCGCCGAGCGGTCGCGGGCGAGGTCGCGCTCATAGGCGGCCAGCGCAGCGTCGTAGCCACGCAGGGCGGCGGCGGCGCGGCGGCCGGCGGCGAGGCGCGGCGGGTCGTCCTTCAGATATTCGGGGAGATAGAGGACCTCGGCGCGAATCTCCCGGTGGACGGGATGCACGGCGCCGTCGGTCGGCCGGCGCAACGAGACGATCAGCACGTCGAGCCCGCGGCGCTCGAGCCCGAGGATCTCCTGGGCGATGAAGGTTTCCGACAGGCGCGGATAGCCCTTCACCACGACGGCGATGCGGGTCATGGCCGCCGATGCGCGCGCGGGGCCATCAGAGCAGCGCGGCGGTGCGCCGCATCCGCTGACGGTCGGCCAGGAACTCGCCGACCCGCCCCTTGATGACGTCGAGCCCGCCGAGCAGGTTCGGCGGCCCGCTCCGCGACGGCGGCGCCTGATGCGGCAACTCGGCGAGCGCGGCAGTCATCAGGCCGACGTCCGGGTATTGGTCGATCGGCAGCACGCGCAGGAGCCCGACCTCTTCCGCCCGCGCGGCGCGGATCGCCTGCTCGCGGCGTGGCACGACGCGCGGAACGAGCAGCGTCGGTTTGTCGAAGGAGAGGATCTCGCAGAAGATGTTGTAGCCGCCCATGCCGACGATCGCGGTCGCGCCGTCGAGCAGGGGCTCGATCTGCGGGGTGAAGTCGATGACGTGCACCTCGCGCAGGTGGCTGGCGCGCTCCATGAAGCCAGCCTGGTGCTCGGAGTCCATGAACGGGCCGAGCACGATGACGGCTGGAAACAGCGGCCGCTGCCGTGCCTCGTAGGCCCGCATCACCCAGTCGATCAGCTCCACGCCGTCGCCCCCGCCGCCGGGGCTGACGAGGATGTAGGGATCCTCGCCGAACGGTGAGCGGAAGGTCGCCGCCGCGGCGTGCGGGAGCTCTCGCCTCAGGTAGCCGGTGAACAGGGCCTTGCGCCGCACCGCATCGCTGACACCGACGCCGACGAGGGGGTCGTGGATTTCCGGCAGGCCATAGACCCAGATCTCGTCATAGAGGCTGCGCAGCGCCGCCGGCACGCCCTTGCGCGACCACTCCTCCTGCAGGAGGTCGGCGTCGTCCATCACGTCTCGCAGGCCGAGCACGCAGCGGGTGCCGATGGTCGCCAGTTTCTCCAGGGTGCCGCGCACCTCGCCGCGCAGGCCGAGCGGCTCCTTGTCGACCAGGAACACGTCCGGGCGGAACACCATCGCGGTGTGCTCGATGATCGAGGCGCGGATCGCCAGCGTCTCCTCGATGTCGAGGCGAAGGCTCAAGGACGTGTAGTCGCCGTCACGCAGCTTGATGACACCGGGGATGCGCACGAAGTCGACGCGGGTGCGGAAATCGAAGCTGCCGATGATCGGCGAGCCCGACAGAATCAGCACCGACATGTCGGGGAACTCGTCCACCAGCGCATGCGCAATCGTCCGGCAGCGGCGCAGATGCCCGAGGCCGAACGAGTCATGGCTGTAGATGAGGACCTTCGGCGCTTTTGGGAACATTCTCTGCAGGGGTTCGGCGCGCGACCCGCACGGGCCTCGTCGCGGCTGGGGCGATGCAAAGGGAGATGGCCGGTCCGCCGCCCCCCCGGGTCGGAATTTCCTCCGGCTGCGCCCGTCGGCCGCTCTCGTGCGACGGCGGGAGATTGCGTGCGCGACGCGATCCGTTCTGCGTCGGACTGAGCCTAGTCCCGAACCGGCGTCCTCGTAAAGCTCCGCCGCGCCGGGTCGGGCAAAACCTGCATCGCGCGGGGGCTTCTCCTCAACGGCCGTTGCATCCTGCGGCGGGCCGGTGTCAAGGTTCGCGCCGCGGGGTGTGCAGGACCGTCGGATTTCGCCGTCGTCCAGCCCGGCCCCGCCTGCGCTCCGGATCTTCCGGTCGCCGGCGGCCGAAACGGACGACGAGTATGCAGAAGACGCTTTTCGGGTTCATCTGGCATTTCAGCTGGCGGCAGCAGCTGGTCATTCTGCTCATTACCGTTTTTTCGTTTCCGCTCGTCTATATGTCGCTCGAAGTGCCGAAATGGATCGTCAACAATGCGATCCAGGGAGAGCAATTTCCGCAGTCCTTCATGGGCTATCAGTTCGAGCAGATACCCTATCTCGTCCTTCTCTGCATGATTTTCCTGGCGCTGGTTGTCGCCAACAACGTCATCAAGTACGTCCTGAACTTGTACAAGGGGATCGTCGGCGAGCGGATGCTGCGGCGCCTGCGGCACCAGCTGTATTTTCAGGTGCTTCGCTTCCGCCCTGGCCATTTCCGCAAGGTCTCGTCGGGAGAGCTGATCCCGATGATCACTGCCGAGGTGGAAGATCTCGGCGGCTTCATCGGCGATGCGGTGGCGGTGCCGGCGTTCCAGGGCGGCACGCTGCTCGTCTACCTGTTCTTCATCTTCATGCAGGACCCGCTGCTGGGCTTTGCTGCGATCTCGCTCTACCCTGTCCAGGCCTACATCATTCCGAAGCTGCAACGCCGTGTGATCATCCTGTCGCGCGAGCGCATCAAAAACGTCCGCCGCATTTCCGACCGTATCGGCGAAAGCGTTGGCGGCACGATCGACGTTCACGCCAACGACACCAGCGCCTGGCACCTTTCCAATATTTCCGATCGCCTGTTTGAAAATTACAATATCCGCTTCGAGATCTATAAGCGGAAGTATATGATCAAGTTCGTGAACAATTTCATGAACCAGCTGCCGCCTTTCCTGTTCTATCTCATCGGCGGCATCCTGGTGATCCAGGGGTCAATTTCGTTTGGTGCTCTGGTTGCGGTGCTGGCCGCCTACAAGGACCTCGCCAGCCCGTGGAAGGAACTGCTCGACTACTACCAGAACATGTCGAACGTGCAGGTGAAGTACGAGACGATCGTCGAGAATTTCGATCCGACCGAGATCTACCCGCCGGATCGCCTACTCGCCGACCCCGCGGACGGCGCGGCGCTCGCCGGCCCGCTGGTGCTGGCCGGGCTGGTGGGGGGCGCCAATGCGGCGAAGCCGGAGGTGCAGGGTGTCAGCATCGACGTGCCGGAGGGTGGGCATGTCGGCCTTGTCGGGGGCGACGGCAGCGGACGCACCGAAGTGATGCAGATGGTCGCGGGGCTGATGTCGCCGAGCGCCGGCAAGGTGGAGGTCGGCGGTCGCTCCGTCGACGGTCTGCCGGAATCCGTCCTCGGGCGGCAGGTCGCCTATGTCGGCCCGGCCCCGCACGTCTTCAACGAGACGATCCGCACCAATGTCATCTACGGGCTTCGCCACCGGCCACTCGGGCCCCCCGAGGTCGAGGCGGCGGAGGCGAAGCGGCGCGCCCTGGAAGCGGCTGCGACCGACAGCACGCCCTTCGACTTCCTGTCGCCGTGGGACGATCTCGCCGCGGCCGGCGTCGAGACGACCGCGGCCCTCGACGATCTCGTGATGGAGACGCTTGCGGATGTCGGTCTCGGAGACGACATCTATCACATGGGACTGCAGGCGCGGATCGACCCGGCCGTCGACGGCGATCTCGTCGGCCGCGTGCTTTCGGCGCGGCGGGCGATCGTCGAGCGGATCGGCACGAACGGCGACGTCGGCGATCTCGTCGAGCTGTGGCACCCCGACCGGCTCAACCTCAGCGCCACCATCGCCGAGAACGTGCTGTTCGCGCTGCCGACCGAGCCGACGATGGCGATCGGTTCGATCCCCGCCGATCCCGTCGTCGCGTCGACGCTCGACGAGGCCGGGCTGTCCGACGACCTCGTCGCCCTCGGCGTGTCGGTGGCCGAGACGATGATCGAACTGTTCTCGACCATGCGCGGCGACGACAGTCTGATAGGCACCTATTCGTTCATCGCCATGGACGAGCTGCCAGCCTACGAGGCGCGGCTGAAGCGGATGAAGGCGTCCGGAACGGCGTCGCTTCCGGCGGCGGACAAGGCGGCCTTCATCGGCCTCGCCTTCCGGATCGTTCCGTCCCGGCACCGCATCGCCGAGATCAGCCCGGAGCTCGAACGGAAGATCATCGCCGGGCGCGACCTCTTCCGGCGCAAGCTCGACGACGGCTCCGGGCGGTACGTTCCGTTCGATCCGGAGGTCTACATCGCGTCGCTGACGATCGAGGACAATCTCTTGTTCGGCAAGATTCGCGTCGACCGGCGCGGCGCCCGCGAGCGCATCGACGCCTTCGTCAGCGATACGGTGTCGGAACTCGGCCTGCGACAGCCGGTCGCTCGCGCCGGCCTCGAATTCCAGGTGGGCGTCGCCGGCTCGCGGCTGACGAGCAGCCAGCGCCGCCGCATCGGCGTCGCTCGCGCCCTCGTCAAGCGGCCGGTCCTGGCGCTGTTCGACGACTGCATCGACGACGCGTCGCAGCTCGCCGCCGTAAGGCGACGGCTCGAGGGCCGGACCGCCATCTTCGGCGCCAGTCAACCATTCTCGCTGAGGGGCCTCGACAGCTACTACGCGCTGCGCTTTGGTCGCTTGGTGGCCGAGGGCACATACGATACCGTCGTGTCCGCTTTCGAAGATGAACCTGCGGCGCCGCCCAACGGGGCGGGGGCGCGCCAGAAGGGGGAGGTCGAGGCGTGAGCCTGGACGGCGAGGTCGAGGCACTGCGGCGCGTGCCGCTGTTCAGGGGCATCGACCCGACGAAGCTGCGGCTGCTCGCGTTCATGAGCGAGCGGATCAGCTTCCGACCGGGCGAGCGTCTGTGTGAGCAGGGCGAGCGCGGCGATGCCGCCTACATCATCCTCTCCGGCGAGGCGGACATCCTCGTGCGGACGCCGCAAGGCGAGCAGGCCGTTGCGAAGGTCAAGGAGAACGACATCGTCGGCGAGATCGCGATCCTGATCGACGTCCCGCGAACCGCATCGGTCGTCGCCGCGACCGATCTCAACGCGCTCGCCGTGTCGAAGGAGAGCTTCCTGAAGCTTCTCAGCCACTTCCCCGAAATGTCGCTGGAGATCATGCGCGTCCTCGCGCAGCGGCTCGAGCGCACGACGCGCGACCTCGCCCAGGTCCGTGCGGCTGCGGCCGGGCGCTGAGGCGGCAACCGGTGGCCCCAGACGATCGCCTGACCATCCGATTCTGGGGCGTCCGCGGTTCGCTGCCTGCACCGGGGCCGCTCACCGTCCGCTATGGCGGCGAGACCACCTGCCTCGAGGTGATGGTCGGCGGCGAGCGCGTCATCGTCGACTGCGGCTCCGGCGCCCGCTGGCTCGGCATGGAACTGATGCGCCAGGGTGCGGCGGGGGCCGACCTGCTGTTCTCGCACTCGCACATGGATCATATCTGCGGGCTGCCGTTCTTCGTGCCGGCCTATGATCCGAACTACGACATCCGCCTCTGGGCCGGCCATGTCGCCAGCGCCGGTGCGCACCAGGAGATCCTCGAGCGGCTGATGTCGCCGCCGATCTTCCCGGTGCCGACCGCGGCGCTGAAGGCGTGTCGCTTCCGCTCCTTTCACGCCGGCGAGAGCATCGATCTGCCGAGCGGCGTCCGCGTCGACACGGTGCGCCTCAATCATCCGGGCGGAGCGACCGGCTACCGCTTCGACCATGCCGGCCGGCGCCTGTGCATCATCACCGACCACGAGCATGGCGATCCGGACATCGACGCCGCGGTGACGTCCTTCGTCGAGGGGGCGGACGTGATGGTCTATGACGCGATGTACAACGAGAGCGAATACCCGAAGCGCGTCGGCTGGGGCCACTCCACCTGGCAGGAGGGGTTGGCGCTGGCGGCACGCGCCCGTGTCCGCCGCACCGTGATCTTCCATCATGATCCGGTGCGCAGCGACGATGACCTCGACCGTCTCGACGAGGCCGTGAAGGCGATCGACCCCGGCGCGCTGGTGGCGCGCGAGGGACTGGTGCTGGACACGGCGGACTGAGGTCGCGCCCCGGCGACGCAACAAGGCGAGGCGACATGGAACTCGGCAGGGAAATCAGTGCCGTCGTGACCGGCGGGGCATCCGGCCTCGGCGCGGCCACGGCCCGTACCCTGGCGGCGCGTGGTGTCCGGGTCGCGCTGTTCGATCTCGACCGCGCCCGCGGCGAGGTGGTGGCAGCGGAGATCGGGGCCGTTTTCTGCGAGGTCGACGTCACCAGCGACGCGAGCGTCGCAGCCGGCTTCGAGATGGCTCGGGCGGCGAACGGGCAGGAGCGCATCCTCGTCAACTGCGCCGGCATCGCGCCCGCCGCCCGCACCCTGTCGCGTTCCGGCCCCCACTCGACCGCCCTGTTCGAGAAGGTCATTCTCGTCAACCTCGGCGGCACCTTCCGCTGCCTGTCGCAGGCGGCGGCCGGCATGGCGGTCCTTGAGCCCGTGACGGCGTCCGGCGAGCGCGGCGTCGTCGTCTCGACGGCCTCCGTCGCCGCCTTCGATGGCCAGATCGGTCAGGCCGCCTACGCCGCTTCGAAGGGTGGCGTCGCCGCGCTGACGCTGCCGGCGGCGCGCGACCTGTCGCAGAACGGCATCCGCGTCATGACGATCGCACCCGGCATCTTCGAGACGCCGATGCTGGCGGCGCTGCCGGCAGAGGTGCAGGAATCGCTCGGCCGGCAGGTGCCGTTCCCGTCGCGCCTCGGACGTCCCGCCGAGTACGCCGCCCTCGTGGCGCACATCTGCGAGAACGAGATGCTGAATGGCGAGACCATCCGCCTCGACGGCGCCATCCGGATGGCACCGCGGTAGCCGGCAGCCGGTCAGGAGCCGGGCCGGCTTGCTCCTTCGGCCAGGCCGAAGTCGTAGGGTCCCGGGAAACGCTCGACATATTGCAGGTGGCTGACGAAGCCCGTCTCCGCCGTCCAGGTGTGGGCGAAATAGGCGGGCGGCTCCATCACGAACAGCGCAGTGGCGGAATCGGCGAGATCGAGCGCCACCTGGTGGGCGACGCCCGGCACGATCATCGCCAGCGTTCCCCCGAAGGCCGCCGTGATGGCGCGGTGGACGTGGCCGCAGACGACGCGACCGACCTGGGGGTGGCGGCGAACGATTTCCTCCATCGCCGCCCCGTCTCGCAGCAGGATCGAGTCCATGTGCGACAGGCCCGTCCGGAACGGCGGATGGTGGAGCGCGACCAGTGTCGGACGGTCCGGCGCCGCGCCCAGCGTCGCGTCGAGCCAGGCGAGGCCGTCCGCGCCGAGTTCGCCGAGAGCGCGTCCCTCCACCAGGCTGTCGAGGCAGACGAGCCGCAGCGGACCGACATCGGCGGTGTAGTTGATCGCGCCGCTGCCGCCGGGCCCGATCCAGCCGGTGTCGGCGAGGCCCGTGCGCATGGCCTCGCGCCGATCGTGGTTGCCGGGGATGACGTGGACCGGCATCGGCAGGGTGGAGAGGATCTCGCGGGCCATCGCGTACTCGCGCGGATCGCCGCTGTCGGCGACGTCCCCCGTCACCAGCACGGCCGCCGGCACCGGGCGGAGAGCCAGCAAGGTGGCCACGGCGCGCCGGGCGAGGGCGTTGGTGTCGACGAAGCCGAGCGCGGGCAGCCCGCGCGGGCGAAGGTGCAGGTCGGAGATCTGCGCGATCAGGATCATGATCCCCCCAAGGTCCCGAAGCGACGGCGTGGCGTTGACGGCGCCGCAAAGCGACGGCTATCACGCAAAGGCGGCCTCGGCGAGAGGCCGAGGCGAGCCCTCCAGCCGCTCCCCGGACGATCGGATATCATCAGCATGAGCGGCCAGGCAGGAGCCGGCGGATCGGCTGTCCCGGCCTCCGCAGACGACCGGGCGGAGTGGCGGAGCGCAAATCTCACGGTCCTGACCATCATCCTCGTTGCGACCGCCGTGCGGCTCGCCTTTGCCGGTGCCATCGGGCTCGGCATCGACGAGAGCTACATGGTCGCCGCCGGGCGGACGCTCGGGTGGAGCTATTTCGACCACCCGCCGCTGTCGTGGTGGCTTTCGCGTGGAGCCGCGCTCGCGGCCTTCAGCGAGGCGCCGTTCGTCGTCCGCCTGCCGTTCGTGGTGCTGTTCGCCTTCACCACGTGGTTCGTCTACCGGCTGACGGCGCTGCTCTATCGCCCGCGGGCAGGCGTCTGGGCCGCCGCTGCGCTGACGCTCGCACCGATGCTCGGCGTCACCAGCGCGACATGGGTGCTGCCGGACGGTCCGCTCGACTTTGCGCTCGCGGGCTTCGCGCTCGCAGGTGCGCATGCCGTCCTCGGCCGCTCGGCGTGGCCGCTCGGCTGGTGGCTCATCGCCGGCGTCTGCGCAGGTCTCGCGGTGATGTCGAAGTACAGCGCCGTGCTGACGCTTGCCGGACTGCCGCTCTTCCTGCTGACGTCGCCGCGCCACCGGACGTGGCTGTTGCGGCCTCAACCGTGGCTCGGCCTCGCGGCGGCGCTGCTGGTGGCCCTGCCGCTGATCACCTGGACGCTGCAGACCGGCGCGACGTCGATCGGTTTCCAGGGCGGGCGGGCGGCCATCGAGACCTTCCGGCCATGGGGACCGCTGGCGGTGCTCGGCGGCGCGGCGCTGTTCCTGCTGCCGTGGATCTTCGCGGGCCTCGGAGTGGCCATGGTTGGCCTCGTGCGGCGGGGCCGCGGCGACCCGAAGGGCTGGTTCCTGCTCTGCCTCGCGCTGCCGCCGATCGTGCTCTTCACGGTCGTTGCGCTGTGGTCCGGCAAGCTGCCCCTGTTCCACTGGGCGGCGCCTGGCTATCTGCTGCTATTTCCGGCGCTGGGCGACCTCCTGGACCGCCACCGCGACGCCCGCTGGTTGCGAGCGACGGCGATCGCCACCGCGGGCCTCGTCGTCGCTGGGCTTGCGTTCGTGTCTCTCGAGGTTCGAACCGGCATGCTGTCGCGGCTGGTGCCGGCGCTGGAGCGCGAGCAGCCGGCGCTGCAGGCGACCGACTGGACGGCCCTGCGCGAGGCGTTGCGTCGCCGCGGCATGCTGGGACGGCCCGACCTCGTCGTGGCGGCGCCGCAATGGCACGCCGCAGGCAAGGTCGATTACGCCCTCGGGGGAGCTCTTCCCGTCTTCTGCCTGTGCAGCGACGCCCGCCAGTACGGTGTCGTCCACCCGGCCGAAAGCTTTCTCGGCGCCGAGGTGCTGATCGTGCTACCGCCCGGCAGCCGCCGCGACCCGGTCGCGCAGTACGCCGACGCCTTCGCCTCGATCGAGCCGATCGGGACCGTCGATGTCGGTCCGATCGGTGGCGAAGCCGCGCGCCTGCGCCTCTTCATCGGCAGCGACTTCCGCGGCCTGCCGGCGCGAGACGGCGCCTCGCGCTGAACCGACGCGAGACCCATCAGGCGTTTGCGGCCGTCTCGACAGCGACTGTGGCAGGCGCGAGTGCAGGCGCGGCCGCGTCGATCGCCGCCTGCTGGCGCAGGCAGCGGCGCTCCAGCAGCGCCATGCTCACCGTCGCCAAGAAGGGCAGGGACTGCACGATCAGCACGAGCGCGAACACATAGATCTCGCGGACCTCGTCGCTGTTGGTGAACCAGAGCAGCCCGGCGCCGGCAACGAGGAGGGAGCCGATGATCGCCTCCCACTTCGCCGGGAAGGCGCCGACGGCGTTCTTCTTCGCGCCCTTGGCGGTGCGCAGGAAGGGCAGGGTGTCCTTGAACAGGCCGAGCGTCACGGCCCGGGCGATGGTCAGCTGCAGGCTCATCGCCGCGATCGCCGCGCCCACCGCATACCGCATCGGCATCCGCACCCGCAGCTTATAGAGCAGCGAGAAGTGGAGGATGTTGACGAGGAAGACGATCACCACCGGCAGCGTCAGGACGGAGTCGGGCAGGGCGATGCCGGCGAAGGCGACGACCGGCACCCACATCAGGTTGAGGAGCGCAGCGGCGACGCCGAGGGTCTCCGCTCCGAGCCAGTTCATCCAGCCGATCATGTATTCCGCACGCTGCGGTCCGGCGAGGCGCGAGCGGTTAGGCAGCAGGCGACGCCAGTGCTTGCGGCAGATCTGCAGGCCGCCGTAGGCCCAGCGATGGCGCTGGGTCTTGAACGACTGGTAGTCGTCGGGCAGCAGGCCGTGGCCGTAGCGGCGACGGGTGTAATGCGCCGTCCAGCCGTGCTCGAGGATCGACAGCCCGAGATCGGTGTCCTCGGTGATGGTATCGCTCGACCAGCCGCCGGCCTCGTCCAGCGCAGCCCGCCGGATCAGGCACATCGTGCCGTGCACGACGATGGCGTTCGACTCGTTGCGCTGCACCATGCCGATGTCGAAGAAGCCGGCATATTCGGCGTTCAGGATGCGGTGGAACAGGCTGCGGGCATCGTCGCGGTGGTCCTGGGGCGCCTGGATCAGCCCGACGCGCGGGTCGGCGAAGTGCGGAACGAGGTCCTTCAGCCAGTCCGGCTGGACGACATAGTCGGCATCCAGGAGCGCGACGATCTCGGCGTCCGCGGCCGTGTCGTTCAGCGCCAGGCGCAGGGCGCCGGCCTTGAAGCCGTCCACCCGCTCGGCGTTGATGAACTTGAAGCGCGGACCGAGCGCGCGGCAATGCGCCTCCACCGGCAACACCAGCGAGGGATCCGGCGTGTTGTTGACGACCACCACGCACTCGAAGTTCGGGTAGTCGAGGGCGGCGACGGACTCGAGGGTCTGCTTCAGCATCTCCGCCGGTTCGCGGTAGGCGGGGATGTGGATCGAGACCTTCGGCAGGTAGGGCGCGGTGGCCGCCGCGGGCACGTCGGGGACGAGGGGCACGGTGCGCGGGTGCGGATCCGGCAGCGGCGTCGCCTCGGCCAGCAGGCGCGCCGGCTGGCGGCCGAGCGCGACGGCGGCGATCTCCTCGATGCGCGCGAGCGACAGCAGGGCGAGCGGCACGAGCAGGATCAGTCCCGCCACCCACATCACCGCGCTGCCGACGACGAGATAGTGTGACAGCGGGTGGGCGATGGTGATAGCGAGCCAGGCCCCGACGCATTGAGCGGCGGATGCCATGACCATGGCCTGCAGGAAGGTCGGCCGCTTCAGGAGGAAGACGAAGAGCGAGAGGAGGGTGCCGACGAGCAGGGCGGCTCCGGCGATGCGCTCCTTGTTCGGTTCGGTGATGGTGCCGGCGAGATCGAACTTTAGATTGCGCTCGGCGTCAAACAGTCCCCAGTAGGCGCCGACCGAGCCTTCGTTCACCTTCCAGCGCTGATCGAAGGCCTCGATGATGTTGTAGTCGATGCCGAGATCGCGAGCGCGGCTGACGAAGGCGCGGAGGATTTCCGCCTGCGCGACAGGGCCGGGTTCCGCAGCCTTCATGTTGTAGCCGCCGGACGGCCACCCGAACTCGGCGACGACGATGTGCTTGCCGGGGAAGGTTGTGCGCAGCCGGTTGTAGGCTTCGACCGCATGTTCGACGACGCTCTCGCGGGGAACGCCTTCCCAGTAACCGAGCATGTGAGCGGCGACGAAATCGACCGCCCCGGCCATTTCCGGATTTTCGAGCCACGTGGACCAGATGTCGCCGGTCGTGATCGGCACGGGGCTCTCGCCGCGGACCTTGCGCAGGAGCTCGGCCATCTCGGCGCCGGTCTTCTCACCCCGCAGCACCGTCTCGTTGCCGACGACGATCGCCTCGACGGTGTTGGGGAACTTGTTGGCGAGATCGATCGCCGTCTTGATCTCGCGCGCGTTGCGCTCCTCGTCGAGGTCAATCCAGGCGCCGAGCGTTACCTTGATGCCGAAATCAGCAGCAATTTCAGGAACATGCTCAAGGCCGCCGGTGGCCGCGTAGGTCCTGATGCGCTTCACGTAGGGAGCGATCACGGCCATGTCGGCGCGGATCTGCTCCGGCGTGACGAGGTCGCCCTCTTCGGGATTCTGGGAGGCGCCGTAAGGGGAGAAGGAAACGCTTTCGAGCTTCCCGTTGACGTCCGGCGGGGTCACCTCCTCGCCGTTGATGAGCCAGATGGCGCCGTGGGCGAGGACCGCCACGACCACTGCGACGAATGCAACCGGCATTGCGCGCCGCAACTTACCGACGAAGCCCATGGGTCCACCGCTCCTCGAGAGCTCGAGGCTGAGAGAACGAATTCGCGCGGCTTCGGTTCCTGCCGCTGCCGCCGCGGCCCGGAGAGGGATGCCGCAGCGAAGGAGACAGAACGAGCCTGAAGATATTGGAGTTTTTCGGGCGCCAGCCGCGTTTCCGGTGCCGCCTCGTTGGAGACGGCCCGGTGCCCCGCTGCAGGCCCTTGCCTAATCTCGTATCACGAATGCTGCGATGCGAGAGGAGCCGTCGATCCGCGTCACTGCGCCGCGGGCTGCTCGCCGGCCGGCTGCGACTGACCTTCTGGTGCCGCCTCGCTCGACTGGGGCGCCTCGCCCCCCTCTGATGCCGGAGCGGCGGAAGGTTTGAGGGACGCGGGATCGAGCGCGGGATTGGCCCAGCAGGCGTTTGCCCGCGTCGGCAGACCGGGGTCGCCCTGCTCGGGGCTGACACCGACCTTCACGAGGCAGCGGAAGGCCGCGGGAATGTGTTCGGACGGGCAGTCGAAGCGATCGTAGAGGTCGATGAAGTCGGTCGCCGTGCGGATGTCGTCCCGCCACAACAGGCCCAGAATGCGCTCGCCCGCCCAAGTGCACTCCGGGCTGTCGGGTCCGGGAAACTCGTCGTCCTGGGCCAGGGCCGGCCCACCGAACGTGGCGACAGACAGGAGCGCCGCCGCCGCCAGGGCGACGGTGAGAGGGGCGCGGCTGGCGAGCCCGAGTGCGTATCGGGGCAGGGGCGACGATCGCGACATTTGGGACTTCCGGTGCAGGCAGGGGTCCAGGGGTTCGGTCCGGCGCGGCGAGGATGGCGGAAGGGCTGCGGCCTGTCCATCACCGTCGCCGCGCGTGCATCAGAGCTTGGAGAGGTATTCCCCGGCGGTGGCGCGGAACTCAGCCCCGAGCTCCGGATGCGTCGCGGCATAGGCGAGATTGGCCATCAGGAAGCCGATCTTCGAGCCGCAGTCGTAAGTGCGACCCTCGAACTCGAGCGCTGTCAGGGGCTGCGTTTTCATCAGCTGCAGCATCGCGTCGGTCAGCTGGATCTCGCCACCCGCTCCGGCTTCCTGCGTCTCCAGGAGGTCGAAGATTTCCGGCTGCAGCAGGTATCGGCCTGTGATGATGAGGTTGGACGGAGAGGTACCGCGCGGCGGCTTCTCCACCATGCCGATGACGTCATAGACCCGGTCGCCGCCGGCGCCGATCTTGACCACGCCGTACTGGTGCGTCTGGTCCTCTGGCACGGGCTCGACGGCGATGACGTTGCCGCCACGCTCGCCATAGACGTCCATCATCTGCGAAAGGCAGCCGCGATCCGCCTTGATGAGGACGTCCGGCAAAAGCAGCGCGAAAGGCTCCCGGCCGATGATCTCGCGTGCGCACCACACCGCGTGCCCGAGACCCAGGGGGGCCTGCTGCCGGGTGAAGCTCGTCTGGCCCGCCAGCGGCCGCGCCGCTTCGAGGATCGCCAGGGCATCGCGCTTGTTGCGCTCGCGCAGGGTGTCCTCGAGCTCGTAGGCGATGTCGAAGTGGTCCTCGATCACTGCCTTGTTGCGCCCGGTGACGAAGACGATGTGCTCGATGCCGGCCGCGCGCGCCTCGTCGAAGACGTACTGGATGACCGGCCGGTCGACGACCGTCAGCATCTCCTTCGGCATCGACTTCGTCGCGGGGAGGAAGCGCGTTCCGAGGCCCGCTACCGGAACCACGGCCTTCCTGATCGGTGCCTTGCTCACTCCCAGCCTCCCCTGCAGCTCTTTTCGCGTGCGATCAGCCCGTCGCACCGTCAGCACTATCGACACCTCGGCGAGGCCCGCAAGGCCACGCGAGGAGCCAACGCCTCCGGACGTGATGGAGTTGCCGACGTGGTGGAGACTTCGTTGCCGCTTCGCCGGGCAGCCGTCACGACGTCTCCAGGATGCGCCGGCGCGCGAAGCGCTCTGCAACCAGCCCGATGAACAGGGTCGTCACCGAGAAGCCGACGAAATAGTAGGGATCATAGAAGGGGTATTCATAGATATCGTAATACCCATTCCGCGAAGCCACCACCGCATGCGCCAGCGGATTCCAGTATAGAATATCCTGGACGTAGCTTGGGAACGTATGGAGCGGGTGCAGGACGCCGGAGATCAGAAACAGCGGCATCATCAGGATGGCGAAAAACTTGTCCCACGGGGGGAAATACGAGCAAATCGCCGTGTTGATGAGGCCGCTGCCGAGCCCCAGCAGCGCACAAATCACCAGCGGGAAAAATGTTGCACCCCAATCGTGCGGCAGTCCATAGCCATTGACGAGATAGTATCCGATAAAAAATATCAAATAGATAACGATATAGAGGAGAAGCTGAATGATCGCTGCAGCGATAAACGGGTCAATCGGCCGAACAATCGGAATGTAAAGGCACTTCTTGTAGCGCTTGATCGACGAGCGAACTTCTTTTGTCACTCGACGATAGGAGTTGAACGGGATGACGCCGGTAGCGAAGAAGAGAATGAAACTGGTGCCGATCTTCGCCTGCTTGTCGATGAACGAAACGGCGAACGACACCGACAGCACGAAGAAGAAGGGCTCGGCGAGCGCCATGAACGCGCCAAGCTTGTGGCCGAGGATTTTCGTGCGGAAGTCGCGCAGCGTCAGCGCCCAGATGACGCGGAACTGGGTCGCGAGTGCCGCGCCGATGCCCTCGTTGCCGCGATAGCCGGGAATCGGCAGGGTTTCGGGCGGTGTCGTTACCTTGAGCGGTGGTGCGGCGGAAACGAGGCTCATGGCCGCTCCCCCTGATGCGGGTCGACAGACGACGGGAGGGACGGCAGCGGCTGCCGCGTCGCGTCGAACCAGCGAGCCGCCGCGTAGAGCGCGATATCGGCGGCGTTGTGGGCGAGGATCGCCTCGAGCGCGGCGCCGTCGAGAGGCGGGCGGCGACCCTGACGCGCGGCGGAGACGTTCGCCCGGGGCCGGAGACGATCGACGAGGTTGGGGCGCCGGCCCATCATGTCGTCCAGAGCGGGCAGGAACGTCTCATCGAGAGTGTCGGTGGTGCCGACGGCGGCGAAGCGCGGCAGGTTGGCGATGGCCGTCACGCGCGCCTTCTCGCCGAGCTGCGAGCGACGCCGACGGGTGACCCCGGCGAGCTTCCGCGTCATGTAGTTGCGCGTATAGACGGTCAACCGCGGATCCTCGCTCGTGGCAAACGCCAGGAGATCGTTCTCGGCGCAGAAGCGGACCCGGAAACCATGGTCGCCGTCAGCCTCGTCGCCCATTACCCCGAGAGCCCCAGCTTCCCGACGAAAGTGGTGATACTGCGACAGCATTCGGTCGACGGGGTCGCGGAGCACCGTCACCCACGCCCAGTCGGCGAAATGCGTCTCGAGGATCGGCAGGCTCAGGTGGCCGACCACCGCCTTGCTCTCCGCCAGCGCCGCAGGGCTCTCCCGCAGAGACGCATCGAAAGCGTGGACGTCCTTGACGTGCAGGACTGCGCTGGCCCCGAGGCGCGAGCGCAGCCGTTCGATCACCGTGGTGCCGCCGCACTTGAAGAGGTGGAGGAAGACGATCCGGCGGCCGGGGCGGGGAGACATGCCGGGTCGCTCACGTCGCCGGCATGAAGTCGGGCCGGTTGAGATCGAAGTTCGACGAATAGAACGGGTCCGTCATCAGCGTCACGCCCCACGCGGCCCGCATGTAGGCGACCTCCATCTCGTAGCGGGTGCGCTTTTCCGGCGCCATGTCGAGGCCGCGCGAGGCCGATTCGTAGTGGATCAGCCGGGCGAAGGGGGTCCAGAGGATGCGGTAGCCCTTCTGGCGGATCTTCAGGCAGAGATCGATGTCGTTGTAGGCCACCGTCAGGTTGGTCTCGTCGAGGCCGCCGGCCTCCTCGTAGACCGCCTTGCGCATCACCATCACCGCGCCGGTTACGGCGGAGAAGTCATGCACCACCGACAGCCGGCCGAAATAGCCGGTGGAATCGCGCGGGAAGAGATGGTGGACGTGGCCGGCGACGCCGCTGATGCCGAGGCCGACGCCGGCGTGCTGGATGCGGCCGTCGGGGTAGAAGAGCTTGGCGCCGACGCAGCCGATGTCCGGGCGGAGCGCGTGACTCACCATCTCGGTCAGCCAGTCGGCGTGGGTGATCTTGACGTCGTTGTTGAGGAGCCCGATCAGCGGGCTCTCGGCCAACGCAACGGCGCGGTTGTTGAGGCGGGAGTAGTTGAACGGCGATTCGTCGCGCACAACCGTGACGTTGTCGCGCTCTCCGGCCGCCGCCAGCAGCGCCAGCGCCTCGGTGTCGACGGTGCCGTTGTCGATCAGCACCAGGCTGAAGTTCGGATAGTCGGTGAGCTCGAACAGCGAGGTAAGGAAGGGCCGCAGCAGATCCGGCCGGTCGCGCGTCGGCACGATCAGCGTCACGGCCGGGGCCGGCGCCGCAACCGCCCGCCGCACGCGGTACGAGGGGAATTCCGGCACCGCCAGCACCGAGCCCTGGATGCCCGCCCGCTGCAGGTGCTCCTCGAGGGCGACGCGGCCGGCACCGAAGGCTTCGCTCGCCGTCGAGCCGGGGGTTTCCGGGCGCTGGCCGGCATAGCGGTGGCACAGCACCTTCGGCAGGTGGACGATCGAGCCGGGGTCGACGCGCTCGACGATGCGCAGAAGCAGATCGAACTCCTGCGCCGCCTCGACGGCGCGGCGAAAGCCTCCCGCCGCCCGCACCGTCGCGGTGTTGAGCAGGGTCGGGCGGCCGAGATAGTTCCAGGAGCGGAACAGGTCCTCGCTCCAGGCCGGCTTGAAATGCGGATCGCTGCGGCCGCCGTCCTCGTCGAGGGTATCCTCGTCGGAGTAGATCACCTCGGCGTCCGGCCGGCTTTCGAGCGCCAGTGCGAGCTCGGCGAGTGCGTGCGGCCGCAACCGCTCCGTCTCGCCGATCACCGCCACATGCGTGCCGGTGGCGGCGGCGAGAGCCGCGTTCGCGGCCGCCGAGACTCCCGATCCGGCGGCGACGCGGCGCACCAGGATGCGACGGTCACGGGCGCTCCAGGTGTCGCAGACTTCCGCGACCTCCGGGTCGATGTCGCGATCAAGCGCGATCGACAACTCCCATTCGGGCCAGATCTGCTCGCTGACCGCGGCGATCGCCGCCTCGACGAGCGCCGGGCGACCGGTCGACAGCGGCATCAGCAGCGTGAACCGCGGCCGCGCCGTCAGCGCCTCCGCCCGCTCGGTGACGCCTGCGCGGTGGCGGTGCTCGTCATAGTCGAAGCTCGCCTGCCAGAGATTGTAGCGGATGTCGCGGTTGCTCGAGGCCCAGTAGAGGCTCGAGGCGCTGGAGAAGTTCTCAACCCGCTTCGGCTGCATGATCGACATCGCCGCGTCCCGCACGAAGCGGCGGAACCGGACGGGGTCGGCACGGAAGTGCTTGATGGCCGAGCCGAGCGCCCGCCGCGCCACCTTCCAGAACGGGATCTTGCGGACCGCAAAGGTGTCGACGACGAACCCGGTCGGGTGGTCGCACGGCTCGAAGCGCAACGCCTGCAACGGCTTCGGCACGCGGCAGAAGGCCGAGAACATCGGCGGATGCTCGCGGGCAAGCCGGATGGGCAACCCCTCCGGCCCGTCGCCGAAATCGAAGCGGACGCGCGGCCGCACCATCGGGTCGGTCTGGATGCGCGCCTCGACGCGGTACCAGCCGGGCAGCAGCGGGGCGTTGAAGCGCAGCTGGAACCAGGCACGGTGGGAGAGGGCCCGGAAGCCGGAGCCGACCGGCTCGATGTCGTGGCTCTCCTCCAGCGTCGCCTGCACGGCCCACGGGGGACGCCGCGCCGCTTCCTGAGCCTTCTGATCGACGATGAGGATGCCGGAGCGCGTGCGACGGCGGTGCACCGCCCCCCAGGGCTTGCCGGCCGGCGTCGTCTCGAGCCGGTTGATCGTCATGCCGTCGGTCTCGCCGGTCGCCCAGATGCGCAGGCGCACCACGCGCGTCGGCAGGTAGACCCAGGTGGTGTGCAGGCCGTCGGGGCTGCGGTCGAGCTTCACCCGTGTCCAGTTGTAGACGCCACCGACGAAGCCGAACGAGAGCGTCACCTCGGCGCCCGCGTCATTCTCGGCACGCAGCACGATGCCGTGCCAGCCCCGGCGCATCGACTGGGCGAGCCGGATCGTCACCGCCGGCGCAGCCCCGGTCATGCGCAGGACCGAGCCCTCCCACTCGCAGTCCTGGCTGGCGACGATCTCGCCGGGCACCGGGCGGATTGCGCGAGCGACCCGCGGCGAGATCGACCGGGTCGTCACCGGTCGCGTCGGATCCGCGAGGATTTCCATGCCGGAATCGAGCCGCAGCCGCTGCCCGAGCGCGCTCGTCGCCTCGATCGCCTCGAAGCGGACGTCGGTGATGCGGAAGTTTACGGCGGCTTCGCAGGGATCGATGCGAATGCGGCGGAAGCGCTTGGGCGAGCGGAACACCGCCCGCCGGGTGCCGTCGCTACCAGTGCGCAGCACCGTCCCGCTGTGCTCGCCGAAGCCCTTGCCGAGATCGACGAAGACGCGCGAAAGCGAATCGCCGTCGGTCTCCACGTCGAGCTCGACGAGATACCAGCCGGGGGGCTGCGGCTGGGCGAGATCACAGATGATGCGGGGGTCGTGGCCCGTGGCCCGGAACCCGTCGACGGTCTGTTCGATCTCGCGCATCGTGACGAGGCGAGCCGAAATCGACCACTGCGGTGCACCGTCCATTTCGCCCCAAAAGACCCAGGTCACAAAGCGCCCGGCGGCTCCGCATCGGGCGAACGCCGTGGGCTCACCGACCGGACGCGGCCCACCGGTGTAGCGCCGGCGCGGATCGCGGTCACGCCGATCCCCGGCGGATAATTCAAACGCCGCCCCGGCGCAACTGCGCCGTCAGGATGCGGGGCGGTAGCGAAAGTGGACGGGCAGCGCCGCGAGCCGCGGATGATGCCGGTCCTTGTCGGAGACGGTGGCCTTTTCCGACGCGACGGGCCAGGGGATCGCGAGGTCCGGATCGTCGAAGGCGAGGCCCTTGTCGGCCGCCGCGTCGTAGTAGCCGGTGACCTTGTAGATCACCTCGGTGTCGGGCTCCAGCGTGCAGAAGCCGTGGGCGAAGCCGACCGGCACCCACATCTGGCGGCCGTTCTCGGCGGACAGCTCCGCGCTGACGAAGCGGCCGAAGCTCGGCGAGCCGTGGCGAACGTCGACAGCGACGTCGAGGATGCTGCCGCGCACGACGCGCACGAGCTTGCCCTGCGGCGACGGGTCCGTCTGGAAGTGCAGGCCGCGGATCACGCCGGCAGTGCGCGACAGGGAGTGATTGTCCTGGACGAAGTCGACGTCGATGCCCGCGTCGGCGTAGACGCGCCGGCTCCAGGTCTCGACGAAGAAGCCGCGCGCATCACCGAAGCGCTTCGGCGTCAGCACCATCACGTCGGGGATCGACAGCCGTTCGACCTGCATGATTCGACCTGCATGAGACGGGGCGCAGCCGCGGACGGCCGCTTTGTCGATCAGCGGTCGGCCCGGGTCAACCCCGCTCGCTTGACGCCCCCGGGGCGATGCGCGACACGGGCGATGCGCGACACGGGTGGCC
>CAZDCR010000013.1:0-3042 GCA_964503995.1 uncultured Segnochrobactrum sp.
CCGCGCCGCGCGGAGGGCCAGCGCCGGACGGCGTCCGGCACCGGCGGCTCCGCCCGGCCGGCCGGCCGCGCCGAGGGCAGCCGCTACGAAGGTGGCCGCTCCGATGCGGGCCGCAGTGAAGGGGGACGCGAGTCCGCCCTCGCCGGCTCGCCGCTCGATCCGCGCTTCACCTTCGACACCTTCCTCGAGGGCCGCACCAACGCGCTGGCACTCGCCGCCGCCCGGCAGGTCGCCGGTGCCCGTCCGGGCGAGGCGGTGCCGTTCAACCCGCTGTTCGTTCAGGCCCCCGTCGGCTTCGGCAAGACGCACCTGTTGCAGGCGATCGCCGGCGAGGCGCAGCGCGCCGGCGGCCGGCGGGTGCTCTATCTCACCGCCGAGCACTTCGTGTACCGCTTCGTCACGGCGCTGCAGGCGCACACGGCGCTCAACTTCAAGGACGCGCTGCGCGAGATCGACCTCCTCATCATCGACGACATGCAGTTCCTGCAGGGCGACCGCAGCCAGGCCGAGTTCTGCCACACCCTCAACGCCCTGATCGACGGTGCCCGCCAGGTGGTGGTCGCCGGCGACCGGCCGCCGAGCGAGCTCGAGTCCCTCGACGCCCGCGTCCGCTCGCGCCTCGCCGGCGGGCTGCTCGTCGAACTGATGCCGCCGGATGCGGAGCTGCGCCGGCGCATCCTCGCCCAGCGCCTCGCCGCCCAGCGCGTCGCCTTCCCCGGCGTCGAGGTGCCGGAGGCGGTGATCGACTTCGTCGCCCGCGCCGTCGCCACCAACGGGCGCGACCTCGAGGGCGCGGCGAACCGTCTCGTCGCCCACAACCAGCTGACCGGCGCGCCGATCTCGATCGAGATGGCCGAGACCGTCCTGCGCGACCTCCTGAAGCAGCGCGAGGCGCGCCGCGTCCGCATCGAAGACATCCAGCGCGTCGTCGCCCGCCACTACTCGATCCCGAAGACCGACCTCGTCTCCGCCCGGCGCACCCAGGCGATCGTCCGGCCGCGGCAGATCGCCATGTATCTCGCCAAGGTGCTGACGCCGCGCTCGCTGCCGGAGATCGGCCGGCGCTTCGGCGGCCGCGACCACACGACGGTGCTGCACGCGGTGCGCAAGATCGACGAGCTCGCCAAGACGGACACCCGTCTCGCCGACGACATCGAGCTCCTGAAGCGCCAGATCGAGGACGAGCCGTCGCGCTGAGGGACGGCTCGGGAGCCTCGGCGGGCACCTCCGGCACCTCCGCGCTTGCATCCGGCGCCGTCAGCGGGCAGGTTCTGCACCCCCGGCGCTGGTCCTCGGCGCCGGTCCCTTTTCCTGACCCCGAAGACGGACCGACACTGATGCGCGCGACCCTGGAGCGGGCTCACCTGCTGAAGACGCTCTCGCACGTGCACCGTGTCGTCGAGCGCCGCAACACCATCCCGATCCTCTCCAACGTGCTGGTGCGCGCCGACGGCGGCGAGGTGCGCCTGAAGGCGACCGACCTCGACCTCGAGATCACCGAGACGACGCCGGCGGTGGTCGAGCAGCCCGGCGCCACCACCGTGCCGGCGCACCTCCTGCACGACATCGTCCGCAAGCTGCCGGACGGGGCCCAGGTGTCGCTCGAGACGGCGCCCGACGGGGCGAACCTGTCGATCCGCTCCGGCCGCTCGCGCTTCAGCCTGCAGATGCTGCCGGAGACGGATTTCCCCGACATCACCGCCGGGCCGTTCACGCACCGCTTCGAGATGAAGGCGGCCGACCTCCGCCGCCTTATCGACCGCACCCAGTTCGCCATCTCCACCGAGGAGACGCGCTACTACCTGAACGGCATCTACCTCCACACCCTCGACGGCCGCGGCGGGCCGACGCTGAGGGCGGTCGCCACCGACGGCCACCGCCTCGCCCAGGCCGACATCGCCGCGCCCGAGGGCTCGGCCGGCATGCCGGGCGTCATCGTGCCGCGCAAGACGGTGGGCGAGATCAAGAACCTCATCGACGACCCCGAGGCGACAGCCACGGTGGAGCTGTCGGAGGCGAAGCTGCGCATCTCGATCGGCACGGTGGTGCTGACCTCGAAGCTGATCGACGGCACCTTCCCCGACTATGCCCGCGTCATCCCGCAGGGCAACGACAAGGAGCTCGCCGTCGAGCGCGACGACTTCAAGACCGCCGTCGACCGCGTCTCGACGGTGTCGAGCGAGCGCGGCCGGGCGGTGAAGCTGTCGATCTCCGAGGGCAAGCTGGTGCTCGCCGTCAACAATCCGGACTCCGGCTCGGCCACCGAAGAGGTGCCGGCCGACTATGAGGACGAAGCGCTCGAGATCGGCTTCAACGCCAAGTACCTCCTCGACATCGCCGACCAGATCGGCAGCGGCACAATGCGCTTCCGCCTCGCCGACCCGGGTTCGCCGACACTGATCCAGGACGGCGGCGACGAGAGCGCGCTCTTCGTGCTCATGCCGATGCGGGTGTGACGGAGACCAACCGGCCCGGCACGGCTGCGCCGTTCCTGTCGACGCTGCGGCTCACCGATTTCCGCAACTACGGCCGTCTGGTGCTGGGGCTCGGCCCCGGCGCGGTGGTGCTCGTCGGCGACAACGGCGCCGGCAAGACCAACCTCCTCGAGGCCGTCTCCTTCCTCTCGCCCGGCCGCGGCTTCCGTCGCGCCGCCAACGAGGCGGTGGCGCGCCGCGGCTCGTCCGGCGCCTGGGCGGTGGCGGCGACGCTCGCGGGCGCCGACGGCGAGACGGCGATCGGCACCGGTCTCGTCGAGGGCGATCTCGGCCGGGCCCGGCGCGTGCGCGTCGACGGCCAGGACGCCACGGCCGAGACGCTGTCGCGCCTCCTCTCCGTGCTCTGGCTGACGCCAGCGATGGACGGGCTCTTCACCGGCCCGCCCGGCGACCGCCGCCGCTTCCTCGACCGCCTCGTGCTCGCCGTCGACGGCGGCCACGCGGCGCGCGTCTCGGCCTACGAGCGGGCGATGACGGAGCGCAACCGCCTGCTCGAGCAGGGCGGCGAGGCGCGCTGGCTCGACGCGGTGGAGACCCAGCTCGCCGA
>CAZDCR010000013.1:3142-24215 GCA_964503995.1 uncultured Segnochrobactrum sp.
TCGAGCAGGGCGGCGAGGCGCGCTGGCTCGACGCGGTGGAGACCCAGCTCGCCGAGACCGGCGTCGCCGTCGCCGCCGCCCGCCGCGAGGTCGTCGGCTGCCTGGAGCGGCTGGCGGCGGCCGCCGACGGCGCCGACTTCCCCGTCGCGGTGCTGGCGCTCGCCGGTGCCATCGACGACGACCTCGCCGCCCGCCCCGCCACCGCCGTGGAGGACGGCCTGCGCGCGGCTTTGCGCGCCGGCCGCGCCCGCGACCGCGCCGCAGGCCGCACCCTCGACGGCCCGCACCGCTCCGACCTCGTCGTCCACCACCGCGAGAAGGCGATGCCGGCGGCGCTGTCGTCCACCGGCGAACAGAAGGCGCTTTTGATCGGGCTGGTGCTCGCCCACGCCGAACTCGTCGCCGCGCTCACCGGCCGCACGCCGCTGCTGCTGCTCGACGAAGTGGCCGCCCATCTCGACGCCCGCCGGCGTGGCGGCCTGTTCGCCCGCCTGTCGCGCCTCGGCGCCCAGACCTTCATGACCGGCACCGACACCGCCCTGTTCGACCTCGTCGGCGCCCCCTCGCAGCGCTTCACGGTCGCCGCCGGCACCGTCGCGCCCGCCTGAGGCCTCAGCCGGCCGTGAGGCCGCCGTCGACGGAGTGCAGCGAGCCGGTGATGAAGGAGGCGCGGTCGGAGGCGAGGAAGACGACGAGCTCGGCGACGTCCTCCGGCGTGCCGACGCGGCCCGCCGGATAGGTCGAGGCCTCTGCCGCCCAGGCGGCGGCCGGATCGGCCATGCGGTCGAAGATCGCGTCCGTCAGCGGCGTGCGGGTGGTGCCCGGACAGACGGCGGTGACGCGGATGCTGTGCGGCGCGAGGTCGAGCGCCAGGCTCTTCGTCATCTGCCCGAGCGCCCCCTTGGTCAGCCCGTAGACGAGCGAGTTGCGCTTGCCGATCAGCGCCTGGTCGGAGGCGTTGATGACGACAGCGCCGCCGCCGGCCGCCTTGAGCCGCGGCACGGTGGCGGCGAGCGTCCTGACCGTGCCCTTGATGTTGATGTCGACGACGAGGTCGAGGTCGGCGTCGGTGACGTCGAGGATCGAGTTGAAGCGGTGGATGCCGGCATTGGCGAAGACGACGCCGAGGGGCCCGAACGCCGCCTCGGTCGCCTTGACGGCCGCACCGAGGTCGGCGCCGCGACGGACGTCGCCGGCGAAGAAGCGGCAGGCGCCGCGCCCGAAGCGCTCCTCCAGGGCCTTGCCCGCGGAAATGTTGGTGTCGAGCACGCCGACCTTGCGGCCGTCGCGGACGAAGGCGGCCACGGTGGCGACGCCGATGCCGGTGGCCCCGCCGGTGACGAAGACGGATCTGTCGGATGACGGCACGGCGTTCCTCCCCACGCCCTCCCAGGGCGACGGACGGGCCGCTACCGGCGGTGCACGCCACTGCGGCCTTCTGTCCAAGGGGGCAGGCTGCGCCCGGCCGCGACCGCCGTCAATCGCCGGTCCCCGGGCCGGCGCCGGCCGGCGGGTGGTCCGTGCGGCGGTCGCTCGCCTACTTCTCGACGCCGGCGATAGCGCGGGCGAAGTCGGCGGCGTCGAAGGGGGCGAGGTCATCGATGCCTTCGCCGACGCCGATGAAGTGCACCGGGATTTTGTGCTTGGCGGCAATCGCCACGAGGATGCCGCCGCGGGCCGTGCCGTCGAGCTTGGTCATCGCGAGGCCGGTGACGCCGGCCATGCGGCCGAAGATCTCCACCTGCTGCAGGGCGTTCTGGCCGGTGGTGGCGTCGAGGACGAGCAGCACGTCGTGCGGCGCCGATGCGTCCTGCTTGCGGATGACGCGGATCACCTTCTCGAGCTCGGCCATCAGCTCGGTACGGTTCTGCAGCCGGCCGGCGGTGTCGATCAGGAGCACGTCGACCCCGGCCGCCGTCGCCTCCCGGAAGGCGTCGAAGACGAGCGCCGAGGCGTCCGAGCCCTGCGGCCGCGCCACCACGGCCGAGCCGGTGCGCTCGCCCCAGATCTTCAGCTGCTCGATCGCCGCGGCGCGGAAGGTGTCGCCGGCGGCGAGCATCACCGACTTGCCCTCGCGCCGGAGCCGGGCGGCGACCTTACCGATCGTCGTCGTCTTGCCGGAACCGTTGACGCCGACGACGAGCACGACGTGCGGCTTGCGCGCCGGGTCGATGACGAGGGGTTTCGCCACCGGCATCAGGCGGGCGGAGACTTCTTCCGCGAGGATGGCGCGGACGTCGTCCTCGCCGATGCCCTTCTCGTAGCGCCCGGCGGCGACGCGGGCGACGATCGCCGCCGCGGTGTCGACGCCGAGGTCGCTCTCGATCAGGAGGTCCTCGAGGTCGTCGAGCGTCGTGGTGTCGAGCTTGCGCTTGGTGAACAGCGCCCCGAGCTTGTCGCCGAAAGCAGACGACGAGCGCTTCAGCCCCTTGCCGAGGCGGGCGATCCAGCTCTCCTTCGGCGCCTCGGGCGCGGGCGCCGGCGGCGGGGCGGGGGCGGCGAAGAACGGCCGGGCGGGCGCCGCGGGCGCCTCGACGGGCGGGGGCACTGCGGCCACGGGCGCCGCCGCGATCGGCGGCGGCTCGGGCGCCATCGGTTCGGCGACGGGCTCGGGGGCCGCCGGCTGCGTCTCGGCGGCCGGTGGTGTCGCCTCCGGCGTGGGCGTCTCGGGGGCCGGCGGCGGCGGCGTCTCGCCGAAGCCGAACAGGCGGCCGAACAGGCCGGGCTTGCGGGGTTCGCTCATGCTCGCTTTCAGGCGGCTTGGGCCACGAGGGCCTCGGCCATCAGCCGGCCGCCGCCGTGACCGGTGATGCGTGCCGGCACGATCTCGCCGGCGCGCCCGCCGGGAATGAGGGTGGGCGCGAAATGTTCCGTCCGGCCGACGCCGTCGGTCTCCACCAGCACCTGGCGGTGCTGGCCGACCTCGCCGGCGAGATGGGCGGAAAGCCGCGCCGCTCCGCGCTCGCGCAGCAGGCGGGCGCGCTCGCGGGCGACGTCGCCCGGCACCTGCGGCATGCGGGAGGCCGGCACGCCAGGGCGGGCGGAGAACGGGAAGACGTGCAGGAAGGTCAGCCCGCAATCGTCGACGTGGGCGAGCGTGTTCTCGAACATCGCCTCCGTTTCGGTCGGGAAGCCGGCGATGAGGTCGGCGCCAAACACCATGTCGGGGCGCAGCCGCCTCGCCTCCTCGCAGAAGCGGACCGCATCGGCGGTGAGGTGGCGGCGCTTCATGCGCTTCAGCACCATGTCGTCGCCGGCCTGCAGCGACAGATGCAGATGCGGCATCAGCCGCTCCTCGTCGGCGATCGCCCTGAGCAGCGCCGGGTCGGCCTCGACGGAATCGATCGAGGAGATGCGCAAGCGCGGCAGTTCCGGCACCAGCTTCAGGATCTTCGCCACGAGATCGCCGAGCCGCGGCGTGCCGGGCAGGTCCGATCCATAGGCGGTGAGGTCGACGCCGGTCAGCACCACCTCGGCCGTGCCGGCGAGCGCGATGCGGCGGACCTCGTCGATGACGGCACCCATCGGCACCGAGCGCGACGGGCCGCGGCCGAACGGGATGATGCAGAAGGTGCAGCGGTGGTCGCAGCCGTTCTGCACCTGCACGAACGCACGGGTGCGCCCGTCGAGGCCGTCGATCAGGTGGGCGGCGGTCTCGCGCACGCTCATGATGTCGTCGACGAGCACCTTCTCGGCGCCACTGAGCCCGAAGTCCGGCCCCGCCACCTTGCGCCACGACGCACCGGACAGCTTCTCGGCATTGCCGAGCACGAGGTCGACCTCGTCCATGCCGGCGAAGGTGGCCGGCTCGATCTGGGCGGCGCAGCCGGTGACGACGATGCGGGCGCCTGGGTTCTCGCGGCGGGCGCGGCGGATCGCCTGGCGCGCCTGGCGCACCGCCTCGCCGGTAACGGCACAGGTGTTGACGACGATCGCCTCACCGAGGCCGGCCGCCTCCGCCTCGCGGCGGATGACTTCTGACTCCGCCGTGTTCAGCCGGCAGCCGAAGGTGAGGACGGAGACGCCCATCAGGCCGCCGCCCGGCCGAGGTCGACGGTAAGCGTCTCGCGGTCGATGCTGCCGACGGCCTCCGTCTCGACGAGGCCGGTCATCAGGATGTGGCCGTCGCCCGGGCGGATCTCGATGTCGAGGTTGCCGCCGGGCAGCGACACCCGCACGGCTCGCCCCGTGCGGCCGCTGCGGGCGGCCAGCGCGGCGATGGCGCAGGCGGCCGAGCCGCAGGCGAGCGTCGCGCCGGCGCCGCGCTCCCAGACGCGGGCCGTCACCGCGTCCGGACCGTCGACGCGCACGAACGAGACGTTGACGCGGTCGGGAAACAGCGGATGCGTCTCGATCATCGGGCCGAGCCGGGAGAGGTCGATCGCCGGCGGGTCGCTCACCCAGAACACCGCGTGCGGATTGCCCATGCTGGCGCAGGCGGCGGGGCCGAGTTCGGCCGCGTCGTTGCCGCCAAGTGGTATGTCCACCGTACCAGTATCGGCGACGGCGTGGGCGAGCGGCACGTCGGCCCAGCCGAAGCGGGCCGGTCCCATGTCGATCGTGTAGGTCAGCGGCCGCGGCCCGCGCGTCATCGCCAGCGCCCCGGCGGTCGTCTCGGCGATGAGCCGGTCGGCGTTGGTCCCGGCAAACAGCACGTCGGCGACGCAGCGCATGCCGTTGCCGCAGGCGCCGGCCGGCGTGCCGTCGGAATTGTGGATGGCGACGACGACATCGGCGCCACCGCGGCCGGGATGCAGGGCCATCAGCTGGTCGAAGCCGAGCCCGCGCGACGGGGCGGCTAGCGCCTTCGCCTCGGCCTCCGTCAGCGGCGCCCCGCCGGCGGCGAGATGCGCGCGCAGGTCGACCACCGCGATGCGGTTGCCGATGCCGTTCATCTTGAAGACGGGGAGGCGGTCGCCCATCGCTGGTTCCGGCCTGTCCGGGTGTGGGTGCTGCAGGGACGGGCGACGCCGCGACGCGGCCGGTGCCGCGGTCGATCGGTTGCACGCTCGCCCCGCGGTCTATATGGCCGAAGGCGGGCCGGAACGGAAGAGGCGGGCGCCCCGACCGCGCGTCCGACGGCCGTCTCCGAAGGGCTTCCCCCGGTATGCAGACGCCGCTCACCGCGCCTACCCGTTCGGGCAGCACCCGCCTTTATGGCCTCGCCGTCGCCATCGCCGTTCCGCTGCTGGTGGCGCTCGCCTGGTGGGCGCTCGGCCGCCCCGCCGCGCTGCCGCCGCCACCGCTGGCACCGGGCGAGAAGATCGCCTGTCTCTCCTACGCCCCCTACGAGGGCACGCAGTCGCCGTTCCAGGCGGGCCTTGTCATCCCGCCGGACCAGATCGACCGGCAGTTCGCGGCACTCGCACTGTCGACGGACTGCCTGCGCACCTATTCCGTCGGCCAGGGCCTCGACGCGGCACCCGCGCTCGCCCGCAAGCACGGGCTGAAGCTCCTGATGGGCATCTGGCTCGGCCGCAACCGCGCCGACAACGCCACCGAGATCAAGCGGGCGATCGAGCTCGGCAAGGAATACCCCGACGTCATCCGCGCGATCGTCGTCGGCAACGAGGTGCTGCTGCGCCGCGACCTTCCGGTCGAGGAACTCGCCGCCGCGATCGCCGAGGTGCGCGACAACGCCGGCGTGCCGGTCACCTATGCCGACGTCTGGGAATTCTGGGAGCGTAACGTCCCCCTCGCCGACGGCATCGATTTCGTCACCGTCCACATCCTGCCCTACTGGGAGGACGATCCGGTCGGCGTCGACCATGCGAAGGAACACGTCGCCGAGATCCGCCGCCACGTCGGCACGCTGTTCCCCGGCCGCGAGATCGTCATCGGCGAGACCGGCTGGCCGAGCGCCGGGCGGATGCGCGAGGACGCGCTGCCGTCGCCGGCGAACCAGGCGCGCTACCTCTCCGACATCATCGCGCTGTCGAAGGAAAACGGCTGGGACTACAACCTCATCGAGGCGAAGGACCAGCCGTGGAAGCGCCAGCTCGAGGGCACCGTCGGCGGTCACTGGGGCCTCTTCGACGACGCCCTCGGCCTGAAGTTCGCTTGGGGTGAGCCGCTGCTCGACCGGCCGTACTGGCTCTGGCAGGGCCTGCTCGGCGTGCT
The DNA here is from genome assembly GCA_964503995.1 of uncultured Segnochrobactrum sp. Taxonomy (GTDB): domain Bacteria; phylum Pseudomonadota; class Alphaproteobacteria; order Rhizobiales; family Segnochrobactraceae; genus CAMDHY01. The sequence continues at coordinate 9,263 of CAZDCR010000013.1, forward strand.
CGCCGCCACGGGCATGCTGGTGATGGGCCGCCGCGCCCTGTCGACCGAGCCGCTCCGGCTCGGCCTCGTCGCCGTCGTCGCGGGCGTCGCCCTGCCGTGGTGGCTCGTCGAGATGCCGCTCGTCAGCCTCGACAACTGGGACTGGGCCTTCGCCTTCGCCACCCTCGGCCTGACGCTGATCCTGATGGTGGCGGTGCCGCTGGCGCTGTCGCGCGACCTGCGCTGGCCGCGGCTCGCCGTCGTGCTCGGCGGCGACCGCTCCGGTCCGCCGGGCCTGCTCGCGGCGATGCTCGGCTGGATGCTGCTCGCGACCGTCCTGCTGCTGTCGGCCGGGCTGCTCGCGATGCTGCTCGATCCGCGCTACCGCGATTTTCCCGTCGCCGCCTTCGCAGTGCCCGTCGCCGCCTTCCTGGCGGTGCCGGCGGGGGTGGCGCTGACGCGGCCCGAGCGGGTGCTGGCGCCATTGATCGCCGCGGTCGCCATCGGCGTCGCCATCCGCGAGGGCGTCGAGAACTGGCAGGCGCTGCTGTTCGCGGCCGAAGGCGTGCTGTTCGCCCTCGCCCTCAGGCCCTGGCGGGGCGTGCGAGCGTAAGCAGCGCCAGCGTTAGGGCGAGCGCCGACGGCCAGGCGTTGAACAGCATCAGCCCGAGCCCGGCGGCGAGCGCCGTCAGCACCAGCGGCAGCGGCCCCGGCCGCCACAGGCACCAGAGGCCGAGCACGACCGCGACGATGCCCGGCACCAGCGACCGGAAGCCCTCGTTGACGGCATAGCGCACGGTGCAGGCGAGCGACGTCGCCCCGGCCTCACAGGCGTGGCCGAGCGGCGTGTTCTCGACGAGCCCGTAGCGTGCGGCCGCGGCCGCGGCCAGCGCGACCGCGAAGGCGGCGAGCGTGGCGATCATCGTCAGCGGCGAGGGCAGGTAGGCGCGGGACATGCGGGTCGCCTCTTCGGGTGTTATCGTCATCGCCGGGCGCGGAGCGTGTGTCAATTCGCGCTGGAGGTTGCGGGTCACTCGCGGCGGCGTCCGCGTGCCTCGCGACGTCGAACCCGCGGCGGCAAACTCGGCGGGCTCGATCACGTGCGGCATCGCCCCAGGGGACGAGGCAGACCGGGACGCGGCAGACCGTGACGAGGCCGCCCGGGACGAGGCAGACCGGCACGAACCCGATACGAGAAGACTACCCGCCCCCCTTCAGCACGTCCGCCAGGCGGTGCGTCGCCGAGCCCGGCTTGAGCGGCTTGGGCTGGCTCTCGTGCGGGGCCCAGCCGGACAGCGAGACGATGTCGAGCGTCGCCCGCACCCGGCCGTCGGGGTCGGCGAAGCGCTCGCCATAGATCTCCGCCGCCCGCAGCAGCACGGCGCGGCGCAGCGGCGTGCGCGGGCGGTCGGCGAGCGGGCTCGTGGCCCCGGCCTCGCGAAGATCCCGGGTGAGCGAGAACAGGCTGTCGTAGCGCGCCGTCAGCCGGTCGACGTCGGCGACCGGCAGGGCGAAGCCCGCCCGCTGCAGCAGGCCGGCGAGGTCCTGCAGGCCGGCGAAGGGGGCGACGCGCGCCGCCGCCCCGCCGGTGAGCTCGGCCTCGGCGGCGATCAGCGCGGTCCGCAGTTCGGTCAGCGTGTCGCCGCCGAGCAGCACGGCAAGGAACAGCCCGTCGGGCTTCAGGGCGCGGCGGATCTGGATGAGCGCGCCGGGCAGGTCGTTCACCGCCTGCAAGGTCAGCGTTGCCACCACGAGGTCGAAGCTTCCGGCCGCGAACGGCAGCGCCTCCTCGTCGAGGACCAGATCAGGCCCGCCTCCCGCCAGGCCGCCGCCGGCGGGCTCGGCGGCGAGCCCGTCGGCGCGCACGACCTCAGGCACGCCGCGGGCCCGCAGCAGCGCCGAGACGCGGCCGCCGCTGCCGAGATCCAGGGCGCGGGCGAAGTCGCGCTTCACCGCCGAAAGCCGCTCGGCGAGGTCGTCCGCCAAGGCGTCGCGCAGGAAGCCGCCGCCGTCGGGATGGCGGGCGAGGGCGCGGCGGCGGCGGGCGGCGAGGAGCGTGCGGTCGAAGGGCGCGGCGGTCGGCATGGACGATGCGCTAGCACCGAAATGCGGACGGGTCGATGGCGGCCGCCGACCCTGGACGTCGTCCTCGCGTGCGCCACGTCTGCCACTACGTCCGCCGCGCCGGCCCAGTTTACACCGGACCCGTGGCGGGGCACGCTCGCGCCACGGCCGGCGCGACGTCTGGCGGGGGAGGCGGCGCGGTGATGCGGACGGACCGGACGACCGGGCTGAGGGCGTCCGCTGCGGACGGCGGGATCGTGCGCCGGCAATGAGCGACGGCACCCGGACGGTCTACGGACCCGACAAGCGACCGCCGCTCGGCCTCCTCGTCGGCAGCGCCGCGCAGCACGTCGGCGTTTTGACGGCGATCAACATCGCCTTCCCGGTGATCGTGCTCAACGCCCTGCCCGCCGGCAGCGTCGATGGCGAGCGCTTCATCGGCCTCGCCTTCCTGGTGCTCGGCATCGGCACGCTGCTGCAGTGCCGGGGCCTCGGTCCGCTCGGCTCGCGGCTGCTGGTGCCCACCACCTTCACCGCCGCCTACATGCCGCCGATCCTGCTCGCGGTGGAGCGCGGCGGCCTGCCGCTGATGGCCGGCATGCTGATGATCGCCGCCGTGGTCGAGATCGGCTTCGGGCTCATCCTGCGGCGCATCCGCCACTTCGTCTCGGTGGAACTCGCCGGCGTCGTCATCGTCACCATCGGCATCCTGCTCGGCATGGTCGGCTTCCGGCTGATCTTTTCGCTCGACCCGCACGGGGCGGCGATCGACCGTGCCGCCTCGCCCGGCCTCGGGGCGCTGACGGTCATCGTGATGATCTTCGCCGCCGTCTACCTGCCCGGCTCGCTGAAGACGCTGGCCGCCCTCGTCGGCCTCGTCGTCGGCCTCGTCGCGGCGCCGTTCTTCGGCGAGTTCGACCTCGCCCGCCTGCCGGCCTGGCACGAGATCGGCCTCGTCGACGTGCCGATGCCGTTCTTTCCGGTGCCCGCCTTCGACCTCGCGCTGCTGCCGGGCTTCGTCATCGCCGGCCTCGCCTGCGCGTTGCGCACCGCCGGCGACGTGACGACCGCCCAGCGCGCCGCCACCCCTGGCTGGCGGCGGCCGGACTACCGGCAGATCGCCCGCGGCATCCTCTCCGACGGCGTCTCGACGCTCACCTCGGCGATCCTCGGTTCGCTCGGCACCAACTCGTTCTCCGGCAGCGTCGGCCTGTCGGTGGCGGCCGGGGTGCTGTCGCGGGCCGTCGGCATCCTCGCCGGCCTGATCCTCATCGCCATGAGCCTGCTGCCGCCCGTGCGCGCCGCCGCCCTGATGGTGCCGCAGGAGATCTCCGGGGCGGTGCTGTTGTTCTCGGCCGCCTTCATCATCATGAACGGCCTGTTCGTCATCGCCTCCCGCGCCCTCGACAACCGCCGCATCCTCGTCGTCGGCCTGTCGATCCTGCTGGTGATGGCGCACGACGCCTATCCCGGCTTCTTCGCCGGCCTGCCCCCGGAACTCCTTGCGCTGACGCGATCAAGCCTGACGGTGGCGATCGTCTGCGCCGTCGTGCTGACGCTGGTGCTCGGCCTCGGCCAGCGCCGCAAGCGGGCCCGCGCCTTCACCGCCGCCGAGTTGCCGGAGATGACAGCGTTCGTCCGCGACGCCACCGCCCGCCTCGGCATGGCGCGCGACGTCGCCGGCATGATGGTGCTGGCGGCCGAGGAGGTCGCCGACCTGGTGCGCCGCGAGGGTGGCGGTGAGGGCGTCGACCTGACGGTGGAGGCGACCGATTCCATGGCGGCGTTGACGGCGATGCTGCCGGCCGGCGTCAGCCTCGAGAAGATGCCGCCGCCGACGCCGCCCGCGAGCCTCGACGACATCGAGGACGTCGACGCCTACATGACGGCCGTGCAGCGCCGGCTGGTTCTCGACCGGGCGGACTGCTCGGAGGTGCAGGACCACGGCGGCCGGCGGCGCCTGCGCATCGTCTTCGACCAGTAGCGGAGCGCACGCGACGGCGGCGCAACCGCTCGCCGCAGTTCGGGCGCCGCGCTAGGATGCTGTCCATGAGCGAATGGACGCCCGAGGGGACTGCGGCGGAGCCGGCCGTGCGGCGGCCGGTGGCGCTCGGCGCGCGCCTCGCCGCCGCCGGCCACGCGACATTGCGCCTCGGCCGCGCCGTCATCGACACCGCCCTGCCGCCGGTCTGCCTCGCCTGCCGCCGGCCGGTCGCCGACGACCATGCGCTGTGCGTGACCTGCTTGGGCGGGCTCGCGCCGATCGAGCGGCCGTTCTGCGAGCGCCTCGGCACGCCGTTCTCCTTCGACCTCGGCGAGGGGGCGCTGTCGGCCGCCGCCATCGCCGACCCGCCGCCCTATGACCGCGCCCGCGCCGCCGTGCGCTATGGCGACGTCGCCGGCAACCTCGTCCACGCTCTCAAGTACCGCGACCGCGGCGAGGTCGCCGCGCTGATGGGCAGGATGGCGGCGCGTGCCGGCCGCGACCTGCTGGTCGATGCCGATGCCCTCGTGCCCGTGCCGCTGCATCCGCGGCGGCTGTGGACGCGGCGTTTCAACCAGGCGGCGGCGATCGCCGACATCGTCGGCCGCAGCGCCGGCGTGGCGGTCGACCCGTTCGCGCTGGAGCGGGTGCGGGCGACGCCACACCAGGTCGGGCTCGACAAGGGGGAGCGCGCCGACAATGTCCGCGGCGCCTTCCGCGTGCCGGCCGGGCGCAAGGCCGCCGTCGAGGGCCGGCGGCTCGTGCTGGTCGACGACGTGCTGACCTCGGGGGCCACCGTGGCGGCGGCAACCCGGGCCTTGAAGCGGGCCGGGGCGGCGCGCGTGGACGTGCTCGTCTTCGCCCGGGTGGTGCAGGGGGAGGGGATCTGACGCCGCGCCGGCGGCCACAGCGGCGCGCCACCTTGCCAGACCCCAGTCGCCTCACCTACTTAGACGGATCTGAACTTTCCGCGACGCCGCGACGTTGCAAGGGCATCATGGCAAAGGTCATCATCTACACGCGTCAGGGCTGCGGCTACTGCACGGCGGCGAAGAGCCTGCTCCAGAAGAAGGGCGCCGACCTCCACGAGTTCGACGCGACCGGGCGACCGGAGCTGCGCGCCGAGATGATCCAGCGCTCGGGCCGGGCCACCTTCCCGCAGATCTTCGTCGGCGAGACCCACGTCGGCGGCTGCGACGACCTCTACGCCCTCGAGGGCGCCGGCAAGCTCGACCCGCTGCTTGCGGCCTGAAGCGGCCTGAAGGAGACCATGATGGCGTCCGAGACCTTCCGCGTCGCCTGCGCGCAGATGCGCTCCGGGCGCACCGTCGCCGACAACATCGCGGCCGCCGAGGCGCTGATCCGCGAGGCGGCGAAGGGCGGCGCGCGCTATGTCGTCACCCCGGAGATGACCAACCTGCTGGAGCGCGACCGCGCTTCCGTGCTCGCCAAGATCGCCTCCGAGGCCGAGGACCCGACGCTCACCCGCCTCGCCGAAGTGGCGGCCGAGCTCGGCATCGTCGTCCACATCGGCTCGCTCGCCATCCACACGCCGGACGGCGTCGCCAACCGCGCCTTCGTCATCGGCCCGGACGGCGTGGTGATCGCCAAGTACGACAAGATCCACATGTTCGACGTCGACCTCGCCAACGGCGAGAGCTGGCGGGAATCCAACACCTACAGCCCGGGCGAGCAGGCGATTGCCGTCGACCTGCCCGGGGCGCCGGCCGACCTGCGGCTCGGCCTCGCCATCTGCTACGACCTGCGCTTCCCGCAGCTGTTCCGGGCGCTCGCCAAGGGTGGGGCCGGTCTGCTCGCCATACCAGCGGCCTTCACCCGCCAGACCGGCGAGGCGCACTGGCACGTGCTGATGCGCGCCCGCGCCATCGAGTGCGGGGCCTACGTCATCGCCGCCGCCCAGGGCGGCACCCACGAGGACGGCCGCGAGACCTACGGCCACAGCCTGATCGTCGACCCGTGGGGCGTCGTCGTCGCCGAGGCCGGCACCGAGCCGGGCGTGATCTTCGCCGACCTCGATCCGGCGAAGGTGACGGAGGCGCGGGGCCGCATCCCGGCCCTGAAGAACGACCGGCTGTTCGCCCTCCCTGACGCGCCCCCCGTCGACGAGAGCGGGCGGAGGGCCGCCTCTTGATCCGCTACGCGCTCGAGTGCGGCGAGGAGCACGGTTTCGAGGCCTGGTTCCGCTCCTCCGACGACTTCGAGCGCCAGCAGGCAGCAGAACTCCTGTCCTGCCCCGTCTGCGGCTCGCACGCGGTGACGCGGGCGCTGATGGCGCCGGCCGTCTCGACCTCGCGCAAGCGCGCCGAAATCGCCGCGACGATCGCCGCGGCTCCGGCGGTGCCCGAGCCCGCCGCGGCCCCGGCGGCCGCCCCCGTTGCGGCACCCCCCGTGCCGGTGACGCTGCCGGACCCGCGCGCGGCCGCGCTGGCCGATATGCTCCGGCAGCTGCGCCGTCACGTCGAGGAGAACGCCGAGAACGTCGGCGCCCGCTTCCCCGAGGAGGCGCGCAAGATCCACTATGGCGAGACAGACGCCCGCGGCATCTACGGCCAGGCCTCGCGCGACGACGTCGAGGCGCTCCTCGACGAGGGCATCGAGGTGCACGCCCTGCCGATCCTGCCCGAAGACCGAAACTGACGAAACGGCCGCGAGCGGATCCTCAGCCGCGGCCGGCGAGCAGCATGTAGTTGACGTCGGTGTCGGCTGACGTGCTCCAGCGGTCGCGCAGCGGGTCGTAGATGACGCCGATCGTCTCCTGCACGAGCAGGCCGGCCTCCGTCACCGCCGACGACAGCTCCGAGGGGCGCACCAGCTTGTCGTAGGAGTGGGTGCCGCGCGGCAGCCAGCGCAGCACGTATTCGGCGCCGACGATGGCGAGCATGAAGGCCTTCGGCGTGCGGTTGATGGTGGCGGCCACGAACAGCCCGCCCGGCTTCACCATTGAGGCGCAGGCCGCGACGAAGGCCGGAACGTCGGCGACGTGCTCCACCACCTCCATCGCCAGCACCACGTCGAAGCGCTCGCCGGCAGCGGCGATCTCTTCCGCCGTGGTGGCGCGGTAGTCCACAGTGATGCCGGCGCGCTCGGCGTGCAGGCTCGCGACGGCGACGTTGCGGTCGGACGGGTCGATCCCCGTCGCGCGCGCCCCCATGCGGGCGAGGGGCTCCGACAGCAGCCCGCCGCCGCAGCCGACGTCGAGGATCGTCAGCCCCGCCAGCGCCTGGCTGTCCTTCGGGTCGCGGGTGAAGCGGCGCGCGCAGGCGTCCTTGATGTACTGGAGCCGGATCGGGTTCAGGCGGTGCAGCGGCGCGAGCTTGCCGCGCGGGTCCCACCATTCGTTGGCGAGCGCGGAGAAGCGCGCGACCTCGGCCGGGTCGACCGTGGTGCGACCCGTCGTCGTTCCCGCGGGCTCGAGGGTATCGTTCGCCGTCATCGCTCGCTCCTTGTCCCCGCGATAGGTCGCGCGGGCGGGTGTGATGTCAAGGACGCGCCAGCGCCGCACGCCAACGGCTCGACGCGGCGCGCCCCCTGTCTCACGCGCCCCGCGAGAGCTGCGGCTTGACGCCCCTTCTTGTGCAGTGCGACAGAGGGACATGCGATCGATCAACAGTGTCTGCGTCTATTGCGGCTCGGCGCCGGGCCGCGATCCCCGCTATGCCGAGGTGGCCGACGAGCTCGGCCGGGCCTTCGCGAGCGCCGGCGTGCGCCTCGTCTATGGCGGCGGCTCGGTCGGGCTGATGGGGCGCATCGCCCGCTCGGTGCTCGCCCACGGCGGCGCCGTCACCGGCATCATCCCGCAGTTCCTCGCCGACCGCGAGGTGATGCTGAAGGACGCCGACGACCTCGTCGTCACCGCCGACATGCACGAGCGCAAGCGCCTGATGTTCGAGAAGTCCGACGCCTTCGTGGCGATGCCGGGCGGCATCGGCACGCTGGAGGAGGTCGTCGAGATGATGACCTGGGCCCAGCTCGGCCAGCACGACAAGCCGATCGCGCTCCTCGACGTCGACGGCTTCTGGCGGCCGCTGGTCGACCTCCTCGATCACATGCGCGCCGAGGCCTTCATCCGCCCCGGCTACGAGCTGCGCTACGAGGTGGTGGCCGAGGTCGCCGACCTGCTGCCGCGCCTCGAAGCGGCGCAAGGTGCTGCGGCGGGACGGCCCGAGGACGCGGCGGTGCTCCGGCGGATGTGAGGGGCGGGCGGCTGCTCCGTCTTCCGTCCCTGCAGGCTTGCGCGCGGGCATCTCGCCGCCGCTGACGCCCCGAGTTCCCCGAACGCGCATCGCCCGCGGCGGCCCCCCCTGCGACCCGCTGCGCCGGCCACCTCCCCCGCGAGGGGGGAGGGTTCGCGTCGAGCTTTAGGCAGGGTCATCGGTCACGAACACTGCCGCAACCCTCCCCCCTCGCGGGGGAGGGTAGGGAGGGGGGCCGCCGCGGGTTCGACGTCGGCGGCGGAGACCAAACCCGGCAACGATCGTGCGGCGCGCAGCCCGTCATCTCACAAATCGACGAACCCGCCGGCTCAGGCCGACTTGCGCAGCGCCGCCACGGCGCCGGTCGCGGTCGCCGCACCTTCCTTGATCAGCTTGTAGGTCACCGAGTCGATCAGCGCCTGGAACGAGGCGTCGACGATGTTGGGGGACACGCCGACGGTGAACCAGCGGTCGCCGTCGCCGTCGCGGCTCTCGATCAGGACGCGTGTCGTCGCCCCCGTGCCACCGTTGAGGATACGCACCTTGAAGTCGACGAGCTCGAGGTCCTGGATGATCGACTGGTAGCGGCCGAGGTCCTTGCGCAGCGCGATGTCCAGCGCGTTGATCGGGCCGTTGCCCTCGGCGACCGACAGGATCTCCTCGCCGTCGACCACCACCTTCACCACCGCCTCCGACACCGTGACGAGCTCGCCGACGGCGTTGAAGCGGCGCTCCACCATCACCCGGAAACTCCTGACGTCGAAGAAGCGCGGCACCGTGCCGAGGGCCCGGCGGGCGAGGAGCGCGAAGGAGGCGTCGGCGCCCTCGTAGGCGTAGCCCTCGGCCTCGCGCGCCTTGACGTCGGCGAGCAGGCGGTCGAGGCGCGGGTCGTCCTTGGCGACCTCGATGCCGACGCGGGCGAGCTCGTGCACGAGGTTCGACTTGCCGGCCTGGTCGGAGACCAGCACCCGGCGGCGGTTGCCGACCACTTCCGGCGGCACGTGCTCGTAGGTGCGGGGATCCTTCAGGATCGCCGAGGCGTGGATGCCGGCCTTCGTCGCGAACGCCGCCTCGCCGACATAGGGCGCGTGCCGGTTCGGGGCGCGGTTCAGAAGCTCGTCGAAGGCGCGGCTGATCCCGGTGAGGTCGGAGAGCGCCTCCTCGTCGACGCCGATCGAGAAGCGCTCGGCATAGTCCGGCTTCAGCTTCAGGGTCGGGATGAGGGTGACGAGGTTGGCGTTGCCGCAGCGCTCGCCGATTCCGTTGAACGTGCCCTGGATCTGGCGGACGCCGGCGCGCACGGCGGCGAGCGCGTTCGCCACCGCCTGGCCGGTGTCGTCGTGGGGGTGGATGCCGAGGCGGTCGCCCGGCACCACGGCGGTGACCGCCCGCACCACCGCCTCCACCTGCGACGGCATCGTGCCGCCGTTGGTGTCGCACAGCACCACCCAGCGCGCGCCGGCCTCGTAGGCCGTGCGGGCGCAGGCGAGCGCATAGTCGGGGTTTGCCGCGTAGCCGTCGAAGAAGTGCTCGCAATCGACCATCGCCTCGCGGCCGGCGGCAACGGTGGCGGCCACCGTCTCGCGGATCGAGACGAGGTTCTCCTCAAGCGTCGTGCCGAGGGCGACGCGCACGTGGTAGTCCCACGACTTCGCCACGAAGCAGCAGGCGTCTGCCGCCGAACCGAGCACATCGGCGACGCCGGGATCGTTCTCGACCGAGCGGCCGGCCCGCTTCACCATGCCGAAGGCGGTGAAAATCGCCTTCTTCGTCCGCTTCTCGGCGAAGAAGGCGGTGTCGAGCGGGTTCGCGCCGGGATAGCCGCCCTCGATGTAGTCGACGCCGAGCCGCTCCAGGAGATCGACGACGGCGATCTTGTCCTCGAGCGAGAAGTCGATGCCGTTCGTCTGCGCCCCGTCGCGCAGCGTCGTGTCGAAGAGGTAGAGGCGCTCGCGCGCGGTCGTGTCGGTCATGTCGTGTCCCTCCGCTCAGCCGGCCGCGAAGCGGTCGGTGGCGGCGATCAGGCGTTCGAGGATGCCGGGCTCGGAGAAGGCGTGGCCGGCGCCCTCGACGAGGTGGAACTCCGCCTCCGGCCAGGCCTTGTGCAGGTCCCACGCGGAGACCGCCGGGGTGGCGATATCGTAGCGGCCCTGGATGATCACCCCCGGGATTGCCCGGAGCTTGTGGGCATCGCGGATGAGCTGCCCCTCCTCCATCCAGCCGGCGTGGACGAAGTAGTGGTTCTCGATGCGCGCGAAGGCGAGCGCGAAGGCGTCGCTGCCGTGCATCGCCGACATCGCCGGGTTCGGCATCAGCGTGATCGTCTCGCCTTCCCAGACGCTCCACGCCTTAGCGGCCTCGAGCTGGACTGCGCGGTCACTGCCGGTCAGGCGGCGGTGGTAGGCGGCCATCAGGTCGCCGCGCTCGGCCTCCGGGATCGGCGCGAGGAAGCGCTCCCACTTTTCGGGATAGAGCTGCGAGGCGCCCCACTGGTAGTACCATTCGAGCTCGAAGCGGCGGAGCGCGAAGATGCCCCGGAGCACCATCTCGCTCACCCGGTCCGGGTGCCTCTCGCCATAGGCGAGCGCCAGCGTCGAGCCCCACGAGCCGCCGAAGACGAGCCATTTCTCGACGCCCATCATCTCGCGCAGGCGCTCGATGTCGGCGACGAGGTGCCAGGTGGTGTTGGCCTCGAGGCTCGCCGACGGGCGCGAGCGGCCGCAGCCGCGCTGGTCGAACAAAAGCACCCGGTAGCGCTCGGGGTCGAACAGGCGGCGATGCGTCGGCGAGCATCCCGCACCGGGGCCGCCGTGCAGGAACACGGCCGGCTTGCCGTCGGGGTTGCCGCAGATCTCCCAGTAGACCTGGTGGCCGTCGCCGACATCGAGCCGGCCGGAGGCATAGGGCTCGATCGGCGGGTAGAGGCCGCGGTCGCTCATGTCTTCGCCTTCGTGTCGGGGGCCTGCGGCCAGTCCGCGGTGTCCCGGTCGGGGTGCTGGTAGGAGACGAGCGCTTCGATGGCGCCCGCCGGCATGTCGTCCTCGGTGACGTTGCCGGGCAGGCGGTCGAGCGAGGCGAGCCACGGCATCCGCGCCTCGATGCCGTACTGGATGACCGGCGGCACCAGGGTCGGGTCGTCGAGGCTGCCGAGCGAGAAGGCGACCTCGTCGTGGGCGGCGAAGCCGGGGCTCGAGGCGACCGCCTCCGGGGGCTCGCCGTGGCGGGCGGCATCGGCCGCGTCGCTGCCCGGTGCGGGAACGCCGTGGAACTCGTAGGTGAGCGGCGTGCCGCAGAGGGCGCAAAAGCCGCGCGAGACCAGGCTTGACGAGCGGAAGCGCGTGGGCTGGCCGCGCGTCCATTCGAACGCCGCCTTCTTCACCGAGGCGAGCGGCGCGTAATAGGCGCCGAACGCCTTCTGGCACATCCGGCAATGACAGATCGACGGCTTCTCCGGCTCGGCCGTGACGGCATAGCGCACAGCGCCGCACTGGCAGCCGCCGGTGAGGCGGGGTGAGGAGGGGGACGTCATCGGGCTAGCCTCCGTGTCGTGGCGTGGGGCGCGCGGCGGCGGGCGTTCGCTTCGATACGTGGTGCCCGCGGCCCCCCCTCCCTACCCTCCCCCGCGAGGGGGGAGGGTTGCCACGGCGGTTTTGGCCGCTGGTCCATCCGAAAAACTCGACGTGAACCCTCCCCCCTCGCGGGGGAGGGCAGGGAAGGGGGGCGCGGCGAATTCGACGTCGCGTGGCTCACCGCGCCACCTCCCAGGTCGTCACCGGCTCGCCGGTCGTGGGGTCCTTGCCGTCCTTCAGGGCGATGCCGAGCGCCGCGAGCGCGGCGCGCAGGCGGTCGGCCTCGGCGAAGTCGCGGGCGCGGCGGGCGGCGAGGCGGGCTTCGATGAGCGGGGCGACCATGGCTTCGTTGACGCCCGCCGCGGGGCTCGCCGCGGCGGCCTGGGGCCTGAGCTCGACGCCGAGGAAGTCGGCGCAGGCGACGAGCCGCCCCGCACCGATCTCCTGAATGGCATCAGTCGTCGTCGCACCGCCGGCCGCCGCGTCTGCGGCCAGTTCGCCCCTCGGACCACGGCTTCCCTCAAAGCCGAAGCGGTGCATCTCGCCGAGCGCCCCGTGGGTGTTGAGGTCGTCCGCCAGGAAATCCAGAAACCCGCCCGGCAGCGGCTGCTCGCTGAACGAATTCCTGCGGATCGCGTCCCGCCACTTGCGCAGCGTCTTCTCGCTCTCCTTCAGCCCCTTCACCGTCCAGTCGATCGGCTGGCGATAGTGGGTCTTCAGCATCGTCAGGCGAACGACGTCGCCCGGCCAGTCGGCGAGCACCTGGCGGATCGTCACGAAGTTGCCGAGGCTCTTCGACATCTTCTCGCCTTCCACCATCAGGAAGCCGTTGTGCATCCACGTCTCGGCCATCGCCGGCGTGCCGAGGGCGCAGCACGACTGGGCGATCTCGTTCTCGTGGTGCGGGAAGACGAGGTCGATGCCGCCGCCGTGGATGTCGAAAGTATTCTTCAGCGGGTCGTCGCACTGGAGGCCGCCACCATAGGGCGCGAGCAGTTCCGCCATCGACATCGCCGAGCACTCAAGATGCCAGCCGGGGCGGCCGGGCCCGTCGATGCCGGCCGGGCTCGGCCAGCCCGGCTCGTCGGCCTTCGACGGCTTCCACAGCACGAAGTCCATCGGCCCCTTCTTGTAGGGGGCGACGTCGACGCGGGCGCCGGCCAGCATCTCGTCGAGCGAGCGCCGGGCGAGCCGGCCGTAGCCCGGCATCGAGGCGACGTCGAAGAGCACGTGGCCCTCGGCCACGTAGGCGTTGCCGCGGGCGACGAGGCGCTCGATGATCTCGCGCATCCCGCCGATGTGCTCGGTCGCCCGCGGCTCGACGGTGGGCGGCAGGCAGCCGAGCGCCGCCACATCCTCGTGGAACTGCCGCTCGGTCAGGTCCGTCACGCGCCGGATCGCCTCGTTGAGGGCGAGCTCCGGGTGCTCGCGGGCGGCGCGCGCGTTGATCTTGTCGTCGACGTCGGTGATGTTGCGGACGTACTTGACGTGGTCGGCGCCGTAGAGATGGCGCAGCAGCCGGAACAGCACGTCGAAGACGATCACCGGCCGGGCGTTGCCGATGTGGGCGAAGTCGTAGACCGTCGGCCCGCAGACATAGATCCGCACATGCCGGTCGGCCGGCGCGACGGCCGCCTCCGGCCGCCAGTCGATCGGCCGGATCTCGCGCTTTTCCTTGGTCAGCGTGTCATAGAGCCGGAGGCCGCGGAACGCCTCGTCCGCCCCGGTCACGCCCGTGCCGAAATCCGTCATCGTCCGTCCCCACAGGCGGCGCGAGTGCCTCGCCGGGGCGTCCGTTTCCTTTTCGGAGGGTGCTTTTGAAAGGGAGACGGCCGCAGCCAGCGTATGCGCGCTAGCCGCAAATAATCCCGCAGATGATCGCGCCTGGGCGCATCGCCGTCGTCATGACCCTGTGAGTGACCGATCCCGCGGACATCGTCAAGCGTCCCGCGAGGATGCGCCGCCGCGCCGAGGGGCCGTGGGCGGCCGATCCGGCTGAACGCTCCCTGAATGCCGCCCTCAGGCGGGGTTCAGCGCCACCCGCCTAGAACCCGTCCCAACGCCGCGGTCCCGGACCGCCAACCGAACGAGGGACGACCGCCATGAGCTCCACCACCATCACCGCCAGCACCCTTCGCTCGCTGCTGCCGACGCGCGCCCACCTCGCCTCTTTCGCGACGGTGATGCTCCTGCTCACGATGCTCTCGGCGCCCTTCACCTTCGTGGCGATGGCGGCGAGCGGCGCCTCGGCGTCGGGCGCCATCGACGAGAAGCCGATGTGCTACACCGCCGGCATCGGCTGCCGGGCCGGCCCGTCGCTGGAGATCGCGCTGTTCGCGCCGCGCCGCTGAGCGCGCCAGGGTCCGGTCGGCGCCCCGCCTCAGTCCACCTCGTCGGCCCAGGCGCGCCACGTCTCGGCGCGGCCGGCCTCCGTCCACGCCGCCATCGCCGGCAGCGACAGCACCGCGTCCATGTAGGCCTGCGTATCGGCCGCCACCGCCCAGCCGTAGCGGTCGAGGCGCGTCACCACCGGCGTGTACATCGCATCCGCCGCCGAGAACGCCCCGAACAGGAACGGCCCGCCCGCGCCGAAGCGCGCCCGCGTCTCCCGCCACATCGCCTCGATGCGGGCGACGTCGGCCGCCGCGCCCTCGCCGCGGTCCCTGAAGGTGCGGTCGTCGCGGCCGAGGTTCATCGGGCAGGCCTGGCGCAGCGCCGCGAAGCCGGAGTGCATCTCCGCGGAAATCGCCCGGGCGTGCGCGCGCGCCGCCTTGTCCGCCGGCCACACCGGATGCTGCGGGAACCAGTCGGCGATCGTCTCGATGACGGCGATCGATTCCCACACGCGCACATCGCCGTCGATCAGGCACGGCACCTTGCCTGTCGGCGAGTGCTCGAGGATGCGCGCCCGCGTGTCCGGCTGGTCGAGGGGAATAACGATCTCCTCGAACGGGATGCGGAAGTGGCTGAGCACCAGCCACGGGCGCAGCGACCACGAGGAATAGCGCTTGTTGGCGATGACGAGGGTGAGGGCCATGCGGGGCTCCGGAAATTGCGCGGCCGGAGAATCGGACGGGTCGGACGGCATTTCCAGCGAATTCCGCTGATGCATCCATCGCCACCATCGATCGGTGCGCGGCTCG
>CAZDCR010000013.1:24315-31446 GCA_964503995.1 uncultured Segnochrobactrum sp.
ACGCAAACGGGGCACGGCTCGCGCCGTGCCGGGGACTCTAACGCAAACGGGGCACGGCTCGCGCCGTGCCCCGTCGGGGATTTCGCAGGGGCGCCGGTGGAGACCCGGCGCGGGTCGTCAGTTCATCGCGATCTCGGTCGCGCCGAAGCCGCCGATGAGGTTCGCGAGCAGGAGCGCCACACCAAGGGCGACGACGGTCCACGTCATCACACCCCAGCAGGACGTCGTCACACGTCGTTCCATGAAGCTTTCCGAAAAGAGGGACAGGCCTCCCCGCGGTCGCCGGTATCGACGAAAGCTGCCCCCCAGGGAGCCGACTCATCGTTCCGATGCGACCGAGCCCGAAGCAGTAACGAATTCTTTACCGTGTGCAAGCGTCTGCAGGGTGGTCTGCCATGAATTCCACCGAGGGCTGCTATGCGCCGCGGCGACCCCGGCGGCGAATCGCGCCGAGTGGCTTGCGGGGGCTCCGCCCACCCGGGCAGGATCGAGGCGGGAGCCGGCGGGGGCGGCCTCGGCATCGCTCGCCGGTGGTCCGGCCCACGACGGCCGCCGCTGCGCCGCAAGCCAGTTCACAAGCCCTGGAGACGAGACCGGTGAGCCAACTGCCCCCTCTCGATTTCGTCGCCGTCGCCTGGTTCGTCGGCTGCTGGCTGGTCTACGGCCTCACGGTCGATGCGAGCCCGCTGCGTTTCCGCTCGCTCTCCCACGTCATGGACGGCCACCGGCGGGAGTGGATCGCGACGATGGCCAAGCGCGAGATGCGGATGGTCGACACCGCCATCATGACGGGCCTTCAGAACGGCTGCGCCTTCTTCGCCTCCACCTCGGCGCTCGCCATCGGCGCCGCCTTCGCGGTGCTGAACTCCTCCGACCGCGTCGCCGAGGTGATGTCGGACCTCGCGCCCGGCGGCGTCACCGCGGGTGAGTGGGAGGCGAAGGGCTTCGGGCTGCTGCTCGTCTACGCCTACGCCTTCTTCAAGTTCGGCTGGTCCTACCGGCTGTTCAACTACGGCTCGATCCTGATCGGGGCAGTGCCGCAGGGCGAGGAGGCGGAGACGCCGGAGGGGCGGGCGGCGGTCGGCCGGGCCGCCGACATGATCGTCATCGCCGGCCGCCACTTCAACCGCGGCCTGAGGGCGATGTTCCTGTCGGTGGGGCTGCTCGGCTGGTTCGCCGGTCCGTGGGCGTTCATCGCGACGACGACCTTCATCGTCGCGGTGCTGGCGCGCCGGCAGTTCGCCTCGCGCTCGCTCGCCGCCAGCCTGCGCGGCGCCGGTGACCCGCCGGCCGTCCGCTGACGCCACCTATTCGGCGGCGTCCCACACCGGGGCGTGGTCTTCCTCGATCAGCCGGCCGTCGGGGCGGGCGAGGCCGGAGATGCGCGCCATCTCGGCCTCCGTCAGGCTGAACTCGACGGCACCGAGGTTCTCGATCAGGCGCTCGCGCCGCGCCGTCTTCGGGATGGCGGCGACGCCCGGCTGCTGGATCAGCCAGCGCAGCGCCACCTGGCTCGGCGTGCGGTCGTGCGCGGCTGCGATCTCCTGCATCACCGGATCGTCGGAGACGGCGCCGCGGGCGACCGGGCAATAGGCGGTCACCGCCATGCCGTGACGGCGGCAGGCCTCCAGCACGCGCGTCTGCGACAGATAGGGATGGTACTCGATCTGGTTGCAGGCGAGTGGCTCGACCGCGCGCGCGACCGCCTCGTCCACCATCGCCACCGTGAAGTTCGCGACGCCGATGGCCCGCGCCCAGCCGCGCCGCTTCACCTCGCAGAGCGCGTCGATCGACTGGGCGAGCGGCACCGTCCGGCTCGGCCAGTGGATGAGGAAGAGATCGACATAGGCAAGGCCAAGCCGTTCGAGGCTTTCGCCCGCCGATCGCACCAGATCCTTCGGGGCGAGATTGTCCGGCCACACCTTGGTGGTGACGAACAGGTCGCCGCGGTGGACGTCGCTCGCCCGGATGCCCTCGCCGACCTCGCGCTCGTTGGCGTACATGGCGGCGGTGTCGATGTGGCGGTAGCCGAGCGAGATCGCCTCGCCGACCACCTTGACGCACTCCGCGCCGCGCAGGTCCCAGGTGCCGAGGCCGATCGCCGGCATGGCGACCCCGGCGGCGTCGATGGTCGGAACCTTCACCGTCATGTCCGTCGCCTCCTGCTCGGGTTCTTGGGTGTCTGGCGGGTCGGTCAGCGCACCGGCTGCAGCGCGCTGCCCTCGACATAGCCGACCTTGCCGTTCCAGCCGACTTCGCAGCGCCGCTCGTCGAGGAGCTTGCGCCACGTCGCCGGCGAGCCGAACTGCCAGGTGGCGAACGGGATCTCCGGCCGGCACCAGCGCAGTACGATGCCGTCCGACCCCGCGGGGATCGCGCCCGTCGCGCGCGAGCCCTTGTCGATGTCGGCAGTGAGCGGCGTCTCCGCCGTCACCGCGTAGCGCATGTCGTAGGGTCCGGGCGACTGCGCCGCCGCCGCCGTCACGCCGGTGACGACGAGGGCTGCGGCGACGATGCCGCGCAGGGGGACGCTCACGCCGGCCTCCCGATCAGGGCAGGTCGTCGATCGTCGGCACGACCCGGCCGACGAGCCCGTAGGCGATCGCCTGCTCGGGGTCCATCCAGTAGTCGCGGTCGGTATCCTTGTCGATCCGCTCGACCGGCTGGCCGGTGGCGTCCGAGAAGATGCGGTTCAGGCGGTCGCGCATCTTCAGGATCTCGCGGGCCTGGATTTCGATGTCGGTGGCCGGGCCGCTCGAGCCGCCGGACGGCTGGTGCAGCAGGAAGCGGGTGTTCGGCGTGCAGTAGCGGTCTTCCTTGGGCACCGCCACGTAGATCAGCGCGCCGGCGCTCGCCACCCAGCCCATGCCGAGGATGCGCACGCGCGGCCGAACGAACTTGATCGCGTCGTGGATCATGTCGCCGGATTCGACGTGGCCGCCGGGCGACGACACCACCACGGTGATCGGGTCGTTGGAGACGTGCGAGAGCGCGAACAGCCGCGCCGTGACGTCGCGGGCGAGCTCCTGGGTGATGCCGCCGGTGATCAGCACCGTGCGGGCGTCGAACAGGTGCTTGTCGACCGGGATCGACTGCGGGGTCTTGGTCTTCTCCTCATCGTCCTCGTCGTCGAGGCGTGACGGGATCCGGTCCGAGAAGCGCATGGGATGTGGTCCTGGTGGGCGAGAGGGGGGCGACCGGGAGGCCGCCTGAGACATCCCCCCATTTAGGACACGGGGGCGGCCGGTGCAAACGGGGGGCGGCGCACGACCGAGCTCATCGCACGGTCAGGCTGTGCATCCCGAGGGTTGCCAATTGCGCGGGCACGGTGAGAATGGCCGTCCGGCTTGTGCGGAGACGGCACATAGACGACCGACGGCGGAGCTTAGTCCCCTCGCGAGCCCGGACGTTCTGTCGGCCGGCACGATTCCGAGAGACTGTAGGTTCGGATGGGGGGATTCATGTTGGCTTGGGCGTTTCAGTGTCGGAGAGTTGCCTGTATCTTACCGTTTCTTGCGGGTTTTTTGGGTTTAGCTTTCGGAGCGTCAGCAGCTGAATTAAAAATCAAAGAATGGCGAGGCCATCGAGTTCTTTTGATTTCAGGAATGATAGATGACGGCACCGTTGAGAAACTCGACACAGCTCTGAAATCGATTGATGTACTCCCTTATGGACTGCCAGTTATCCTACTGGACAGCCCTGGGGGTTCCGTCGATGAGGCGCTGGAGATATCGGCGCTACTAGATCGAGTACCTGTACATACGGTAGTGCCTGATGGCGCAAGATGCGCATCGGCGTGCGCCTCGATTATCTTCGTGGCGGGGAGTGCGCGAACAGTCGAGGAGTTTGGAGCTCTTGGGCAGCATTCTTGCTCCCGAGGAGGAATAGCAGACAGCGAATGCAATGAGGAAATCAGCAACCATGCGGTTTCACACGGAGTCTCTTATGGGAGCATCGCAGCGTTTATAACCTATGTCGCGCCCTCCGAGATAATGTGGTTTTCAAGAGAGGATGCTGAGGGCTGGGGGCTAACAAAGTATCCTGGAGAGAATCTCAGCGGATTCGAGAAGAGCGAGCCTCGGGTCATTCGGATGATTACCGGGCAGGTTCCTCCTGCACAGTCGGCGTGGAGAATTAACTTTCGCGAGGATGGTTTCCAGGCATTTGTTAGGACGGCTTCAGATTTCGAAAGAGAAATGCAAATCAATGTATTTTGTGATGAAAATCTTTCCGGAAGATTATTTCTCGCGATGGAGGTCAATGGCCCAGTTGATGCTGTGCGGGATGCTGTCCAGAGCGTCTCTATAGCGACTGATGGGCCAGCATGGAATGATCAAGCTCCATTTATTTGGCAGAAAGAAGATCATATATCAGAGATAGTTACCGAGATTCCAAAAAAAGAAATAAACAACTTTCTTACAAGAGCGAATAGATTAGTATTCGGCGTCTCTCTGGCTGATCCATACCAGCCAATGGTAGCGACCACTTGGCTCAATAAAAGCAGAAAAGTGCTGCTCTTTGCAGCAAATAATTGCGTGGGCAAATGACATTGCTGGCTGTTGCTCTTGCGGCGGTATCATTACAGGGCCTTTGCGATTGATAGCGATAGCGATCGGCGCCGGCGTCGGAAGCTGGATCTAGGGTCTTGGTGCTCTGATGTCGGCTGGGCGTACGTTCGCTATAAAAATCAATGGCATCAACAGTTGGATAGAGAAAGCGCCCGGACTGTTGCAAAGGCTGCCGCCGCCTACGATGCCGCGCGACTGCAGACGCTGCTTCGCGACGTCTTCGACGCCGCCGTGCCGCTGTTTAGGGACGGTACGGACGGCCCGGGGCCTGAACTGTCCCTCCGCCCTCACTCCCCTGCCAGGAACGTGATCGTCAGCGTCTGCGCTGCCGTGCAGACGGTGTTCGGCTGGTAGGCGTTCTCCGGCGGCTCGAACATCGGGTAGAAATAGGCGTTCTGGCAGTTCGCCGAGCTCTGGCAGGTCGCGTCCGGGTTGCCGCACTTGCTCGGATAGTTCTCCGGCCCCCAGGTGCCGTTCACCGGGCCCTGGCAGGTGTAGACGGTGGATCCGCCGCAGGCGACGGAGACCGGCAGGTTGTAGGAGGCGCCGCCGGTGTTGGCGCACTGGTTCTCGTCCCACAGCGCATCCGTGCAGGTCGACGGGATCAGCGAGATGTCGAACCAGACGCAGTTGCCCTGGTTGAAGCAGCCGCCGTTCGAGGCCGGCTCGAAGTTCGTCTCGATCATCGTCTGGTGGTTCTGCTGCGCCTCGAAGCAGTTCGCCGGCACCGCGGCGGTGTCGGCGCAGAAGCGCGTCGAGGTGCCGTCGGCCGCCACGCTCGCCTGGCAGGTGGCGCCGGCGGCGATCTTGGCGCCGTTGCCACTCTTCGAGCAGCCCGAGCCCCAGGTGATCGAGCCGGGCGTGCCGCCCGAGGCGGTGAAGCCGACATAGATCGGCACGCTCTGCTTGTTGACGATCTTCACCGGTCCGGTCGCGTCGGTGCTGTCGAGCTTCGGCCCCTTGCAGGCGCGCTCGGCGATCGCCTTCAGTTGCGGGTCGCGGATCGGCGTCGTCTCCTTCGTCCGCTGGTCCTTGAAGGCGTAGCCGTCTCCGCCGTCCGTCGGGCAGACGAGCTTCAGCTCCTTGGCGGCCGCGGCGGGCGCGAGCGTGCCGGTGAGGGCGAGGCCCGTCACGGCGAGCGCGCAGGAGAGCGCAACGGTGAGGGCCGATGTCGGGAGGCTCTTGAGACCGTGCATGGAGGTCGCTCCGTGGCACCCGGTGGGCGGCCGCGCCGGGGCGCCCCGCGGCGCCCGCCGACGCGCGCCGCGACGGACTATTTTCCGGCGAGGAAGGTGATGGCGAGCGTCTGGCCGGCGAGGCAGACGCTGTTCGGCTGGTACTTGTTCTCGGGCGGATCGAACATCGGATAGAAATAGGCGTTCTGGCAGTTCGCCTTCGACTGGCAGGTGGCGTCCGGGTTGCCGCAATTGCCGGGATACTTCGAGTTGCCCCACTTCGTCGTGGTCGGGCCCTGGCAGGTGTAGGTGGGCTTGCCGTTGGTGCCGCAGGCGATCGACACCGGGTAATTGTAGGAGGCGCCGCCGGTGCTGGCGCACCTGTTCTTCTTCCACAGGGCGTCGGTGCAGTTCTGCGGGATGACGGAGATGTCGAACCAGACGCAGTTGCCCTTGTTGAAGCAGCCGGCATTGGTGCTCGGCTCGAAGTTCGTCTCCACCATCGTCTGGTGGTTCTGCTGGGCCTTGAAGCAGTCCTTCGGCACGGCCTTGCCGTCGGCGCAGAAGCGCGACGGCGCGGCGTTGCTCGCCACCGTCGCCTTGCAGGTCTTGCCGGCGGCGATCTTGGCGCCGTTGCCGGACTTCGTGCAGCCCGATCCCCAGGTGATCGGCCCCGGCTTGTGGTCGATGGTGGTGAAGCCGACATAGATCGGCTTCGACTGCTTGTTGGTGATCGTCACCGGACCTTTCTCGGCCTTGGCGCCGAGCGAGGTCTCGCAGGCCTGCTCGGCGAGCGCCTTCAACTGCGGGTCCTCGACCTCGCTCTGTTCTTTGGTGCGGCGGTCCTTGAAGCGGTAGGTGTCGCCACCCTCGCCGGGACACATCAGCTTCAGCTCGGCGGCCGCGGCGGGCGTGGCGCCGGCCCAGGGCGTGAGCGACGCGAAACCGCCCGGCGCAGCGAGAAAGACGGTGCCGAGAAGCAGCGTGAACGCGGCGCGCGCCGCCGTCCGGACAATCGCCCGCATGGATCGTTCCCCCTCGTCGGCCCGGCCGGCGGGCCATGAGCCGCACCGGAAGGCCGGATTATGATGCACCCACCGCCGCCGCGCCGTCCCCGGGCCGCGTGCCACCGATGTGGTCCCGCATCAAGTTGGGTCGCCCCCGACCGAAGCGGAGACTAGCGGATTCTTGTGTGGGGCGGGAGAGGGAGAAGCGGTCGTCCCTTCTCCCACCGACAGGCGGGAGAAGGTGCCCCGAAGGGGGCGGATGGGGGCTGCGCTGCGAAGCGGTGCGGAAGCGGCAGACCCGGCGCCAGCGGCTTCCGCTCCTGCGGAGCGGCCCTCACCCGCCCTTCGGGCACCCTCTCCCGCTGGCGCGGGAGAGGGGAG
>CAZDCR010000014.1:0-30475 GCA_964503995.1 uncultured Segnochrobactrum sp.
AGCGTCTGGCCGGTGATCCACTTCGCGTCGTCGGAGGCGAGGAAGGAGACCGCCGCGGCGATGTCGGACGGCTGGCCCTTGCCCGGGAAGGCCTGCAGCATCTCGACGAAGCCGAAGGCCTGGGCGTGCGGGCTCGCCATCACGCCCTCGGTCTCGGTCAGGCCGGGCGTCACCGCGTTGACGTTGATGGCGTGCTTGCCGAGCTCGGTCGCGAGCGCGCGGGTCAGGCCGAAGACACCACCCTTCGCCGCCACGTAGGCCGCCATGTTCGGCGTGCCGGCGAAGATGGTGTTCGACAGGATGTTGACCACCCGGCCGCCGTGGCCTCGGCTGCGCATCAGGTCGGTCGCCGCCCGCGTCATCAGGAAGGCACCGTTGAGGTTGACCGACAGGATCTTCTGCCAATGGGCGAAGTCGACGTCGTCCCAGGCGATGAAGGGCACGATCGAGGCGTTGTTGACGAGGATGTCGAGGTCGCCGGCCGTCGCCATCACCGCCGCGTGCAGGGCCGTCACCTGCGCCGGATCGGAGACGTCGCAGGCGACCGCGAAGGCGCCGTTCGGCAGTCCCGCCGCCACGGCCTTGGCGCCGGCCTCGTTGATGTCGCTGACGCAGACGCGGGCGCCGTCGGCGGCCAGCCGCACCGCGATCGCCTTGCCGATGCCCTGGGCCGCGCCGGTGACGATCGCCACCTTGCCGGAAAGCTTACCGCTCATGTGAAGTCCCCTTGTTCGTTCAAGATGGTGCGTGCGCCGGGCTCAGAGACCGGAATCGATGGAGGCCATCGCGGCGGCGACGCCGGCGCCGACGTCGACCGTGTGGCCGAGGGCGTTGAGGGCGCCGCCGAGCGCCGACAGCGCGATCACCGCGTACATCGGCTGCGCCGTCGGCCCCATGTGGCCGATGCGGATGAGGCGGCCGAGCGTCTCGCCGCGGCCGGAGGAGACGGTGACGCCATAGCGGTCGCGCATCGCGGACCGCAGCGCCGGCTCGTCGACGCCGGCCGGCACCTTCACCGCCGTCGTCGTCGGCGAGGCGATCGCCTCGCGCGCCGCCCACAGCTCGAGCCCCATCGCCTTGACGCCGGCTCGGCAGGCAGCCGCGGTCGCCGCATGGCGCGCCCACACCACTTCCGGCCCTTCGCCGAGATAGAGGTCGAGGGCCGCGTCCAGCGCGTACATCTCCGACACCGACGGGGTGAACGGGAACGGCTGGTCGGCCCGCCAGGCATTCTCCCAGTCGAGGATCGACAGCATCGACGCGCGGGGCGCCGCCGGATTGGCTTTCATCTTCTCCCAGGCGCGGGCGCTGACGCCCATCAGCGTCAGCCCAGGCGGGCAGCCGAGGCACTTGTTCGGGCCGGTGACGAAGATGTCGGAGGACGAGGCGACCGGATCGACGTCCATGCCGCCGAACGACGACACCGCATCGACGAGCAGGTAGGCGTCGTGCTTCGCAACGATCGCGCCGATGGCGTCGATCGGATTGATGGTGCCGGACGGCGTGTCGTGGTGGCAGACGGCGACGACCTTGATGTCCGGCCGGGCGGCGAAGGCCTTCTCGACCGAGGCCGGATCGATCGCCTCGTTGTAGGGCACCTCGATCTCGACGAGTTCCTTGCAGTAGCGCTTCGCCCAGTAGCCGAAGCCCTTGCCGTAAACGCCGGAGGCGAGGTTGAGCACCACGTCGTCGGCGGCGATCAGCGAGGCGGCGGCGGCCTCGAGGCCGAGCACCGGCTCGCCCTGCAGGATCACCGGCACGTCGGGGGTCTTGAGCGCCTTTTGCGCCTTCAGCGCGGTCGCCTCGTAGAAGGCCTGGAAGGCCGGGTCGTAATCGTACCAGACGGTGCGGGAGAGGGCCCGCAGCACCGCCGGATAGGCGTCCACCGGCCCCGAGGTGAGGGTGAACACCGGCTCCGAGATCGTCTTCGTCATCGCCCTGCCCCGTTTTCTGTGCGTTCAGCGCCCGGTGCGGCGCCTCCGCTGTCCTCTTTCCCGTCCGTCCCTCTCCGTCGTCATTCTCGGCCTTGTGCCGAGAACCCACTCCCACGGCATCGCCGCGCCTGCGGGACCGGATGGGTTCCAGGCACAAGGCCTGGAATGACTACGGTGGGGTGGGTGGCACTAACCCAGCGCCACCGCGCCCCCGCTGCTACCCCGTTCCCTCTCCCCTCTCCGTCATCGCCCGGCTTGACCGGGCGATCCATCCCGCATCGCAGCGTCGCGGCTGTGATGGATGGCCCGGTCAAGCCGGGCCATGACGGTCGAGAGGGAAGTGGCGGAGAGGAGAGCGCCGGAGGCCGCGTCCTCAGAAGCCCCTCACCCGTAGAACTGGATGCCTGTCTTGTAGGTCTTGAAGTTTTCCATGTCGTGCGAATACATCAGCTCGGCGCCGTGCTTCTCGGCCAGCGCCTTCAGCTTGCGCATGGAGGCGACGCCGGCGACCGGATCGATGTGGAACGATGCCTGGTTCAGCGTCTTGAGGCTCTGCTCGGTGTAGGCGGCGTCGATGGTGAAGAGGATCGGCTTGCGGCCGCCGAACTCGACGAGCAGGCTGTAGTTTCCGATGGCGTGGCCGGGCGTGTAGATCAGGTGGACGCCCTTGGCGAGCTCGACGTCGCCCTCGATGCCCTCGAAGCGCGAGTTCGCCGCCGTCGTGCCGGGCAACAACTGGTCGGTCTTGCCGCGCGCCTCGGCCGCTTCCGCCGAGAACGACAGGTCGGAATAGCCGAGCACCTCGAAGGGCTCCGGGTTGCAGGCCTGAGCGATCTCCCTGGCGTGGCAGATCTTCTTGGCATGCGGGAAGTACTTGTTGCCGCCGCAGTGATCGAAGTGGAAGTGCGAGTTGACGACCACGCCGATGTCCTTCGGCTCGAGGCCGAGCAGCTTCAGGGCGCCGGGAATCGTCTGCTCCGGCGTCTGGATCGGCTTCTCGAAGGCGAGCACCTTCATGACGTGGTCGTAGTCGTAGCCGGTATCGATGAGGAACCGGCCCTCGGCGTGCTCGATCAGGATCGAGTAGACGGGAAAGCGGATCTCGCCGCCGGGCCCGCGGTTCCAGTAGACGTGGAAGCCGTCGAGCACGAGCGAGCCGCCGTCGAGCAGGTAGACTTTCGTGTCGGCCATGGTCTGCTCCCTCTGGTTGGTTTCGTCAGCGTTTTTTGCGGCGCCTCAGCGGGCGCCGCGGACATAGGGCAGGCCGAGCGCCGCCGGCAGGCTGGCGCGGCGGCCGAAGATGACGAGCACCGCCATCACCGCGGCGAACGGCAGCATCTGGATGACGTCGGTCGGGATGTTGACGCCCGCCACCTGCAGCGCCGTCGTCATCGACAGGCAGGCGCCGAAGATCAGCGCGCCAGCGAGCACCCAGAGCGGCCGGCCGCGGGCGAGCATGGCGAGCACGATGCCGATGAAGCCTGCGCCGCCGGTCATGAACGGGATGAACAGGCCTGCGCCGATGTTGGCCATGAACGCCCCGCCGACGCCGGCCATGACGCCGGTGGCAATGACCGCCACCGTGCGCGTCGTCACCACGTCGACGCCGGCGACGTCCAGCGCCGCCGGCTTGTCGCCGGCCGCCTGCAGGTCGAGGCCGAGATTGGTGCGGCGGTAGACGAAGGCCATCACCGCCACCATCGCGATCGCCACGTAGACGATCGGGTGGCGGTCGAACAGCGCCGGGCCGAGGATCGGGATCTCCGAGAGGACCGGGATCGGCAGGCTGCCGGCGGCATCGAGGCGCGGATAGGTGCGGCCGAACTGGAAGTGGTGCAGCAGCGCCGTCAGGCCCTCGACGCCGAGCGTCAGAGCGATGCCGACCACGATCTGGTTGAGGCCGTGGCGCACGCAGAGCAGCGCCATGACGAGGGCGACCGCCGCCCCGCCGGCGGCACCGCCGGCAAAGCCCAGCCACAGCGACGAGGAATAGAAGGCGGCGACGAAGCCGACATAGGCGCCGGCGAGCATCATGCCCTCGATGCCGATGTTGAGCACGCCGGCCTTCTCCGACACCTGCTCGCCGAGGCCGGCGAGGAGCAGCGGGATGCCGGCGCTGATGGCGCCGAAGACGAGCGAGGTGAGGAAGGCGTCAGTGAGCAAGCCTTGCATCGCTCAGGCCTTTCCGGCGGCGCGGCGCTTGTGGTCGACGTACTCGACGACGGCGAGCAGGATCAGGATGATCGCCATCAGCACGAGGGTGAAGAAGTGCGGCACGCCGAGCCGCCGCGCCGCGCTCTCGCCGCCGATCGACAAGACCGAGAAGGCGAAGACGTAGGCAATGGCCGCGAAGCCGTTGAGGCGGGCGAGGAAGACGAGCGGCACCACGGCGAGGCCGTAGGCGGGGTTCCAGTCGGCCCGGACGTTGCCGTGGACACCGAGGATCTCGACGGCACCAGCGAGCCCGGCGAGCGCCGCGGAGATGGCGAACACGGCGACCGTCAGCTTCGCCACCGGCAAGCCGGCGTGGACGGCCGCGCGGGGGTTCGCGCCGACGACCCGGAGCTTCAGCCCGAACGCCGTCCTCGTCATCATCAGGTGGACGGCGATCACCGCCACGAGGCCGATGAGGAGGCCGCTCGAGACTGTCGTGTCGAACAGGCGCGGCAGCCGGTCGGCGACCGGCAGCGTGCGCGTCTGCGGCACCGTCGTGCCGGGATCGAGGAAGAAGAGCTTCACCATCACGTTGGCGAAGGAGACGCCGAGGAAGGTCATCATCAGCGTCGTGATGATCTCATTGACGCCCTGGTAGGCGCGCAGCAGCGCCGGCACCACCGACCACAGCGCGCCGACGACGGCGGCGGCGAGGAAGCACAGCACCAGCGTCAGCCAGCCCGGCAGCGTGCCGATCAGCGCCGGGGCGAGCGCGGCGGCGGCGACCGCGGCGAGCAGGAACTGGCCGTCGATGCCGAGGTTCCAGATGCCGGCGCGGAAGGCGACGATCAGGCTCGCGGCGAGGAGCAGCAGCGGCGCCATCCGCGTCAGCGTCTGCTGCAGGCCGAGGCCGTTGAAAAGGCCGCGCTCCAGCACGAAGCCGTAATAGGCGAGCGGGTCGACGCCGAGCGCGAGCAGGATGCCGCCGGCAATCACGAGCGCGGCGAGGATCGGCGCGACGGAGAGCAGCAGGATGCGGGTCAGCGCGGCCGAGCGCTCGCTCCGCCGCGCGCCGTCGCCATTGGCGCCGCGTGGCGCGGTGTCGGCGGTCTCGACGCTCACGACGCCGCTCCGATCATCAGTTCGCCGACGCGCAGGCGGGCGCCCTCGTCGTTGCCGACGATGCCGGCGAGGCGGCCGCGCGCCATCACGGCGATGCGGTCGGAGAGCTCGATGAGCTCGTCGAGCTCGGTGGAGATCAGGAGCACGGCGATCCCCTGGCCGGCGATGTCGCGGATGCGCCGGCGCGAGGCGCGGATGTTCTGCACGTCGAGCCCGTAGGTCGGCTTGTTGAAGACGACGACGCGGGCACCATCGGCGAGCTCGCGGGCGAGCAGCACCTTCTGGATGTTGCCGCCGGACAGCTTGCCGATCGGCGTCTCGATGCTCGGCGTGCGCACGTCGTAGCGCTTCACGAGTTCCTCGGCATGGGTGGCGATCTCGCCCGGCCGCTCGAGGCCGCCCGACCAGTAGGGTGCGGCGCCGATGCGCTTCAGGAGCAGGTTGAGGGAGATCGGGAAGGTGCCGACGGTGCCTTCCGACAGCCGGTCGTCGGTGAGGTAGCGCAGGCCCGCGCGGGTGCGGGCGCCGACGTCGAGACGGTCGACCGGCTTGCCGTCGACGAGCACGCTGCCGGCGCTGGCGGCTCGCTGGCCGGCGATCGCCTCGGCGAGCTGCTTCTGGCCGTTGCCGTCGATGCCGGCGATGCCGAGGATCTCACCCGGCGCGATGTCGAAGGAGACGTCCTCGACCCCGACGATGCCGGCGCCGCCGGGGACGGTGAGGTTGCGGACGGAGAGCAGCGGCGCGGCGGGGGCGATGGTGCGCGCGACGTGCGGCTCGGCGTCGGGATCGCTGGCGCCGGCGCCGAACATCAGCCGGACGATCTCTTCGGTCGCCGCCGCCTCGTCGAGCGCCTTCAGCCGCTCCGGCGCGATCTCGCCGACCTTGCGGCCGAGGCGGAGCACCGAGATGCGGTCGCCGAAGCGGAAGGCCTCGCCGAGCTTGTGGGTGATGAAGACCACGGCGAGGCCGCGGGCGACGAGGCGGCGCATCAGCGCGCCGAGCTCGTCGATGCCCCTCGGCGTCAGCATCGAGGTCGCCTCGTCGAGGATCAGCACGCGACTGTCGCGGAGCAGCGCGCGGACGATCTCGACCTGCTGCTGCTCACCGAGCGAAAGCTCGCCGGTGACGGCCTCGAGATCGACGGCGAGACCGAAGCTGTCGGTGATCGCGGCCACCTTGGCGGCGAGGCTCGCCTTGTCCGGGCGCTGCCACCAGGGCGCGCCGAGGATGAGGTTCTCGGCCACCGTCAGGGTCGGCACCAGCATGACGTGCTGGAACACCGTGCCGATGCCGAGCGAGAGCGCGTGGCGCGGCGAGGTGATGCGCTGCGGCCGCCCGTCGACGCGGATCTCGCCCTCATCGGGCTCCTGCAGTCCGGAGAGGATGCCGATCAGGGTCGACTTGCCGGCGCCGTTCTCGCCGAGCAGAACGTGCACCTCGCCCGGGCGGAGCGCGAGATCGACCCGGTCGTTGGCGACGACCCCGGGGAAGCGCTTCGTCACCTCGACGAGCTCGACGAGCGGGACGGCCGGGGCGGCGGCGGCGCCGGCCGCGCGTGCCGTGGCGGCAGGCGTCATGGTCTGCGGTCTTTCCAGTCTCGGGTCGTGATCGGCATCTGCGGCGGCCCGGAACGGCTGGGGCCGGCGATGGCTCAAAGGCGCGGCCCCGGCGGGCGCGAGGCCCGCCGGGACGCTGGACGGTGGTGCCGGGCGCCGATCAGGGAGCCGCGACGTCCGTCATCATGGCGCGCACCTTGGCGGCGTCGAACTCCGGCGTCACCGTGATCTTGCCGGCGATCATCTCGTCCTTCAGCGCCATCACTTCCGCCCACTTGTCGGCGGGCAGGTTCTTCGTCTCGAGGAGCTTCACCGAGCCGTCGGCGAGGCCGATGGCGTAGCTCTTGGTGCCGAACTTGTCGGCCTTCAGGTCCTCGATCATGGCGACGTAGACGGGCGTCATGTCCCAGACCACGGAGGTCAGCAGGTTGCCCTTGTCGAGCGAGCTCTTGTCGCCGATCACGTCGATGAAGAAGACCTTGCCGCCGTCGGTCGCCGGGGTGGTCTCGACCGCCTGCAGCATGCCGAAGGACGAGCCGTTGCCCTGGCCGAAGATCACGTCGGCGCCGGCGGCGATGACGCTCTCCGTCACGCGCTTGCCGCCCGCGGCGTCGGCATAGGCTGCCGGGCCGATCACGGCGTAGCGGATCTTGACGTCGGGGTTCTCGGCCTTCACGCCCTCGGCGAAGCCGGCCGACTGCGAGTTCCACGACGGGGGCTCACCGGAGACGACGACGCCGACGGTGCCGGTGCGCGTCACCTTGGCGGCGAGACGGCCGGCGAGGTAGGCGCCCTCGTGGCCCGACAGCGTGTAGTCGGCGACGAGGCCGGGCTTCAGGCCCGTCGGGGTGTCGACGATCGCCACCGGGACCTTGGTCTCCTCGGCGATCTCGGGGGCGGCGGTGTTGTAGCCCGAGGCGTGGGCGATCATCAGCCCGACGCCGTCGGCGGCGAGCTCACGCAGCGTCGGCCGCACGTCGCCATAGCCGAGGCCCTCGGCGACGACCACCTCGACGCCGGTCTTCTCGCCGGCCGCCTTGGCGGCATCGACGCCCTGCTGGTTCCAGCCGAAGTCGGTCCCCTGCTCCGGCGTGAGCACCGCGATCGACTTCACCTCGGCGGCGTTGACCGCGCCGAACGACAGCGCCAGCGCGATCACGCTGGCACTCAGCTTCAAGCCCGTCATCCTCATCTCCCACTCCCCTGTTCGCGATGGCGATACCGCATCGGCCGCCATCTAACCAGTCATGACGCCATCATGTCAAATAATAATTGTTGCAGATCAAGCGTTTGGATTGAATAATGCGCAGCAGGTCGCGCGCAGGCGCGCATCTCATAAGATGAATTGGCTGACGATGTCTCTTCACCGCGTTCTTCTGGCACTTCCACCTTTGGCAATACTGATGTCCCCGGCAACCTGGGCGGCGGAACCGGTGGCCCGCGGCAGCGTCGGGCTGTCGCCCCTGACCGTCTCCGTCCGCAACACCGGCAGCGAACCGATCGCCTGCGGCGCCGCCGTGGCGCACTGGTTCTCCGTCGAACTCGGCACCGCCCCCGCCGGCGAGGCCGTGACGATCCCGCTCTGGCTCGACCCGGCCGAGGGCGCCGTCTTCACCCTCAACCCGTCGCAGGACCGGCTGCCGATCGAGCGGCTGTGGTGCGGCCTCGCCGGCCGCTCCTGGGCGACGCGGTTCGAGATCACGCTGCCACGCCAGCCGGGGCCGGCCGACGACATCGCGATCGCCTGCGCGGCCGAATCCGAACGCCTCGCCTGCCGGTGACGGGCGGCGCATGACGCGCCCGCCCCCGTCCCGGCCGGCGATGCAGCCGGCTCCGGCATTCGACGCGCGAGGGTGACCGCCGTCGTCACTTGCCGGCCTTCTCCTCGACCACCTTGTAGAGGATGTCGTACTCGGCTTTCACGGCCGGGTTGGCACCGACGACCTCCTCGCCGATCTTGCGGAAGTTCGTCATCATCGCCTGCTGCTGGTCGGCCGGCAGCTTCAGCACGACGCCGCCATTGTCGGTCCACACCTTGTCGGCGCGGGCGAGATTTTCCACGCCCCACGGGAAGACGCTCACCTCGGCGGCGCGGCCGGCCTCACGGATGGCCGTCTGAACCTCCGGCGTCTGCGACTGGAACCACGCCTCGTTGACCAGCGCCACCGACAGGATCTGCGTGAAGTTGAGGTCGGTGACGTTCTTCGCCACGTCGTAGTACTTGAAGGCGGTGAGGATCGGCATGCCGGCGAGCATGCCGTCGATGCCGCCCGACTGCAGCTGCGGCACCACTTCCGACAGCGGCAACGGCGACGGGATGGCGCCGAGCGATTCCATCGGCTTCATCTGCAGCGGCGAGGCGAAGGTGCGGATCTTCAGCCCCTTGAAGCCCTCGAGGGTGTCGACCGGCTGGCGCGTCAGCGCGATCGTCGGCGAGTTGAAGATCGCCCCGATCACCCGCACGCCCTTGTCGAGGAACATCGTCTCGAGGTGGTCGCGGTAGGCCGGGTCGTGCACGACGTCGACGAGGTTCTGCGGCGAGGCGAACAGGCCGGGCACGTCGAAGATCTGGAAGCGCGGATCGACCGGCGTCAGGAAGGCGGTCGGCGAGATGAACGATTCGATCGTGCCGAGCACGACGCCCTCGGCCATCTGCGGGATCGCGCCGAGCTGGCTCGCCGGGTAGATCTCCGTCGTCACCGCACCGCCGGCGCGCGTCTGCAGCTCGGCGGCGAACTGCTTCTGCCACTCGTGCTGGACGTCGTTGATGGTGGCGTTGGCGAGCTTCATCACCGTCTGCGCCGCGGCCGGCGCGGCCGCAAGCGTCAGCGCGAGAGCGGTGACGGCGAGCCGCCCGAGAGTGGAACGCATCTTCGAGGTCGACATCGCGGAAACCCTCCTCAGGAAACGAAACCGGTGAGCGCCAGCGACAGCGCCGGCCAGTAGGTGATGACGGCGAGCGCCACGATCTGCACCGCCGCATAGGGCAGCACGCCGGCGTAGATCTCCTGCAGCGGCAGCTTGAACAGCGACTGCGCCACGAAGACGTTGAGCCCGAACGGCGGGGTGAACATGCCGATCGACAGGTTCACCGTCATGATCACGCCGAAGTGGATCGGGTCGATGCCGAGGGCATGCACGATCGGGATCAGCAGCGGCGTCAGCACCAGGATCGCCGAGGTCGGATCGAGCAGGCAGCCGACGACGAGCAGCAGGATGTTGACGGCGATGAGAAAGCCGACCGGCGTCAGGCCGAGATCCGACACGAAGGCCGTGATCAGTTGCGGCACCTGCTGGGTGGTCAAGATGTAGGAGAACAGCCCGGCCGCCGCGACGATGATCAGCACCTGCGCCGTCAGCGCGGCAGCCTCGACCGAGGCCTCGAGGATCTCCCGCCAGCCGAGGGTGCGGTAGACGAAGGCGCCGACGACAATTGCGTAGGCGCAGGCGAAGCCGCCGGCCTCGGTGGGCGAGAACCAGCCGAGGAAGACGCCGCCGAGCACCAGCACCGGCATCAACAGGGCGCCGGCCGCCCGCACCGTCGCCCGCAGCGCCACCCCCGCCGAGAAGCGTCCGCCGGCAGCGTCGCCACCGTTGCGTCGGGCGTGCCAGACGACGGCGACGCCCATCAGCACGGCGATGAACAGGCCCGGCAGGATGCCGGCGATGAACAGCTTCTGGACCGATTCCTCCGCCGCCGCGCCGTAGAGGATCATGGCGATCGAGGGCGGGATGACGATGGCGATCGAGGCGCTGGAGGCGATCAGGCCGGCGGCGTTGCGACGCGAGTAGCCGGCGCCGAGCAGGCCGCCATAGAGGCTCTTGCCGACGGCGGCGACCGTCGCGGGGCTCGAGCCGGAGACGGCGCCGAGCACGGTGCCGGTGCCGAGCACGGTGAGGCCGAGGCTGCCGGGCACGTGCCCGATCAGCGACTGCACGAAGGCGATCAGCCGGTCGGCGATGCCGCTGCGCTGGATCAGCTCACCGGCGAGGATGAAGAACGGCACCGCCAGCAGCGCGTAGCTCGACAGCGAGCCGAACATCACCTGCTGCAGGACGATCGGCGGGATCGGCAGCACGAAGACGAGCGTCGCCACCGCGCCGGCGAGGAAGACGACGAAGATCGGCGCCCCGAGAAGCAGCAACCCGATCGGAAGAAGGGCGAGGGTGTAGGTCATCGCGCCGCCTCCACGGGGTGCGCTTCGCCGCGCACCAGCGCCGTCAGGTCGGCGACGACGAGCGCCAAGGCGACGAGGGCGGTGGCGACGAAGCCGATGAACAGCCCGGCATGCGGGATCGCCATCGGCAGCTCGAGCGCCATGCTCTTCTGGTCGAGGGCAGCGATGCGGCGGATGAAGCCGAACGACTGCCAGGCGGCATAGCCGCAGGCGAGCGCCGTTACCGCACCGGTCAGCGCATCGCGCAGCCGCCGGAGGCGCACGGCGCCGCCCCCAGCGAGGAGATCGAGCGCGAGGTTGCGCCGCTCGGCCGTTACGACGGCGAGACCGATCATGACGATCCACACCTGCGAATAGACAAGGAACTCGTCGGAGCCGATCCACTGCACGCCGGCGAGATAGCGGGCGGCCGCATTGGCGACGTTGACCGCCACCATCACCAGCAGGATCAGCCCGAGCAGCACGCGCAGCACCCGCTCCGCGGCGCGCGCGACGCCGTGGCCGACCTGCGGCGCGGCACCGTCACGGGCGATGGGGCGGGCCTCGGCCATCGCTACTCCCGTCCCTCGAGCGCGCGGCGCACGGCGACGAGCCGCTTCGCCCGCTCGGCCTGCAGTTCGGCGACCTTCTCGGGCGTGTAGGAGAACAGCCCCTCGCCCGACTTGATGCCGAGCTTGCCGGCATCCGTCTTCTCGGTGACGAAGGTCGAGACGTCCTTGCGGTCGGCGAGGTCGGCGTTGAGGAAGCTCGACACCGAGCGGTAGATGTCGAGGCCGGCCATGTCGAGGAGCGCCATCGGGCCGATGACGCTGAGCTTGTAGCCGATGCCCCAGGAGACCACCGTGTCGAGCCCCTCGGCGTCGATGACACCGCGCTCGACGAGGTCGATCGCCTCACGCAGCAGCGCGTAGAGCACCCGGTTCTCGACGAAGCCCGGTACGTCCTTCTTCACCACCACCGGCAGCAGGCCGAGCTCGCGGATGAGGGCGACGATCGCCTGCACCGTCTCAGGCGCCGTCTTCTCGCCGCCGATCACCTCGATCATCGGGATGATGTGCGGCGGGTTCGACCAGTGCATGCCGACGAGGCGGGCCGGGTTCGACAGGAAGCGCTGCAGCTCGGTGATCGGGATGCCCGAGGTGTCGGAGGCGACGATGGTCTCAGACGGCACCAGCGGGTCGAGCGCCCGGTAGACCGCCGCCTTCACCTCGAGGTTCTCCGGCACGTTCTCGATGACGAGGTCCGCGCCGGCGACCGCCGCGGCGAGGTCGTCGGCGAAGCTCACCGCGCCCTCGCCACCGTCGGGCACGGCGACGCCGAGCCGGTCGAGCACGCCGCGGGCGAGCGGCAGCATGGCCTTCGCCCGCTCCGTGTCGTAGACGCGCACGGCGAGACCGCCGCGGGCGAGGCGGGCCGCCATGCCCGGCCCCATCGTGCCGAGCCCGATGATCGCCACCGTGCGCATCGTCGAAGCTCCCCTCAGGCCGCGCTGGCGGCCGGCTTGGCGCCGGTCGCGGTCTGGAAGGCCGGACGGGCCTCGATGCCCTTCAGCCAGCGGGCGATGTTCTCGCTCGGGCCGCGGGTGATCGGGAAGTCCATGCAGCGCTTCAGGATCGGCGCCAGCGCGATGTCGGCGATGGTGAGCTTGCCGAGCGCCAGGAAGTCCTTGGCCTGGAGATGGGCGTCGACGAGCGCCAGCTGGTCGGCGAGGTCCTTCTCGGCCGCCGGATAGCCGGGGCTGCGCTCTTCCGGCTTCAGCTTCGATTCCTTGAAGGCGGCGAGGTAGCCCGGGTTGATGGCGGCGAGGACGAAGTCCATCCAGCGCTCCACCTCGGTACGCTCGGCCGGCGTCGCGCCGGTCAGGCCCTCGGCCTTGGTGGCGGCGAGGTAGCGCAGGATGGTGTTCGATTCCCAGATCACCACATCGCCGTCGACCAGCGTCGGCACCTTCGCGGTCGGGTTCATCGCCTTGTATTCGGGGCTCTGGGTGTTGCCGAACTGCCGGCCGTAGTCCTCGCGCGTGTAGGGCACGCCGATTTCCTCGAGGCAGAACAGGACCTTCTGAACGTTGCCGGACGTCTGCCGGCCGAGAAGCTTGATCACGCGGCCTTCTCCTTCTTGTGGGTGCGTGGGGCGTCCGGCACGGCGACGAGGCGGTGCCGGAAGAGGACGAGGGCGACGAGACCGGCGCCCCCGAGGATGTTGGCGAAAAGCGCGAAGCCGCCGAGGCCGGCCGGCAGCACCAGGCCGAGCCCGAGGACGACGACGGCGATCCGCACGAGCGGCGACAGGTGTCCGCCGAAGTGGCCGACGGCGGCAACAGAGACGGCCGCCGTGCCGATGAAGGCGGTCGTGGCCGCGATGACGTCGTCGAGCGGCGTGCCGCGCAGCACCAGCGCCGGCGAGAACGCGAACAGGAACGGGATCAGGTAGGCGACCCAGGCGAGCTTCACCGCCTCGAAGCTCGTCCGCCAGAGGTCGGTGCCGGCGATCTTCGCCGCGGTGATGGAAGCGAGTGCCACCGGCGGCGTCAGCATCGACATCATGCCGAAATAGAGGATGAACAGGTGCGCCTGGATCTCCGGGATGCCGACGTCGACGAGGGCCGGCGCCAGCACGGTCGCAAGCACGACGTAGACGGCCACCGTCGGCATGCCCATGCCGAAGACGATCGCCACCAGCGCGACGAAGACGAGCAGCAGGAAGGCGTTGCCGCCGCTCGCCGCGATCGCCGTCCCGGCGAGCGAGAAGCCGAGGCCGGTGAGCGAGACGACGCCGATGATGAGGCCGGCGGCCGCCGTCACCAGCACCAGCGGTGCTGCCGACAGCCCGGTCGCCACCACCGCCTCGACGAGCATGCGCGGCCCGAGACGGCGGCCCTCGTAGGAGCGCAGCATCGAGACCACCACCAGGGAGGCGAGCGCCATCAGCACCGCGGCCTGCGGGCGGGTGTCGAAGGCGATGAAGGCGACGAACAGGACGACGAAGGGAACGAGGAAGTGCAGCCCGTCCAGCACCGTGCGGCCGAGGGCCGGCAGGTCCTCGCGCGACAGGCCGCGAATGCCGTCGCGGGCGGCGATGCGGTCGACCTGCACGAAGATCGCCGCGAAATAGAGCAACGCCGGCACCGCCGCGGCGATCAGCACGTCCGTGTAGGGTACGCGCAGATAGTCGGCCATGACGAAGGCGGCCGAGCCCATCACCGGCGGCAAGAGCTGGCCACCCGTCGAGGCGGCAGCCTCCACCGCGCCGGCGACGGCCGGGCGGAATCCGGTGCGCTTCATCATCGGGATGGTGACGATGCCGGTGCCGACGACATTGGAGACGGCGTTGCCGGAGATCGAGCCGAACAGGGCCGAGGCGCCGACCGCGGCCTTCGCCGAGCCGCCGCGATAGCGGCCGAAGATCGCGGTGGCGAGGCCGGTCAGATAGTCACCGCCGCCGGTGAGGCGCAAAAGCTCGCCGAACAGCACGAACGGAATGACGATCTCGACCGCGACGCGCAGCGGCAGGCCGAGCAGGCCGTTCGGGTCGAGGACGAGATAGATCGGCAGCCGCGACGGCGCCGTCGACGGCATCCCGATCATCGGGCCGATGAGGACGAGGCCGACGAAGATGGCGACGACCAGCGCGATCATCGCGCCGACCGTCCGCCACAACGTCACCAGCAGGCCGGCGACCAGCACCGTCGACAGCACGATCAGCCAGGTCGGCCGCAGCGCCGCGCGGATCGACAGCCAGGGGTAGGCCCAGGCGATGAACATGCAGATCGCCAGAAGCACCGCTCCCGCCGCCGCCGCGAGCCAGAACACCGACGGCCGGGCACCGCGCGCCAGCACCACGGCGGAAACCGCGAGCGACAGCCCGGCGGCGGCGGCGAGCGGCTGCTCGACGAACAGCGTCAGGCCGGCGAGGCGCGGCAGTTCCAGGAGCCAGGCGAGCGACAGCGCCACGAGCAACGCCGCGAGGACGGCGGCCGCGAGCGGGAGACTGCCGCCGGCTCCGGCCGGCAGCTCCTCGCGCGGAGCCGTCCTCTCGGCGATCGTCGCCATGGCGCGCCCGTCTTCCGGCCGGCGTCCTCCCTCAGTTCG
Source organism: uncultured Segnochrobactrum sp. (assembly GCA_964503995.1). Lineage (GTDB taxonomy): Bacteria > Pseudomonadota > Alphaproteobacteria > Rhizobiales > Segnochrobactraceae > CAMDHY01. Next base: position 15,039 of record CAZDCR010000014.1, read on the forward strand.
CGGTCACGCCCAGCGCCGCGGCAGCGGCGGGATGGTGCGGGATCTGCGGATAGACGCGGCCGAGGCCGTCCGGCTTGATCGCGCCGAGCACCTTCGAGCCGGCGGCGATCTCGGCACCCTTCTCCTTCAGGAGGGTGGCGACGGCGGCGACACTTTCGTCCGGCACGCCGGCGCCGGCGACCAGAACGTAGTCATAGGCCATCGTCTGGATCGCGGTCGGGGCGCCGACCACCTTGTCCTCCGGCGTCACCGGCACGAGGTAGGCTTCCGGAGCCACGGCCTGCATGCGGGCGACAGCCTCGGGCGACGCGTCGAACGGCAGCCACTTCACGCCGACGGAGGAATCCGCCTCGACGACCTTGCCACCGCGCAGCGCGAACAGCGTCGCGTCGACCCGGCCGGCGACGAGCTCGTCGACACCGTTGGCGACGCTCGCCACCGGCACCACCGTGACGTCGTCCATCGACAGGCCGCCGTTCGCCAGCGCCCCCTCGACGTAAGGAACGAGGCTCGCCTGGGCGGTGAGACCGCCGGCGACGCGCTTGCCCTTCAGGTCGGCGATGGTCTCGATGCCGGAATCCTTGCGCACCATCAGCCCGACCGGGCTCGGAAACAGGGCGGCGACGAGCCGGATGTTCTCGAGCTTCAGGCCCTCGAACGGGCCGGTGCCGCGCACCGCGTCGCCGACGTCGGGCGTCACGACGGCGGCGAAGTCGAGCTCGCCGGTGTCGACCAGCGGCAGGAAGGCGGTGGCACCGCCGAAGGCCTGGACGCTGACCTCGAGGTCGGTACCGTCGTCGATCGCCTGGCCGAGGGCGGCGTTGACGCCGTAGTTCTGCGAGCCCTGCTGGCCGGAGCCGAAGCGGGCGGTGTCGGCCACCGCGGGCGCGGCGGCGAGGGCGAGGCCGAGCGTGGCGGCGGCGAGCGTGCGCAGGATCGTCATCGTCGTGGTTCCCCTTCCCTCAGCGCCGGGGCGCCATTCGGCGTCCTCCGGCGTCCGGTCGTGCGAAGTCGGCCCGCGAACCGCCGCTACTTCGGCAGCGGCTTGTAGGCGATGGCGTCGATCTCGATCTTGGTGCTGATGACGGCGCGCGCCTCGACGGTCGTGCGGGCGAGCACGGCACCCTTGAAGTGCTCGGCGAACACCTTGTTGTAGCGACCGAAGTCGCGGGTGTCCTGGAGGTAGGTGCAGGCGCGAACGACGTCGTCGAGGCTCGCGCCTTCTTCCGCGAGGATGCGCTCGATGGCGAGGATGGTCGCCCGCGTCTCCTCCTCGATGGTGCCGTCGATCATGTTGCCGTCGGCATCCTTGGCCACCTGGCCGGAGACGAAGATGAAGTCGCCCGCGCGCACGGCCGGGTGAAACGGCAGGTTCGGGTTCTTCTTGCCGATGGCGTAGTGGTCTTTCTTGTCGGACACGGGAGCGGCTCCGTCATTCGGCTGCGGGCAAAGGCCCGGGTCAGAAAACGCTGGTCTCGATGATGTCGACGCCGTTGATGCGGTCGACGAGATAGATCAGGCCGCGGTCGTCGATGGTGACGTCGTTCGACGACGGCCGGTCGGCGCCGACGGGCGTGTCGGGGATGAAGTGCCCGACTTCCTTAGGCGCGAACGGGTCGGCGATGTCGAACAGGCGCAGGCCGTTGGCGAACCAGGCGAACGGGATGATCGTGCCCTTGAAGCGCTCGGACGGCTGATGGCAGCCGGTCATCGGAGGCTGCGGCGAGCCGTCGAGGTCGATGCCGTCGACGCGGATCGTCGAGATCGGGATCGGCAGCCGCTCCTCGGTGATGTCGTAGATCCACGCGAAGGACGGCGCCGCCGGCCACAGCTTGGCGACGTCCTCGTCGGCCACCACCATGACGTTGCGGCCCATCAGCGGCTGCGGCATCGGCAGGCAGGTGTGGGTCGGGTGCGGGAAGGCGGGGCTGGTGTTGAGGCTCGAGACGAGCTTCGGCCGCGCCATGTCCTCGATGTCGAGGATGAAGAAGCCGTGGTGCCAGTAGCTGACATAGAGCCGGTTGCCCATCCGCATCGGATGATGGCAGCGCGGCGTCACCCAGTCGTCCCACGGATAGGGCTCGCCGCCGGCCTTCCACTGGCCGGGGATCCACCAGCGGCCGACTTCCTCGGGCTTTGCGGGGTCGGCGAGGTCGAGGATCATCGCGATGTTGCCGACATAGCCCTCGGCCGTCGGCGAGATGTAGGCGTAGCGGCCGTCGAAGTCGTAGCGGTGGACGCCGCGCCCGCCGGTCACCCACTTCGAGATCAGCTTCGGCGTCGCCGGCTTCGTGACGTCGTAGATGGCGAGGCCGCCGCCGAAGGCGGGGTCGCCGCTCTGGCCGAGCTTCTCGTGGTTGACGACCATGATGCCGTCCTTCACGCGCACCTTGTGCGAGTGCCAGCCCTGCGGGAGCTCGACGGTGGTGAGCTTGCGCGGGTTGCGCGGGTCGGACACGTCGACGATCGTCGTGCCGCTCGGCGAGCTCATGTGGCCGATATAGAGGGTGGTGCCGTCGACCCACACCTGCCCGCCGCCGGGGCAGTCGATGTGCGAGACGAATTGCGTGTTCTTGCACTTCTGCACGGACGGCACCCGGGTACGCGAGGGGACGGAGGGCGAGAGTGCGGACGGCCGACGGATAGCCGGCCGCGCGCGGACAGGGCGGACGGCCCGCCCTGTCCTCGACGTCAGTCGGTGCCGCTCAGAGGATGCGGACGACGTCGCCCTGGGCGTCGCGGCCCCACTTCTTGTAGAGCGAGAACGCCTTCTGGGCCGGCTCGTCGCTGGCGACGAACAGGATCGCCGGCTCGGTGGCCGAGCCGTTGACGTGCTCGCACCAGCTCTGGCCGGGCACCGCCAGGGTGTCGAACTGCTTCCAGTCGTAGCGCTTGCCGTCGACGATCGAGTAGCCGCTGCCCTCGAAGGGGGCGACGAGCAGGCTCGCGGTCTGGCGGAGCGGCATCGTCTTCTCGCCCGGCCGCAGCATCTGGGCGAAGAAGGTGATCGTCTTGAACACCGGGCCGCCCGTCGTCGGGTCGGTGTACTCGACCATCAGCGCCTCGTAGGGGTCGCCGTCCCAGTCCTTGTGGCGCTCGAGCACGTCGCGCATCGCATCCCAGCGATAGACGTACATCGGCGAGGACAGGGCGGAGCCGCGCTTGTGGTCGACGAAGCGGGGCGTCAGGCCGCCGTGGCCGTAGACGCGCGCCGAATAGTCGGCCGGATAGCGTGCCGTCTGCACCTTCTTCGCCACGACCTCACCATCGACCAGCTCGGTGTAGTGGTGGTCGAAGTGGATGGCGTTCAGCGTCTCGATCAGTGGCAGATCGAGGACGGAGAGGTTGACCGCCTCCTCATCACCGACGGTGCCGTGGTTGTGCCAGGTGTCGTTCGGCGTCAGCACCATGTCGCCCGGGCCGAAGACGATGTTCTCGCCCTCGACGCCGGTGAAGTTGCCCTTGCCGGTCAGGCCGAAGCGGATGGCGCTCGGCGAGTGCTTGTGCGGCGGCATGATCTCGTTCGGATCATTCAGCCGGTAGGCGGTGTACATCGTCGAGACCGAGGCGCGCTTCGGAGCCAGGCCCGGATTGATGCAGATCACCGAGCGGCGCTCGCTGTCGTCCATCTTGATGAGGTCGGCGGCGCGGCGCAGGATCGGCTCGATGTCCTTGGCGTACTCCCAGACGAAGGGCACCGCCTTCTGGGTCGCCATCAACTGCTTGATTTCGTCGTTCTCGGTGTCGGCGGAGGTCGCCCAGAACGGGAAGAGGTTTCTGGCGGACAGATCGTCGTAGAGCGACTTCAGAGCAGCCTCGCGGTTGCTGCGGTCGCGGAGCGGCTGGACCACGGACATGAGGGACCTCCCGGCTGGGGGCTTCGACGAAGCCCTGACCATAGCGCCGACCATAAGCCGGCTGGTTTCGACCATCAACCCAAAAAATGGCCGGAGCGGTGGTGCTCCGGGACCATTTTGCACCCGCTCCGACACAAACGGGACAAGCCCCTGTCGAGGCGGCGAAACTCCAGGAAAGGCGCGGGCTGCGAGCGGCTTCCTGAAGCCCCGCTCCCACCCGTCGACCCGCCCGTTGACCGGCTGCGACCGGTTCTGACCAAAGCCTCGACCAATTCCAGCCAGCGGCTTGCCGGCGCGGTCATCCGGCCGCTCAGGCGGCGGCCCGGTCGGCCGTCGCCGGCTCGACCGGTGCCAGCGTCTTGCGGCCGCGGATGAGGTCGGCGGCGCGCTCGGCGATCATCACCACCGGCGCGTTGATGTTGCCGGTGACGAGGTCCGGCATCACCGAGGCGTCGACGACGCGCAGGCCGCGGACGCCGCGGACACGCAGCTCCTGGTCGACCACCGCGGCCGGATCGTCGTCGGTGCCCATCCGGCAGGTGCCGAGCGGATGGTGGACGGTGATCGAGGTCTTGCGGATGTGGCCGTCGATGTCGGCGTCGCTGGTCTTGGCCGATCCCGGCGCGAACTCGGCGGCGACGAACGGCTGCAAGGCCGCGTGGGCGGCGATGTCGCGGGCGATCTTGATGCCGGTGCGCAGCGCCGTCCAGTCGGCGGTGGCGGCGAGGAAGTTCTGGTGGATGCGCGGCGCCGCCGACGGATCGGCGGAGGCGAGCCGCACCGCGCCGCGGCTTTCCGGGTGCAGGAGCACGAGGCGCGTCGCAAAGCCATCCGGGAACGGCTCCTTGAACGGCTTCATGTAGGGCCAGGCGCCGAGGGGGGCTGCGGTGAACAGATACTGCAGGTCCGGCAGCGGCTTGTCCGGGGCGCTCTTGATGAAGGCGGTGATGCCGCCCGGCACGTCGGAGGCGAAACCCTTGCCGAACAGGTAGGCGTTCGCCAGCGCCGGCACGATGCGGTCGAAGCGCATGGCCCGGTGGAACGGCCCGGGCTCCTTGCGCCGGTACATCAGGATCACCGAGACGTGGTCCTGCAGGTTCTTGCCGACGCCCGGCAGCGCCACGCGCGCCTCGATGCCGTGGGCGGAGAGCTCCGCCGGATCGCCGATGCCCGACAGCATCAGGAGCTGCGGCGAGTTGATGACGCCGCCGGCGAGGATGACCTCGCGGTTCGCCCTCACACGGTGGGTCTCGCCGGCGCGCACATAGTCGAGGCCGACGCAGCGGTCGCCCTCGAAGACGAGGCCGGTGACCATCGCCTCAACCGTGACGGTGAGGTTCGCCCGCTTCAGCGCCGGCTTCAGGTAGGCCGTGGCGGTGCTGGAGCGGCGACCGTCGCGGATCGACATCTGCAGCCTGCCGAAGCCCTCCTGCTGGGCGCCGTTGTAGTCGTCGGTCCAGCCGTAGCCGAGACCGCGGCCGGCGGTGGCGAAGGCGTCGACCAGCGGGTCGGCATACTTGCAGGTCTGCACGCCGATCGGCCCGTCGCCGCCGCGATAGGCGTTGGCGCCGCCCTCCCAGCGCTCCTGCTTGCGGAAATAGGGCAGCGCGTTCTCGTAGCCCCAGTCCTTCAGCCCGTAGTCGCTTTCCCAGCGGGCGTAGTCGCCGCGGTTGCCGCGCACCCACGCCATCGCGTTGGTGGAGGAGGACCCGCCGATCACCTTGCCGCGGGCGCACTCGACGGCGCGGCCGTCGACGTTTGCCTCCGGCTCGCAGAAGTAGTTCCAGTCGTGCAGGCGGTGCTGCAGGATGCGGCCCCAGCCGAGGGGAATGTGGATCCACGGGTCGCGGTCCCAGCCGCCGGCCTCAAGCAGCAGCACGGAGGCGGTGCCATCCTCGGACAGCCGGTTCGCCAGCGTGCAGCCGGCCGATCCGGCGCCCACCACCACGTAGTCGTAGCCCGCACCGTCCCGCATCCGTACCCACCCGATCGCACCGTCCGGCACCGCCGTGGCGCCGACCCGAGTTGCCCAACTCGACCATTGAGCAACCAAACTTGTCAACCACCATCTCCGAACCGTATAAACGGTTGGAGATTGGTCGAGTCGTGGCGACACCGCCGGCGGCCCGGCCGAACCGGCGACGGGACGGGAAGGATCGCATGACGGGGGCGACGCACGAACCGCACGCGGCGGGACTGCACGACGCGTCACGACACGCAGCGGACGCCGCCATCGACGGCGCGACGGAGGTGTCGATGGAAACCATCCTCGAGACCGTTCGCACCGTGCTGGCGGCCGATGGCGCGGTTCCCTCCGAGCGGGCGCTCGCCGATCAGCTCGGCGTCAAGCGCCACCGCGTCCGCCTTGCCCTCGAGACTTTGCGCGGCGCCGGCGAACTCGGCCCGGCGAAGGCCGGCCGGCGTGCCGCCACGCCGCTCTCCCACGACGAGGCGCTGATCCGCGTCACCAACCCGATCGAGGTGATCGAGCTGCGCTTCATGCTGGAGCCGGCGCTCGCCCGCCTCGCGGCGCTGCGCGCCTCGCCCTTCGAGATCCAGCGCATCGTGCTGTCGGCCTCGACGCCGCCCGGCACCGGCTACGGCACCGCCGACTTCGCCTTCCACCGTGCCGTGGCCGTCGGCGCCCGCAACGGCCTCGCCGTCGAGCTCTACCGGCTGCTGCGCCAGGTCGGCACCGACGCCCGGGTGCGCGTCGGCGAATCCGCCACGGCCTGCCCGAAGCGGCTGGCGCGGCGCGACGCCGAGCACAGGGCGATCGCCGACGCCATCTCGACGCGCGACCCCGAGGCGGCCGAGCAGGCGATGCGCGCCCATCTCGCCGCCGTGCAGCGGCAGATCATGGAACGCCTGTCGCCCGGCCTCACCGCCGCCTGACGGCCCGCGTCGCCTGCCCGACGGGCGCAACCGTGACCCACGGCCTCTTCCAGACAGTGCCGCGCCGTCGGATGCCGCCGTCGTCACGATGTCGTCCATCGGCGGTCGCTCGCGGCCGTCGTCTCTCCTGACCATCACCCTTTCCGATCATCGCGTTCCTGGGGTCTCTTGCGATGCTGCCGCCCGCTGAGGTCGACGTTCTCGTCATCGGGGCCGGAACCGCCGGTTCCGTCGTCGCCGCCCGCCTTTCCGAGGACCCGTCGCGGCGCGTCTGCCTCATCGAGGCCGGCGACTGGCCGACCGACCCCGATGTCGCCAACCCGGCGATGTGGCCGATGCTGCAGGGCCGACCCTACGACTGGGCCTATGAGACCACGCCGCAGGCCGGCACCGCCGGCCGCGTCCACGCCTGGCCGCGCGGCCGCATGATGGGCGGCTCGAGCGGCCTCAACGCCATGGCGCACGTCCGCGGCCATCCGGACGACTTCGCCGCCTGGGCCGAAGCCGCCGGACGGCGCTGGTCGCACGCCGGTTTGCTGCCGGGCTTCCTGCGCTCGGAGCGCTTCTCCGGCGGCGCCTCCGAGATGCACGGCGGCGACGGGCCGTTCGACGTCACGCTGCCGTCGGACGAGGTCAGCCCGCTGGTGCGTGCCTACATCGACGCTGGCCAGTCCCTCGGCGCGCCGGCCCTCGGCGACCACAATCTCGGGCCCCTCTGCGGCACCGCGCCGAACTCGCTCAACATCCGCCGCGGCCGCCGTGTCACCCTCGCCGAGGCCTATCTCGCCGGTCTCGAAGAGCGGGCGAACCTCACCATCGTCACCGGCGCCCGCGTCGACCGCCTGGCGGTCGCCGGCGGCCGCGTCGGACCGGTGACCGTGCGTCTCGCCGACGGTGGCACCGCCACCATCCGGGCCGCCACCGTGGTGCTGTGCACCGGCGCCGTCGCCTCGCCGCTCCTGCTGATGCGCTCCGGCATCGGCGATCCGGGCGACCTCGCACGTGTCGGCATCGCCTGCACCCTGCCGCTGCCCGCGGTCGGCCAGAACCTGCACGACCATCTGCTGATCGCCGGCAACGTCTACCGCGCAAGCCGACCCGTTCCGGCGACCAAGCTGCAGCACTCCGAATCGCTGATGTATCTCCATAGCGACGACCTCTCCCGCGCCGACGGCAGCCCCGACGTGGTGCTCGGCTGCGTCGTCGTACCGGCCGTCTCCGAGTGCTTCGAGCGCCCGGTGGCCGGCACCGCCTACACGCTGCTCGCCGGCGCCTGCCACCCGACGAGCCGCGGTTCGATCCGCCTGTCCGGCCCGAACCCCGACGACGCGCCAATCATCGACCCGGCCTATCTCGCCACCGAGGCCGACCGCGCCGGCTTCCGCGCAGCACTCCGCACCGCCCGCGCCGTCGGCCACGCCGAGCCGCTCGCCGCCTGGCGCGAGGCGGAGCTCCTGCCCGGCCCCGATGTCGACGACGACGCCTCCCTCGACGCCTTCATCGCCCGCGCCGTGATCACCCACCACCACCCGGTCGGCACCTGCAGCATGGGCCGCGACGAGCGCGCCGTCGTCGATCCCGACCTTCGCGTGCGCGGCCTCGACAACCTCTTCGTCGTCGACGCCTCGGTGATCCCGAAGCTCACTGCCGGCCCGGTGAATGCCGCCGTCGTGGCGATCGCGGAGACGTTCGCGGAGTATTTTCCGGGGCTGTGAAGCTCACCACCTCGCAGGGTTGGGGTATGTTCGCCGCCTGTCGTCAGTGCGGCGAGGGCACCTTGATGAGTTCCGAAGATTTTCGAGACGTCTATGACCTCTATCCGGGCAGCGAGCCTGATCTTGAAAATCTGACGGTCGAGATCGTCACTTTCGACGGCCTCGTCGCTACCCTGTATCGAGAGCCTCTCGACAAGGAAGTCATGGTCAGATGGCCCACCGACGCAGAGGAAGTGCGATCGTCGGGCGGCAGGCTGGGTTCAATAATAAGCGCCCTCGAACGGGCAAAGGCATACATCGAGAAATACGACGTTAAGAATACCAACTGACCGGGCGACGGTGTTCTCCCTCCGCCAGCTCCAGTATTTCGTCGCCGTCGCCGAGAACGGCTCGCTGACGCGGGCGGCGCACCAGCTGTCGATGTCGCTGTCGACGCTGACTGAGGCCGTGCACGCGCTGGAGCAGGACCTCGGGCTGAAGCTCGTCGAGCGCCATCCGCGCGGCGTGCAGCTGACCCTGAAGGGCCAGCAGTTCCTCCGCCACGCCACCAAGATCCTCGCCGACGTCGCCGATGCCCGCCGCACGGTGGCCGAGGAGGGCGCGACGCTGTCCGGCACGCTGCAGATCGGCGTCACCGCGCTGGTCGCCGGCTACGTCTTTTCCGACCTGCTCGCCCGCTTCCGCCGCGCCCATCCGGCCGTCGCCGTTTCGGCGGTGGAGGACGGGCGCGACTACCTGGAGCACCTCCTCGTCAACGGCGAACTCGACGTCGCGGTGGTCGTGCAGCCGCGGGCGCGGCCGGCGCGCGAGACGCAGGCGCTCGAGACCGAGGTGCTGGAGGTGTCGCCCTACCGGCTGTGGCTGCCGCTCGGCCACCGGCTTGCAGCGGAGGCCGAGGTGTCGCTGTCGGCGATCGCCCGCGAGCGCCAGATCGTGCTCACCGTCGACGAGATCGAGGCGACCGCCGACGCCCACTGGCGCGCCCACGGCCAGCGCCCGCCGGTCGCCTTCCGCACGCGCTCGGTGGAGGCCGTGCGCTCCCTCGTCGCCACCGGCGCCGGCGTCGCCATCCTGCCCGACCTCGTCTATCGCCCCTGGTCGCTGGAGGGCGACCGCATCGAGGCGCGGCCGATCGCCGAGGCGCTGCCGACCGTCGAGGTCGGCCTCGCCTGGCGCCGCGGCGCGCCACTGCCGCGCACGGCCCGGGATTTCGTGGCGGTGGCGCGGGCGCTCAGGGCGGCACGGGCGAGGGGGTGAAGTGGGAAGACCTTGCAGGACGGGCCTTGCATCGCCCCTTGGTCAAGTTATATTTCAGTATAACTTGGAGATGGTGATGTTGACCTCGACCCTGCGGACCGTCGGTGGTTCCGTCATGATGACGATCCCGAAGGCCATTCTGGAAGGCCTCGGCCTCTCCGCCAACGAGAAGGTCGCCTTGCATATCGAGCACGGCAAACTCGTCGTCGAGCCGCGGCCTCGGCCGCGCTACGCTCTCGCGGACCTGATCGCGCAGTGCGACCCGACGGCGCCGAAGGACAGCGACGGGCAAGACTGGGATGAGGCGGAGCCGGTCGGTCGGGAAGTGCTGTAGTGGACCGTGGCGACATCTGGCATGTCGACCTCGATCCCATCAAAGGGCGGGAGCAGGCGAAGCCGCGCTATGTCCTGATCCTGACACCGCGGGAGTTCAACGCACTCGGCACGCCTGTCGTAGCCCCGATCACGAGCGGTGGGAATTTCGCCCGCGACAGGGGCTTCGCGGTTTCCCTGACGGGCGCCGGGACGAATGCCACGGGAGTCATCCTGTGCCACCAGCTTCGGGCCCTCGACCCGAAGGCGCGCAACGGCCGCTTCTCCGAGCGGGTACCGGACTACATCATCGACGACGTGCTCGCCCGCGTGCAGACGCTGTTCGAATGAGGCGTCGCGGCGCGATCGTCCACGAAGCCCGAAGCGCCGATCTGACTTCGGTTTTTCCGAAGGCACTTTCCAGATTTTCGCGATAGCGGCGGACGGCTGGTCGCCCGCATACTGTTCCCCAGTGCCGCCAGCGTATTCGGACGACCCGAACGGGCGCCCGCGGGCGGTGGGGAACGGATGGGCGGCGGGTGCCGCAGGCGCCTCCCGCCGAGGGAGAGCTCGATGACGAAAGCGCTGATCGCCTCGACGGCGGTGGCGGCCCTGCTGTTCGCGCAGGTGCCGGCCCGGGCCGAAATCACCGCCGTGGGCCCCGGTGAGGGGGCCGTCGATATCGTCGCCTGGCCGGGCTACATCGAGCGCGGCGAGACCGACAAGGGCTTCGACTGGGTCACCGAGTTCGAGGGCAAGACCGGCTGCAAGGTCAGGGTGAAGACCGCCGGCACCTCCGACGAGATGGTCGCGCTGATGAACGAGGGCGGCTTCGACCTCGTCACCGCCTCCGGCGACGCCTCGCTCCGCCTCATCGCCGGCAAGCGCGTGCAGCCCGTCAACGTCTCGCTGATCCCGAGCTGGGGCACCGTCGACGAGCGCCTGCAGAACGCCCCGTGGCACACCGTCAACGGCCAGCACTTCGGCGTCCCCTACCAGTGGGGCGCCAACGTGCTGATGTACAACACCGACGTCTTCAAGGCGGCGCCCGACTCGTGGTCGGTGGTGTTCGAGGAACAGACCCTGCCGGACGGCAAGTCCAACAAGGGCCGCATCCAGGCCTTCGACGGCCCGATCTACATCGCCGACGCGGCACTCTACCTGATGAACACCAAGCCCGAGCTCGGCATCAAGGATCCCTACGAGCTCAACGAGGACCAGTACAAGGCGGCGCTGGAGCTCCTGCGCACCCAGCGCGGCCTCGTCTCGCGCTACTGGCACGACGTGATGATCCAGGTCGACGACTTCACCAACGAGGGCGTCGTCGCCTCGTCGTCGTGGCCCTTCCAGGTCAACCTGCTCAAGAGCCAGAACAAGCCGATCGCCTCCACCGTGCCGGCGAGCGGCGCGACGGGCTGGGCCGACACCACCATGATGGCGGCCGACGCCCCGCATCCAAACTGCGCCTATCTCTGGATGGAGCACTCGCTCAGCCCGAAGGTGCAGGGCGACCTCGCCGCCTGGTTCGGCTCGGTGCCGGCCGTGCCGGCCGCCTGCAAGGGCAACGCGCTGCTCGGCGACGAGGGCTGCACGACCAACGGCTTCGACAACTTCGACAAGATCCACTTCTGGCGGACGCCGGTGGCGAAGTGCGAGAGCCAGTCGGCCGGCTGCGTGCCCTACTATCGCTGGGTGACGGACTACATCGCCATCCTCGGCGGGCGGTGACGAAGCCAGTCGGCTCGATCTGACGCGAGCGTCATCCCGGACAAGCGAGCCGAAGGCGAGCGCCGATCCGGGACCCAGCGCAGGAGGTCGCGCCGAAAGGCGCGGCTCCAGGACGTCGCGCCGAGCGCGACGTCCATTCTGAGGCGCGGCTGGCGCCGCGCCGACTGTCCGCTGGGTCCCGGCTCGCTCCGCGTTGCTTCGCGTCCGGGATGACGACATCTGATTTGTTGCACTCTGCTCACGCGGCCGTTTCGGACGCCGCTCGGAGCCGTGGAACCCACGCCCCATGACCATCGCCGTCCGGTTCGAGCGCGTCGTCCGCCACTTCGGCTCTGTCAGGGCCGTCGACGGCGTCGACCTCGAGATCGCCGCCGGCGAGTTCTTCGCCATGCTCGGCCCCTCCGGCTCGGGCAAGACGACGTGCCTCAGGCTCGTCGCCGGCTTCGAGCAGCCGAGTGCCGGCCATATCGAGATCTTCAGCGAGACGGTCGAGGGCGTGCCGCCCTACCGGCGCGCCGTCAACACGGTGTTCCAGGACTACGCCCTCTTCCCCCACCTCTCCGTCCTCGACAACGTCGCCTACGGGCTGATGGTGAAGGGCGTCGGCAAGGCGGAACGCCATGCCCAGGCGGCCGAGGCGCTCGCCCTCGTCAAGCTGGCGAACCTCGGTGGGCGCCGCCCGTCGCAGCTCTCCGGCGGCCAGCGCCAGCGCGTCGCGCTCGCCCGCGCTCTCGTCAACCGGCCGAAGGTGCTGCTGCTGGACGAGCCGCTCGGGGCGCTGGACCTCAAGCTCCGCGAGGAGATGCAGGTCGAACTGAAGGCGCTGCAGCGCAGCCTCGGCCTCACCTTCGTCTTCGTCACCCACGACCAGGGCGAGGCGCTGTCGATGGCCGACCGCGTCGCCGTCTTCAACGACGGGAAGATCGTTCAGGTCGGCTCACCCGAGGACGTCTACGAGCGGCCGTCGTGCCGCTTCGTCGCCGAGTTCGTCGGCGGCTCAAACGTGCTGACCGCCGCCGAAGCCGCAGCCTTCGGCGGTCCCGAGCGCCTGTGCTCGCTTCGGCCCGAGGCGATCGGCCTCGTCGCCGGCGACACCGCCGGCTCAGTGCCGGTGACCGTCGTCGACGTGCAGTACCACGGTGCCAGCCGCCGCACCGTCGTGGCGCTCGCCTCGGGTCGCCGCCTCGCCGTGGTCGCACCGTCGGGCGCCGGTCCCGCGCTCGCACCGGGCGCGCAGGCTGCGATCCTCGTGCCGGCCGAGCGGCTCTGGCCGATGGAGGGCACATGAACACGGCCGCCGCCACGATCGCCCCGCGCGGCGGCCTCACCGGCCGGCTCGCCGACGGGCTGTGGCGGCATCCGCGCGTCCATCTACTGCTCTTGCTGATCCCGCCGCTGCTGTGGCTCGGCGTCGTCTACCTCGGCAGCCTGTTCGCGATGCTCGCGCAGAGCTTCTTCTCGATCGACGAGTTCACCGGCCAGATCGACCGCACCCTGACGCTGTCGACCTACGCACAGCTGCTGCAGCTGGCAAACCTCGACATCATCGCCCGCACAGTGCTGATGGCGGCCGCCGTGACGATCGCCTGTGCGCTGATCGCGCTGCCCGTCGCCTACTACGCCGCCGTCTACGCCCGCGGCCGCATGAAGGCGGCATTCTACTTCCTGGTGATGATGCCGCTGTGGTCGGCCTATCTCGTCAAGGTCTACGCCTGGAAGCTGCTCCTCTCGAAGGAGGGCGTCGTCGGCTGGGTGTTCGACGCCGTCGGCCTCGGCTTCGTGCTGGAGGCGATCCTGGCGATCCCGGTGATCGGCGGCCCGTCGCTGTCGACGAGCTATCTCGGCACCTTTCTCGTCTTCACCTATGTCTGGCTGCCCTACATGATCCTGCCGGTGCAGGCGGCGCTGGAGCGGGTGCCGAAGAGCCTGGTCGAGGCCGCCGCCGACCTCGGGGCGAGCCCGGGCAAGACCTTCCGTTCGGTGATCCTGCCCTTGGCGCTCCCCGGCCTCGCCGCCGGCTCGATCTTCACCTTCTCGCTGACGCTGGGTGACTTCATCATCCCGCAGATCATCGGCGGCTCGACGATCTTCATCGGCCAGGCCGTGCTGATCCACCAGGGCACCGCCGGCAACATCCCGCTCGCCGCCGCCTTCACCGTCGTGCCGATCGTCGTGATGGGGCTCTATCTCTGGGGCGCCAAGAAGCTCGGAGCCTTCGATGCGCTCTGACCGCCGCCCGCCACTCCTGCTCTCGCTCGGCGCCTTCGCGGGGCTCCTGTTCCTGCACGTGCCGCTCGGCTTCGTCATCCTCTATGCCTTCACCACCGAGGAGAAGACCTACGAGTTTCCGCCGCCGGGACTGACGCTGAAGTGGTTCGCCGTCGCCTTCGAGCGCACCGACATCTGGGCGGCGATCCAGCTGTCGCTGCAGGTGGCGGCGATGTCGACGGTGCTCGCCCTCATCCTCGGCACGCTGATCGCGGCGGCGCTGGCCAACCACCGCTTCTTCGGCCGCGAGACGCTGTCGCTCCTCGTCATCCTGCCGATCGCCCTGCCGGGCATCGTCACCGGCATCGCGCTGCGCTCGGCCTTCAACATCATGGACGTGCCGTTCTCGACGTGGACGATCGTGCTCGGCCACGCCACGTTCTGCATCGTCGTCGTCTACAACAACGCGGTCGCCCGCTTCCGGCGTCTGTCCGGCTCGCTCGTCGAGGCCTCGATGGACCTCGGCGCCGACGGTTTCCAGACCTTCCGCTACGTCATCCTGCCCAATCTCGCGACCGCCCTGATGGCCGGCGGCATGCTCGCCTTCGCGCTGTCCTTCGACGAGGTCATCGTCACCACCTTCACCGCCGGTCAGCAGGCGACGCTGCCGATCTGGATGCTGAACGAGCTGATCCGCCCGCGGCAGCGGCCGGTCACCAACGTCGTCGCCGTCTTCATCATCCTCGTCACCTTCCTGCCGATCCTCGCCGCCTACTACCTCACCCGGGACGAAGAGCCCGGCCGCGGCGCGGGACACTGAGAGACACCGAACCGACCCCGAGGAGGCAACCCCATGTCCGCATCCGCGTCCGCCACGCCGGCCCTCGCGCTTCCCTCGAAGATGCTGATCGGCGGCGAATTCGTCGCCGGCACCGAGGCCGAGGAGACCGTCCTCGACCCGAAGACCGGCGGCACCCTCCTGAAGCTTCCCGAGGCCTCGGCCGAGCAGATCGACGCCGCCGTCGCCGCCGCCGGCGAGGCGTTTGTCACATGGTCGCGCACCACGCCGTCCGAGCGCGCCGGCCTGCTCCTGAAGCTCGCCGACCGCATCGAGGCGGAGGCCGAGACGTTTGCGACGCTGGAGGCGCTCAACTGCGGCAAGCCGCGCCATTCGGTGCGGGGCGACGAGATCCCGGCGGTGGCGGACTGCTTCCGCTTCTTCGCCGGCGCCTGCCGCGTGCTGCCCGGCAGCGCCGCCGGCGAGTACATGGCCGGCTACACCTCGATGATCCGCCGCGACCCGATCGGCGTCGTCGCCTCGATCGCGCCGTGGAACTACCCGCTGATGATGGGCGCCTGGAAGCTCGCCCCGGCACTCGCCGGCGGCAACACCGTGGTGCTGAAGCCGTCCGAGCAGACGCCGCTGACGACCCTGAAGCTCGCCCAGCTGATGGCCGAGATCCTG
>CAZDCR010000015.1:0-28331 GCA_964503995.1 uncultured Segnochrobactrum sp.
CGTGCTTGGTGATCAGCCCGACGAGCGTGATCAGTCCTATCTGCGAGTAAACGTTCAGCGTCCCGCCCGTGTAGTAGAGCGCCGCGAGCGCCCCCGTCATCGATAGGGGCACGGTCAACAGGATGATGAACGGGTCGACGAAGCTCTCGAACTGCGCTGCCAGCACGAGATAGATGAACACCAGCGCCAGCACGAAGACGAAGGCGAGGCTCTGGCCGGTGGAGACGAACTCGCGGCTCTGGCCGGAATAGTCGAGCTGCACGGTCTGCGGCAGCTCCTCGCGGGCGACGGTGGTGAGGAACTCCAGCGCCTCGCCCATCGTGTAGCCGGGGGCGAGGTTCGCCTGCACCTCTGCCGAGCGCAGCTGGTTGAAGCGCTTCAGCTCGCGCGGCGACACCGTCTCCTCGATGGTGACGACGTTCGAGAGCTGCACCATCTCGCCGGTCGGCGCCCGCACGTAGATCGTCTCGAGCGCCTGTGGCGTCGTGCGGGCGTCGGCGTCGAGCTGCACCATCACGTCGTACTGCTCGCCGTCGCGCTCGAAGCGCGTCACCTGGCGGCCGCCGAGCAGCGTCTCCAGCGTCCGCCCGATCACCGAGACGTCGAGGCCGAGGTCGGCGACCTTCTGGCGGTCGATGCCGATGGTGATCTCCGGCGTGTTCAGCTTGAGGTCGGTGTCGAGGCCGGTCAGGCCGGGGTTCTCGGCGGCACGGGCGAACACCCGGTCGACATACTGGTCGAGCTCCTCGTAGGTGCCCGAGGTCTGGATGACGAGTTGCACCGGCTTGCCGAAGCCGCGCTGGCCGAGCGAGGGCGGGTTCGACACGAACACCTGCATGCCGGGGATGCGTGCCACCTGCGGAAACAGCGAGGCGACGATGTCCTGCTGCTTGCGGTCGCGGTCCTCCCAGTCCTCGAGGTTGGCATAGGCGATCAGGTTGGTCGATTGCGGAAAGCCGATCACCGTCAGGTAGCCGCGCACCTCCGGCACCTCGGCGAGGATCGCCTCGAGATCGCGGGCGTAGCGTTCCGTGTAGCCGATCGTCGAGCCTTCCGGCGCCGTTCCGAAGCCGGAGATGGTGCCGCGGTCCTCGATCGGGGCGAGCTCGGAGCGCAGGCTTGTGTAGTAGAACGCCGCCGCGCCGGCGACGCCGACGGCCAGCAGCACAACGAGGAAGCGGCCGGTGATGGCGAACTTCACCGCGCCGCGATAGCCGCGCTCGAGGCCGCGGAAGGCGCTTTCCAGCACGCGGAAGAACAGGCTCGGCTTCGGATTGTGCTTCAGGAGCTTGGAGCACATCATCGGCGTCAGCGTCAGCGCGACGAAGCCGGAGACGAGCACCGCGCCGGCGAGGGTCAGTGCGAATTCGAGGAAGAGCCGCCCCGTCCGCCCCGGCGCGAACGCCACCGGCGCGTAGACGGCGGCGAGCGTGAGCGTCATCGCCACGACGGCGAAACCGATCTCCTTGGCGCCGAGGACGGCCGCCTTTCGCGGCGCCATGCCTTCCTCGACGTGACGGTAGATGTTCTCGAGCACGACGATGGCGTCGTCGACGACGAGGCCGATCGCGAGCACCATGGCGAGCAGCGTCAGCGTGTTGATCGAGAAGCCGAGCGCATACATCAGCGTGAAGGTGGCGATCAGCGACACCGGGATGGTGACGATCGGGATGATCGAGGCGCGCACCGTCCGCAGGAAGAAGAAGATCACCAGCACGACGAGAACGGTCGCCTCGGCGATGGTGACGAACACCGCCTGGATCGAGCGGTCGATGAAGACGGCCTGATCGTTGCCGATGGTGACGCTGACACCTTCGGGAAGCAGTTCCTCGATCGCCGGCAGCTCGGCGCGCACCGCCTTCGACACGTCGAGCGGGTTGGCGGTCGCCTGCTTGATGATGCCGACGGCCACCGCCGGCTTGCCGGAGAAGCGGCTGGCGCGGCGCTCGTCATAGGCGCCGAGCGCCACCCGCGCGACGTCCTGCAGGCGGACCTGGTGGCCACCATCGGCGAGCTTGACGACGATCGCGCCGAACTCCTCCGGCGTCGTCAGGCCGGTCTTCGACAGCACGGAGAACTCGCGGTCGACGCTCTCGATGCGCCCGGACGGCAGCTCGACGTTCTGCGCCCGGATGGCGTTCTCGACCTCCTGGACGGTCATGTTGTAGGCGGCGAGCCGCTCGCGATCGACCCAGATGCGCATGGCGTAGCGCCGCTCGCCGAAGATCTGCACGTCGGCGACGCCGAGCAGCGTCTTCAGCCGGTCGAGCACGAAGCGGTCGACGAAGTCGGTGAGCTCGAGCTGGTTCAGCGTCTCGCTGTTGAAGGCGAGGAACATCACCGGCTGGGCGTCGGCCTCGACCTTGGAGATGACCGGTTCGTCGATCTCGTCGGGCAGGCGGCCGCGCACGCGGCTGACGCGGTCGCGGACGTCGGAGGCGGCGACGTCCGGGTCGACGCCGAGCTTGAAGCGCACCGTGATGCGGCTCGTCTCCGAACGGCTGGTCGACTCGAGGACGTCGATGCCTTCGATGCCGGCGATCGAGCCTTCCAGCACCTGCGTCACCTGGGTCTCGATGATGCGGGCGGAGGCGCCGGGATAGCGCGACACCACCGACACCGTCGGCTCCTCGATCGCCGGGTACTCGCGCACGTTCAGGCGGTCGTAGGAGACGATGCCGACGAGCACGAGGATGAGGCTCATCACCGTCGCGAAGACGGGGCGCTCGATGCAGATCTCGGAGATGCGCATGGCGGGCTCCCTCTCGGCTCAGCCGCCGCTCGCCGCGTCCGTCTGGCGGACGACGATCTCCACCGGGGCGCCGTTGCGCAGCCGCGCGTGGCCGGCGACGACGACGGTGTCGCCGGCGGCGATTCCAGTCGTCAGCTCCACCAGACCCGCGCGACGGCGGCCGAGCTCGACCTTCGCCTCCTCGACCTTGCCGTCGCTGACCTTGTAGACGAAGCTCTCGCCGCCGCGCGGCACGATCGCGCCCTCCGGCACCAGCACCACCTCGCCGCGCGAGGCTCCCTGCACGACGACGCGGGCGAACAGGCCCGGCCGCAGCGACAGGTCCGGGTTTGGCAGCCGCGCGCGCACCTTGAGCGAACGGCCGTTGACGTCGACCTGCGGGTCGATCGCGTAGATCTCGCCCCGGAAGACGCGGTCGGGATAGGCGTCGACGCGGACCTCGACGGCATAGCCGACGCGCACGTCGGTCAGGTTGCGCTCGGGGATAGTGAACTCGACCTTGACGATGTCGATCTTGTCGAGCGTGGCGATGTTGCGGCCGGGTTCGACATAGGCGCCGACCGATACCGACCGCAGCCCCATGATCCCCGGGAACGGCGCCTTGATGGAGGTCTTCTCCAGACGGGACTCGATGAGGAGCAGGAGCGCGTTCGAGGTGAGGCGGTCCGCCAGCGCCTCGTCCAGCGTGCGCTGCGTGCCCGAGCCGGTCCGCGACAGCGAACTCGCGCGGTCATAGTTCGCCTGGGCGAGTTGGGCGCGGGCCTTGACCTCCTCGGCCTCGGCGGCGAGCAGCGTGTCATCGAGCTTGACGAGTTCCTCGCCCTCCGCGACGGCCTGGCCCTCTTCGAAGCGGATAGCGGCGACGCGGCCGGCCTGTTCGGGCGCGATCTGCACGGATTCGTCGGCAAGCAGGTTGCCGACGGAGCGGATCTCCTCGAGCGGTTCGGCGGATTCGGCCTGCGCGACCTCGACCGGCGTCGGTCCGCGGCCACCGGGGCGCTGGCCGCCCTGACCGGCACCGGCCGCCGCCTGCCCGCTCGCGGGCGGACCACCGGAAGCCTGCGCACCTGCGGGCTGCCCGGACGAGGGCTGCCCGCCCGGCGCCTGCGCGACCGGGACGACCGCCGGCCTTGCCGCATCACCGCCGCGCAGCACCGCCACCTGCGCGAGCGCCGCGTCGATGCGGTCGCTCACCACCAAAGGCAGGTGGTCGTTCATGTACGCATAGGCACCGGCGCCGCACGCGACGAGGATGGCGATCGCGATGACCGACGGACGCATGCGGTACTCCGGTTCGGTCGGCGGCCGACGGCGCCGAGGGAGAAGGGCCGGCAGAACGAGAGGCTGCGGCTCGCCGGGACAGGCGGTCCGTGCACTCTATCGCACCGCACACATCCTCCCTACGCGAAAACCGGCGACTGGATCAGCCGGCGCGTCAGGCGGCGCAGTGGTCGATCAGCCGGTCGACGAAGGCGTCGCAGCGCGCGAGCTCACCGACGTCGATGTACTCGTCCGGCTTGTGGGCCTGCTCGATCGAGCCCGGGCCGACCACCACCGTCGGCACGCCGGCGGCGAAGAACAGGCCGGCCTCCGTCCCGTAGGCGACCTTGCCGTGGTCGTTGCGGCCGGCGAGGCGCTTGGCGAGCCCAACCACCTCGGCCTCCGGCGTGGTGTCGAGGCCGGGAAAGCCGGACAGCCATTCGAGGCGGATGCCGGTCGCGGGATCGATCGCGCGCATCTCCGGCTCGAGTACGTCGCGGGCATAGGTCTCGACCTCGGCGACGAGGGCGTCCACGTCGACGTCCGGCAGGGTGCGGAACTCGAACAGGATCTCGCAATGCTCCGGCACGATGTTGAGTGCCGTGCCGCCCGCGATGACGCCGGTGTGGGCTGTGGAGAACGGCACGTCGAACAGGGCGTCGGACGGCCCCGCGGCGAGCCGCCGGCCGATATCCTGCAGGTGGACGACGAGGCGCGCCGCATAGTCGACGGCGTTGACGCCCTGCGGGGCGAGCGCCGAGTGCACCGACTTGCCGGTGACGACGGCGCGATAGCTCACCTTCGTCTTGTGGGCGACGACCACCTGCATGCTGGTCGGCTCGCCGACGAAGCAGGCCGCCGGCGCGAGCCCCGCCTCGCCCATGCGGGCAATCAGCCGCGGCACGCCGAGGCAGCCGACCTCCTCGTCATAGGAGAAGGCGAGGTGGATGGGGCGCGCCATCGGCCGCTCCAGCATCCGCGGCACGCCCGCGAGGCAGCTCGCCAGGAAGCCCTTCATGTCGCAGGCGCCGCGCCCGTAGAGGCGGTCGCCGCGCCGCGTCAGCCGGAACGGGTCGCTCGTCCACGCCTGGCCGTCCACCGGCACCACGTCGGTGTGGCCGGAGAGCACGTAGCCGGGCGCCTCCGCCGGGCCGATGGTGGTGAACAGGTTCGCCTTGACGCCGGCGTCGTCGTAGCTGCGCACCGAGACGAGACCCTGCGCGGCGAGCTCGGCCTCCACCCAGTCGATCAGCGCGAGGTTCGAGTTGCGGCTGGTGGTGTCGAACGAGACGAGCTTCTCGAGGATCGCAATCGTCCGCTCCGTCATCGTCTGCCGCCCCGTTCATGGAATCGCCCCGACCTTCCTCCACCCGGCAGGCCGGCGCAAGGCGGGGGCAAACGTGATCGTGCCGCGGGAGCCGCTTGACCAGCCGCCGTCCGGCGCGCCACCGTCGCGAAGCGAACCGGGCGGGGGATGCGGCGCGTGACACTGAGACGACGGCTCTACGAGATCCTCGAGGGCGACGACACGCGTGACGCGATCACGATGGTGGTGCGCTTCGTCATCATCGTCACCATCGTCCTCAATGTCGGCTTCGCCATCATCGAGACGCTGCCGCAGTTCCAGACCGGCGAGCACGCCCTCATTTTCCGCGGCGTCGAGGCGGTGTCGTTCGTCATCTTCGCCATCGAGTACGGCGTGCGCATCTGGGTCAGCGTCGAAGACCCCCGCTACAGCGAAATGCCGGCGATGCGCGCGCGGTGGCGGTTCCTGCGCTCGCCGAGCGCGCTCATCGACCTCATCGCCATCCTGCCGTTCATCATCGCTCGGCTGTTCGCCGTCGACCTGCGCACGCTGGCGCTGCTGCGGCTGCTGCGGATCTTCAAGCTGCTGCGCTACTCGACCGGAATCACGGCGCTGTTCGAGGCGATCTATGCCGAGCGCCACACGCTGATCTCGTGCCTGTTCGTGCTGCTCGTCGCCGTCATCACGGCGGCGACGCTGCTCTACATCACCGAGGGCGCCAACCAGCCGGCCGCCTTCGGCTCGATCCCGGCGGCGATGTGGTGGGCGATCGTCACGCTGACGACGGTCGGCTATGGCGACGTCGTCCCGCAGACGCCGCTCGGCCGCATGATCGGGGCCCTGACGATGGTCACCGGCCTGATCGTGCTGGCGCTACCGATCGCCATTGTCGCCACCTCGTTCGCCGAGGTGATCCGCCGCCGCGGCTTCGTGGTGAACTGGGCAACGCTCGCCCGGTTGCCGCTGTTTTCCGGGCTGTCGCCGGCGATCATCGGCGAGGTGCTGGCGGTGGTGCGGGCGCAGTCCTTCGACGCCGGCAACCTCATCCTCCGGCGGGGCGAGCCGGCGACCTCGCTCTATGTCACGGCTGCCGGCACCGTCGAGATCGAAAGCCCCGATGGGCGCGACAACCGCCCGCCCGGTTCGGCCTTCGGCGCCTTCCTGACGCCGGAGGCCGAGCGCAGCGCCCTTCTGGTGCGGGCGGCGACGCGTGTGCGGCTGCTGATGATCCCGGAGGCCGATCTCACCGTTCTCACCGGTCGCTGGCCGGCGCTCGCCGCCCGGCTGGCCGAAGCCGCCCGGCGCCCGGAGACGATGGCGGCACCCGGCCCCGACGATCCCACCGAGACGACCTGAGCCGGCGCCGCGCCTCAGGCCTGGGTGACGCGCCAGATGCAGTCGCCGACGTCGTCGACGACGAGGAGCCCGCCGCGGCGGTCGACGATGACGCCGACCGGCCGGCCGAGCGCCTTGCCGTCGACGCGGAAGTCACCGAGGATTTCCTCGGGCGGCCCCGCCGGCACGCCGTTCTCGAAGGGAATGAAGATCGCCCGGTAGCCAGACGGCGGGTTGCGGTTCCACGAGCCGTGCTGGCCGATGAAGGCACCGTTCTTGAAGCGCGCGCCGAAGCGGTCGTCGTCGACGAAGCAGAGGCCGAGCGAGGCGGTGTGGCAGCCGAGCGCATAGTCGGGCTTCAGCGCCTTCGCCACGAGGTCGGGCCGCTGCGGCTTGACGCGGTCGTCGACCACCTGCCCCCAGTAGCTGTAGGGCCAGCCGTAGAAGGCGCCGTCCTTCACCGAGGTCATGTAGTCCGGCACGAGGTCGTCGCCGATCTCGTCGCGCTCGTTGACGCTGGTCCAGAGCTCGCCCGTCACCGGGTTCCAGTCCATGCCGACGGGATTGCGCAGGCCGCCGGCGAAGACGCGCACGGCACCCGAGGCGATGTCGACCTCGAGGATGTTGGCGCGCATCTCCTCCTCCTCCATGCCGAACTCGGCGACGTTGGAGTTGGAGCCGACGCCGACATAGAGCTTGGTGCCCGCCTTGTTGGCGACGAGGCTCTTCGTCCAGTGGTGGTTGCGGCCGGCCGGCAGGTCGCAGACCTTCACGGGTGCCGCGGTGATGCGCGTCGCGCCCGGCTCGTAGGGAAAGCGCACGACGGCGTCGGCATTGGCGACGTAGAGCGTGTTGCCGACGAGTGCCATGCCGAACGGCGAGTGCAGGTTTTCGAGGAAGGGCAGCTTCACCTCGGCGATGCCGTCGCCATCGGCGTCGCGCAGGAGCGTGATGCGGTCGGCGCTCTTCACGCCGGAGCCGGCGCGCGTCATCACGAAGCCCTGCGCCCACCAGCGCAGGCTGAAGCCCGTGGCCTTCGAGGGAGGCGCTGCCGTCTCGACGACGAGGATGTCGCCGTTCGGCAGCTCGTAGACCCAGCGCGGATGCTCGAGCTCGCCGGCGAAGGCCTCGACCTTGAAGCCCGGCGCCGGCTTCGGCTTGCGCCCGGGCGGCCAGCCGACGGCCGGGGCAATCTTCATGATCGGGATCAGCGTCGGCTTGGGCTTCGGCAGGTTCGGCGCCGCGCCGTAGCCCGCCTCCTCGGCGAGCGCCGGGCCCTTGCGCAGATCGGTGAGGAAGTGCGCCACGCCGGTGATGCACGCGCCCACGAGGCCGCCGAAATTCGCGTAGTTGGCCATCATCGGCTCCGGTCAGGGTGAAGTCGTCATCTCAGCCCGGAAGCCCGTACCGGCGCAACCCGCCTTTGGGCGAAGCGCGCCGGTCACCGGTGGCGTGCGCGGCTCAACCGTCGATGCGCACGGCGACGAAGCGCACTTCGCCGGAGGCGTTGGAGAGCAGGAACAGGGCCGACTTGCGACCCTCCTTCTTCAGCGCGTCGACCTTGGCAGCGACATCGGCCGGGGTCGTGATCGCCTCCTGGGCCACCTCGACGATGACGTCGCCGGCCTGGATGCGCTTCTCGGCCGCGGCACTCGCCGGGTCGACCTCGGTGACGACGACGCCCTTGACGGTGTCGGCGAGCTTGAACTGCTCCTTCAGCGCCGGCGTCAGTTCCGACAGCTTCAGCCCGAGCACCGCCGTCGGCGCGGCGGGCTCGGCCGGGGTGGTGGAGGCCGGGCTGGCGGCGGCCGTCTCGCCGTCCTCGAGGCGGCCGAGCTCGACCTTGATCGTCTTGCGCTCGCCCTTGCGCAGCACCTCGACGTCGACGGCCTTGCCGATTGCGGTGTCGGCGACCATGCGCGGCAGGTCGTCCATCTCGGGAACCTCGCGGCCGTCGAAGGTGACGATGACGTCACCCGGCTCGAGCCCGGCCGCTGCGGCCGGTCCGCCCTCGGTGACGCCGGCCACCAGCGCGCCGGAGGCCTTCGGCATCGACAGGCTCTCGGCGATGTCGTCGGTGACCTCCTGGATGCGCACGCCGAGCCAGCCGCGGCGGGTCTCGCCGAACTGCCGGAGCTGCGCGATCACCGAGGTCGCGATGTTGGAGGGAATGGCGAAGCCGATGCCGATCGAGCCGCCCGACGGCGAGATGATCGCCGTGTTGATGCCGACGACGCGACCTTCCATGTCGAACAGCGGACCGCCGGAATTGCCCCGGTTGATCGCCGCGTCCGTCTGGATGAAGTCGTCGTAGGGGCCGGCGTTGATGTTGCGGTTGCGTGCCGAGACGATGCCGACCGTCACCGTGCCGCCGAGGCCGAACGGGTTGCCGATCGCCATCACCCAGTCGCCGACGCGGATCTCGTTCGAATTGCCGAACGGCACCGCGACGAGCGGCTTCTGCGGCTGCACCTTCAGCACCGCAAGGTCGGTCTTCTTGTCGGTGCCGACCAGTTCCGCCGTCAGCTTCGTCCCGTCGGGGAAGTTGGCGGTGATCTCGTCGGCGCCCTCGATGACGTGGTTGTTGGTGACGATGATGCCGCTCGGGTCGATGACGAAGCCGGAGCCGAGCGACTGCACCCGCCGCGGCTGGTTGTCCTGGCCCTGGTCCTGGCGGTTCAGGAACTCGTCGAAGAACTCCTCGAAGGGCGAGCCCTCCGGGACCTGCGGGATCGGCACCGACCGCCGCCCCTCGACACGCTGCGACGTCGAGATGTTGACGACGGCGTCGAGCAGTCCCTCGGCAAGGTCGGCGACGGACTCCGGCCCCTGCACCCCGCGCGGGGTCTGCGACGGCGCCGCGGTCTGCGGCACTCCCTGGGCCGGCGCCTGATCCTGCGCCACCGCCAGCGGCGTGCCCGCCGTGGCGGACAGCACGAGGGCCAGCGCCACCCCCGTCATCGCCCGGGGGCGAAAGAACTGCGTCATCGTCGGTCTCCATTCCTCGTGGCGCGTCGCACCGCTGCCGCCACCGGCGGCGTCAGCCACGCACGAACCATACCACCAGCACCCCGACAGCCAGCGCACACACGCCCGCGACGCGCAGGTGCGCGTCGGGAAGATCGAGCACGGCGCGCATCATCGCCTTCAGCGATTGCGGCGCCACCGCATAGAGCGTTCCCTCGATCGCCAGCACGAGGCCGATCGCGACCAGCAGGTCGCTCATTGCCCCGCGGCGGTCGCCGTCGGCTCGGCCGCCGTCGGCCCCGCGGTCGCCGGCACCGGCGCAGCCGCCGCGTCAGCCGGCGTCGCCGCCGCATCCCCCGGCGTCGCAGGCGCCGACGGAGTGACCGGGGCACGGGGCTCCGCCATGATCGATCCGGAGGGATCGTTCAGGAAGCGAAAGAACTCCGTGTCCGGCGAGATGACGAAGCGCGTGCCGTCGTCGGCAAGCGTCGCCCCATAGGCCTGCATCGAGCGGAAGAAGGCGAAGAACTCCGGATCCCGACCATAGGCCTCGGCGAAGATGCGACCGCGCTGGCTGTCGCCATCGCCTCGGATCGTCTCCGATTCCTGGTTCGCCTCGGCGGTGATGACGATCGCCTGGCGCTCGGCGGTGGCGCGGATGCGGCGGGCCGCTTCCTCGCCCTGGGCGCGGATCTCGGTCGCCTCGCGCTGGCGCTCCGTCTGCATGCGGCGGAAGATCGCCTGGCTGTTCGCCTCCGGCAGGTCGGCGCGCCGCAGGCGGACATCGACGACCTTGATGCCGATGCCCTCGGCTCGCGCCTCGACGTCGCGCCGGATGCGCTCCATCAGCTGCGGACGGCTGTCGCGCACCACCGATATGAAGGTGGTGTCGGCGAGCACCGCGCGCACCGCCGACTGCACGAAGGTCGCAAGGCGCCGGCTGCCTTCCTGGACGTTGTTCACCGTCTGGAAGAACAGCACCGGGTTGTCGATGCGGTAGCGCGCGAAGGCATCGACGACGAGGCGCTTCTGGTCGGAGGCGATCGCCTCCAGCGAGTTCACGTCGAGATCGAGGATGCGCTTGTCCAGATAGACGACGTTCTGGATGAACGGCGCCTTGACGTAGAGGCCCGGCTCCGTGGCGGTACGCTTGACCTCACCGAACTGCAGCACCAGGGCCTGTTGCGTCGGGTAGACGATGAACAGCGACCCGTAGGCGAGCACGGCCAGGACGGCGGCGACGACGATGGCGATGACGCCGTACCTCATGGCTGGCTCCCCGTGCGCGGCGTGCCCGGCTGCGCCGGCGTCGCGGCCCGCTCCAGCCGGTCGAGCGGCAGGTAGGGGACGACCCCGGACCCGCCCATGCTGCCGTCGATGATGATCTTGTCGGTCTTGCCCAGCACCTGCTCCATCGTCTCGAGATAGATGCGCTCGCGGGTGATGTCCGGCGACTCGGCGTACTGCTCGTAGATCTTGATGAAGCGATCGGCCTGGCCTCGCGCCTCGGCGATGGTGCGATCGCGGTAGCCCGCGGCACCCTCGAGGATGCGCGCCGCCTCGCCTCGCGCTTCCGGAATGACGCGGTTCGCGTAGGCCTGCGCCTCGTTCTGCACGCGCTCCTGGTCGGCGCGGGCCGCCTGCACGTCGCGGAAGGCGTCGATGACCTGCTGCGGCGGGTCGACCGTCAACATCTGCACCTGCGTGACCTCGATGCCGGCGCCGTAGCCGTCGAGGACGGTCTGCATCAGCGTCTGCACGTCGATCTGGATGCGCTCGCGCTGGTCGGTGAGGACGCGCTGGATGTTGTTGCGGCCGACCACCTCGCGCATCGCACCCTCGGCCACCGCCTTCACGGTGCCCTCGGGATTCTGGATGTTGAAGAGGAAGTCGGGGGCGTCGTTGATCCGCCAGAACACCTTGAAGTCGACGTCGACGATGTTCTCGTCGCCGGTCAGCATCAGGCTCTCTTCGGGAACGTCGCGGGCGGACTGGGTGCCGCGGGCCGCCTCGCTCTCGCGCAGGCCGACGGTGATTTCACGCACGCGCAGGACGTCTGGCGTCTCCACCGAGCCGATCGGATAGGGCCAGTTGTAGTCGAGACCCGGCTGCGTCTGGCCGACGAAGCGGCCGAACACAAGCTCGACACCCACTTCGCCCGGCTGCACACGGTAGAAACCGGTCGCAAGCCACAGCACGACGATGGCGACGAAGGCGATCGCCAGACCCTTGATGCCGAGCGAGCCGCCACCACCCGGCAGCGCGCGCTTCAGGCGATCCTGGCTGCGCCGCAGGAGCTCTTCAAGATCGGGGGCGCCGCCACCGGGGCCCGGACGCTGCGGGCCGCTGCCCCACGGGCCGCCACCACCGCCGCCGCCGCCGCCACTGCCGCCACCGCTACCCCACGGGCCACCGCCCGCCCCCCATGGGCCGCCGCCACCCTTGCGACCGCCACCGTTCTGATTGCTCCAGGGCATCCCCACTCCTCAACTGTCGGCCGTGCCGTGCCGCACCGCGGTGTCTGCGGCCTCGACCGCGTCCCGGACAGGGTCCGGAGCAGAGCGCGGTTATAGGGGCTTCCCCCCGGCCTTTCAACGAACGGCGCCGATCTGTTCCCGGCCGCAAATGGGCACGAAGGCCCATCCCGTCAACGGCCGGCCAGCGATTCTCCGACGCGACCGATCGCCCAATCCGCCGCATCGAGGCCCGACAGATGCGCCCCGTGGGCGGTGGAGAAGAACACACCCGCCGACGCCTCCCCGGCGAAGCGCAAGCGATCGCCGACGGGAAGCGTCAGCGCTTGGCGCGCCCCGGCCCTGCCCGGCCGGGCGCTGGAATAGGCCCCGCCGATGTCGGGATCTTCCGACCACGTGGTGACGGTGGCGGCGATGATCCGCCTGGAAATGCCGCTTCCGAAGATGTCGGCGAGGGCGGCACGCCCGA
Organism: uncultured Segnochrobactrum sp.; assembly: GCA_964503995.1. Classification (GTDB taxonomy): domain Bacteria; phylum Pseudomonadota; class Alphaproteobacteria; order Rhizobiales; family Segnochrobactraceae; genus CAMDHY01. Next base: position 12,564 of record CAZDCR010000015.1, read on the forward strand.
GATCGATCATCGCGGCTTCGCCCGCCCGCGCGAGTTCGGCGGAGAACCGGCCACCGACGTGGCCGACCGCGAGCGGACGCCCGAACGGATTGACGACGAAGTTGATCGGCGAGCGCCCGGGCTCGTCCGGCTCGTAGGCTTCGGCATAGCTGGTCGGTCCGAAGCCCTCGATCGGCCGGTCGAAGCGGAAGACGATCTTCTCGGCGTGGCCGAGCGTGCAGGCATCGATGGCCTCGACGAGGTCGTCCGGCAGGGCCGGCGTGAAGCGGATGCCGCCGCGCGCCAGCACCGTCGTCGACACGGTGACGATCGCCCGCCGCGCGCGGATGTCGCCCGCGTCGGTCGCCACCACGACGCCGGCACCCGACCAGTCGATCGCCCGGACGCGGACACCGAGCGAGACCGGCACGCCGGCAGCGGCCGCGACCACCAGCGCGCCGAAGCCTTCCTCCACCGGCCAGTTCTCGTAGGTGTCGCGGTAGCGGGCGAAGTCGAGCGTCGAGATGTCCTCGGGCGGCAGCGAGGACATCAGCCCGATCCAGTGATCGACGAGGCGTTTCCACGGCGCGGGAACCTCGATCACCTCGGACATCGCCACGTCCCGGCCCGCCTCCCCGGCGGCGATCGTCACGTCGAAGGCCCTGGCGATCGCCGCTCCGGCGGCGTCGCGCGTCGCGTCGTCCGCCTCGTGGCCGGCGAGAAACAGGCGACGCTTCTTCCCCGGCTGCCGCTCGTAGTGGAAGCCGAGTCGGTCGGCGATTGCGGCGAACGGGTTGAGCGAGCCCGAGTGCAGCCAGTGGCAGCCGCGGTCGAACGGCACGCCCAAGGTGGCGGTGTCGGTGAAGGCGCGCCCGCCGACGCGGTACTTCGCCTCGAGCAGCACGAACGGCACGCCGGCCGCCTTGAGCCGCCCGGCGGCGGCGAGCCCGGCGGCGCCGGCGCCGACGACGACGACATCCGTCTCGATCATTCCGTCCCCGCCCCACCCGTCGGCCGGCGCTCGTAGGTGACGAAGCTCATCGCCGCGCTGTCCCGCTCGCCCTGCACCGGCCCTTCGCGACCGACCTCTCGCCACACCGCCGGATCGATCGCCGGGAAGTGCACGTCGCCGTCCGGCCGGGCGTGAACCTCGGTGACGACCAGGCGCGACGCCTCGCCGACGAGCGCCCGGTAGATCTCGCCGCCACCCGCGACGACGATCTCGGACGCGCCGGTGCCAGCGGCAATGCGGCGCGCCGCCGCGACCGCCTCGGCGGGGCTCGCCGCGACGGTGACGCCGTCGACCGCGAAGTCGGCCTGCCGCGTCACCACGATGATGTCGCGCCCCGGCAGCGGCCGGCCGATCGAGGCGAAGGTGCGCCGGCCCATGATCACCGGCTTGCCGAGGGTCAGCGCCTTGAAGCGGCGAAGATCGGTCGACAGCCGCCACGGCATGTCGCCGTCACGCCCAATGACACCGTTCTCGCCCATCGCGACGAGGAAGACGATTGGCGGACCGGCGGGCTCTACACGCGTCTCGACGTCACGGGCGCCGTCCGATCCAGTCGTCACGGCGCCGCCCCGGCGAGGCGGACGAGATCGTCACCGGTGGTCCGGCAGACCGTCCAGTCGTCCATCATCCGGGCACCCTGGGCCTGATAGATCTCGATCGCCGGGGTGTTCCAGTCGAGCACCCACCATTCGAGCCGGCCGAGCCCCTCCTCGAGGCAGCGCTTCGCCAGCCGGCCGAGCAGCGCCTTGCCGATGCCGCGACCGCGCTGCTCCGGCACCACGTAGAGATCCTCGAGCCACAGCCCGTGCCGGCCGAGGAAGGTTGAGAAATTGTAGAACCAGATCGCGAAGCCGACCGGCGCGCCGTTCCACTCGGCGATGTCGGCGAAGACGCGCGGGTTCGGCCCGAACAGCATCGCATCGAGCGACGCCTCAGTTGCCTCGACCTCGTGGGCGAGCTTCTCGTACTCGGCGAGCGCCTTGATGAAGCCGAGCACGATCCCGGCGTCGCCCGGTGCGGCGGGACGGATCACGAGGGTCATGCCTACACCGCCACCTTCGCCTTGATCGCCGGGTGCGGGTCGTAGCCTTCCACCTGGATGTCCTCGAAGCGGAAGGCGAAGAGGTCCGTCACGTCCGGGTTCAGCACCACCCGCGGCAGCGGCCGGGGCTCGCGCGTCAGCTGCAGGCGGGCCTGGTCGAGGTGGTTGAGGTAGAGGTGGGTGTCGCCGAAGGCGTGGACGAAGTCGCCCGGCTGGAGCCCCGTCACGTGCGCCACCATCTGCGTCAGCAGCGCGTAGGAGGCGATGTTGAAGGGCACGCCGAGGAACACGTCGGCCGAGCGCTGGTACATCTGGCAGGAGAGCCGGCCATCGGCGACATAGAACTGGAACATGAGGTGGCACGGCGGCAGCGCCATCGCCGGCACGTCGGCCGGGTTCCACGCCGAGACGATCAGCCGGCGCGAATCCGGGTTCTTGCGGATCGCCTCCACCACCTCGGCCATCTGGTCGATGACGCGCCCGTCGGGGGCCGCCCACGAGCGCCACTGCCGGCCATAGACGGGGCCGAGCTCGCCGCGCGCGTCCGCCCACTCGTCCCAGATCGTCACGCCGTGGTCGTTGAGGTAGGCGATATTGGTGTCGCCGGCGAGGAACCACAGCAGTTCGTGCACCACCGACTTCAGGTGGATGCGCTTCGTCGTGACGAGCGGGAAGCCCTCCGCGAGGTCGAAGCGCAGCTGGCGTCCGAACACCGACAGCGTGCCCGTGCCGGTTCGGTCGCGCTTCTCCGTGCCGTTGTCGAGAATGTCGCGCACGAGATCGAGATAGGCCCGCATCGAGACAATCCTTTGCACGCCGTCGCGGGACTTCCGCCGGGTCGCCCCGGTGCCACCCGAGAAGACAACTCCGAGCCGCCCGGTCAAGGCTGGAGCGGCGGGGTCCACACCATTATCGACCGGGGACGATAATCCGCCGCCCGGTGAGTCGCCTCGCAACCGCCCTTTTGGCAGACTAGGAACAGTGAGCGGCCGAAGGGAAGAGCGAGACTTGAGCGACCCGTCCCGCGTCTTCCGCCCAACCCGCCGGATCGTCGCCGCCGGCCTCGCCGCAGCCGGAGCCAGCGCCGTCGCCGGTATCCGCCCCGCCCGCGCCGTCTTCGCCGACGACGTCGCGGCGCTTGCGCCGGCGCTGGCCGAGCTCGCCGACGAGCACCGCGTGCCCGGCCTCGCCCTCGCTCTCTTCGATCCCGTCGACGGCATCGCCACGGTGACGACCGGCGTCCGCCGCGCCGGCGAGGCGGCACCGGTGACGGCCTCGACCGTCTTCCAGGCCTGCTCGATCTCGAAGACGCTTGCCGCCATCACCACGCTCGCCGTCGTCCAGACCGGCGCCGTCGACCTCGACACCGACGTCCGCCAGTACCTGCGCTCGTGGACGCTGCCGCCGGACCGCTTCGGCGGCCGCGCCGTCACGCTCCGCCGCCTGCTCGCCATGACCGCGGGCATCGGTGTGCCGGGCTTTCCGGGCTACGCCCCCGGCGCGCCGCTGCCGACCCTGCTCGACATCCTCAACGGCCAGCCCCCGGCCAACACGCCGGCGGTGACGATCGTGCAGGCCCCCGGTCGCGGCTATCTCTACTCCGGCGGCGGCTATGAGATCGTCGAGGCGGTGCTCGCCGACGCCGTCGGCATTCCCTATGGCCGCCTGGTGCCTGGCCTTGTCATCGGCCCGGCCCGGATGGGCGGGTCGACGCTCGACCAGCCGCTCGTCGTGGCGCGCGAGCCGGACCTCGCGTCTGGCCACCTCGTCGACGGCACGCCGCTCGCCCCGGGGGCGCAGGTGATGCCCGAGCTCGCCGCCGCCGGCCTGTGGTCGACGCCGGCCGACCTCGCCCGCCTTGCGGTCGCTCTGTGCGACGCGCTGCGCGGCGCGCCGCGGCCGTTGCTCCGGCCCGATCTCGTGCGCGCAATGATGACGCCGGTCGACGGCACCGGCTACGGCCTCGGCGGCGCGGTCGCGGGGACGGGCGACGCCCTCGTCTTCCATAAGGACGGCCACAATCTCGGCTTCCACGGCCACCTCGTCGTCGCTCCCGCCCTCGGCCGCGGCGGCGCGGTGATGACGAACTCGGAGAACGGCGAGGCCCTCATCGCCCGCCTGCTGCCGCTGCTGGCCGCCCGCTACGGATGGCCGCCCCTGCCGGATCTCGCGGAGTGAACGAGGGTCAGACCAGCGGCCACCGCTGCGCCCCGTGCAGCACCCGCAGGATCTCGATCCGATCCCTGGCCTTCCGATAGACGACGATGTGGCTCGTCCGCGGCACCACGAGCTCACGCGTTCCGAAGACGCGACCCGGGCGGCCACGATCCGGGTTGTCCGCCAGCGCGTTCGCCGCCGCGACGATGCGATCCCCTTGCTCGACCGCCGCCCGCGGACTGTCGATCGCGATTTAGTCGACGAGGCTGCGGTGCTCCGCAACCGCACGGCGAAGCCAGACGACCAGCACCGCTCAGGATCGCGCGGTCCGAGACTTGACGAGGTGGGCGCGCTGGGCGGCCCAGTCGCGCTCGACCTCCTCGTGCGGCACCCATTCGACCTGCGGGTCGTCTGCCTCGGTCAGGGCCTTCTGAACTTCCGCCCGGAACCAGTAATCGTGCTCGGCCGCGGCTTCCACGTTCGCAGTCCGGTCGGGTGTCGAGGACTTCGGGGTCGCCGTGCCGGCCATCTTCGCCTCTCAGGTGCCCGCGATGCGGGAACGCTGAAGATCATCCACCGAATGTCCGGCGAAGTCGAGGCGGGGTGCCCCTACTCCGCCGGCGCCGGATGCGCCGGTGCCTCGTGCCCCGCCCCACCCGCCGGGCCCGCCGGGCCTGCCGGCGCCGCCGGTGCGCCGCGCTTCGGCTTCGGGGCCTTGCGGGCGATCAGGCTGTAGAACATCGGGATGAAGAAGATCGCCAGGAACGTCGCCGCCAGCATGCCGCCGATGACGCCGGTGCCGATCGAGTGCCGGCTCGCCGAGCCGGCGCCGGTGGAGATCGCGAGCGGCACGCAGCCGAGGATGAAGGCGAGCGACGTCATGATGATCGGCCGGAAGCGCAGTTTCGCCGCGGCGAGTGCCGCATCCGCCGCCGACATTCCGTCGCGCCGCTTCATGATCGCGAACTCGACGATCAGGATGGCGTTCTTCGCCGCGAGCCCGATCAGCGTCACGAGACCGATCTGGAAGTAGACGTCGTTGTCGAGCCCGCGCGCCCAGATCGCTGCGAGCGCGCCGACGAGGGCGAACGGCACCGCCAGGATCACCGCGAACGGCAGCGACCAGCGCTCGTACTGCGCGGCGAGGATCAGGAACACCATGACGATGGCGAACAGGAAAGCCTGGCTGCCGGTGCCGGCCGCCTCCGTCTCCTGGTAAGCCGAGGTCACCCAGCCGAGGGCGTAGCCGGTGCCGAGCACCTCGCGCGCCACCTCCTCCATCGCCTCGATCGCCTGGCCCGACGAGTAGCCGGGGGCCGGGCCGCCGAGGATCTTCGCCGCCGGGAACAGGTTGAAGCGCGTCACCGTGTCCGGACCGATGGTGCGGTGGACCGTCACCAGCGTGTCGATCGGGATCATGCTGCCCGCGTCCGAGCGCACGAACACCTGCTTGAGGTCTTCGGGCCGCTCGCGGAAGGCGGCTTCGGCCTGCAGGTTCACCCGGTAGTTCCGGCCGAAGAGGGTGAAGTCGTTGACGTAGAGGCTGCCGAAAGTCGACTGCATCGCCTCGAAGATCGAGGCGATCGGCACGCCGAGCGCCTTCGCCTTCTCGCGGTCGACGTCGAGGCGGTATTGCGGGATCTCGGTCGAGAAGGTGGTGTTGAGACCAGAGAGTTCCGGCCGCTTCGACGCGGCGGCGATCAGTTCCTGCACCTTGCCGGCGAGCGCCTGCGAGCCCGCTCCGGAGCGGTCCTGGACATAGCCCTCGAAGCCGCCGGTCGTCGACATGCCGGAGATCGGCGGCGGGTTGAAGGCGAGGATGAAGCCGTCGCGGATCTGCGATCCGATACCCATCGCCTGGTAGGCGATCGACTGCGAATCCTGCCCCGGCCCCATCCTCTCCGACCAGTCGGTCAGCGGCACGAACGACACGCCGGCGTTCGACTTCTGCCCGAAGGTGAGGATGTCGAAGCCGGCGAAGGTGATGATGTCGGCCACCGTCGGCTGCTGCATCATCGCCTCGGAGAAGGCGGTGGTCGCCCTCTCGGTGCGTTCCAGCGAGGCCGCCGGCGGCAGGAAGGCGGCGGTAATGATGTAGCCTTGGTCCTCGTTCGGCACGAGCGAGGACGGGATCTTCGAGAACAGGCTCCAGCCGACATAGAGCATGCCGGCGAACAGCAGCACGCCGACGATCGCCCGCTTCAGGAAGAAGCGCACGCCGGCGGCATAGCCGCGGGTCGCCAGGTCGAAGCCGCGGTTGAAGATGCGGAACGGCAGTGCCGGCCGGTCGTGGCCGGGCTTCAGGATGAGCGCGCACATCGCCGGCGTCAGCGTCAGCGCGACGATGCCGGAGATCGTCACCGACACCGCGATGGTGACGGCGAACTGCTTGTACATCTCGCCGGCGAGACCGCCCATGAAGGCGACGGGGATGAACACCGCGCAGAGCACGAGCACGATGGCGATGACCGGCCCCTGCACCTCCTCCATCGCCTTGATCGCCGCCTCGCGCGGCGGCAGCCCCTCGGTCGACATGATGCGCTCGACGTTCTCGAGCACGACGATGGCGTCGTCGACGACGATGCCGATGGCGAGCACCAGCCCGAACAGCGTCAAAAGGTTGATCGAGAAGCCGAGCACGTACATGCCGGCGAAGGTGCCGATGATCGACACCGGCACCGCCATCAGCGGGATCAGCGTCGCCCGCACCTTCTGCAGGAACACGAAGACGACGAGGACGACGAGGATCATCGCCTCGATGAAGGTCTTGATCACCTCCTCGATGGAGATCTGCACGAACTTCGTCGTGTCGTAGGGCATCGCCCAGGCGATGCCGGCCGGGAAGCGTTCGGCGAGTTCGCCCATGCGGACGCGCACCGCCTCGGAGGTATCGAGAGCGTTGGCACCGGGCTGCAGGAAGATGCCGATCGCGATCGTCGGCTTGCCGTTGTAGGTCGCCTCGAAGCCGTAGTCGATCGAGCCCAGCTCGACGCGCGCCACGTCCTTGATGCGCAGCGTCGAGCCGTTCTGGTCGGAGCGAAGGATGATGTTCTCGAACGCCTTGGCGTCGGGCAGTCGGCCGGTGGTGGTGACGATGTAGGTGAAGGCGCGGCCGCCCGGCGACGGCTCGTCGTTGAAGCGGCCGGCGGCGAACTGCGAGTTCTGCTCGCGGATGGCGGCGGCGACATCGCTCGGGGTCAGTTCGTACTGCGCAAGCTTGTCCGGCCTAAGCCAGATCCGCATCGAGTAGTCCTTGGCGCCGAAGATCTGGGCATCGCCGACGCCCTCGACCCGCTTCAGCTCGTCGACGACATTGAGGAGGGCGTAGTTCGAGACGAAGATCGGCCCGTAGTTGCCGTCCTCCGAGTACATCGTGATGACGCTGAGGATCGAGCTCGACTGCTTGGAGACCGTGACGCCGGTCTGCTGCACCTCGCTCGGCAGGATCGCCAGCGCGCGCTGGGCGCGGTTGTTGACGTTGATCGTCGCCTGGTCGGGATCGGTGCCGATCTCGAAGGTCACGGTCGCTGTCATCTGGCCGTTCGCGAGGCTCGCGGACTCCAGATAGATCATGTCATCGACGCCGTTGATCTGCTGCTCGAGCGGCGCGGCGACGGTGTCGGCGACGGTCTGCGGGCTGGCGCCGGAATAGTTCGCCGTCACCTGCACCTGCGGCGGGACGATGTCGGGGTACTGGGCGATCGGCAGCGCCCGCATCGACACGAGGCCGGCGATGACGATGACGATCGACAGGACCGCCGCGAAGACCGGGCGGTCGATGAAGAAGCGTGGTGTCACTGGACGGTCTCGCCCTTTGTGGCCTCGGCCTTCTTGACCGGCGCGGCACCCGCCGCATCGGAGACGGCCGCCGGCGCGTCGAGGGTGACCGGCGCGCCCGGGCGCACCTTGATGACGCCCTCGGTGATGATGCGGTCACCGCTCGCGAGCCCGCTCTCGACGATCCAGCCGCCCTCGACCTCGCGGCCGAGCTCGATCGGCTTCAGCGCCGCCTTGCTCTCGGCGTCGACGGCATAGACGTAGGGTCCCTGCGGGCCCTGCATCACCGCCGCCTGCGGCACCACCAGCGCCTCCTTCAGCGTCACGCCCTTGACGACGACGCGGACGAACTGGCCGGGCAGAAGCTTCAGATCGGGGTTCGGCACCACGGCGCGCGCGCGGATCGTGCCGGTCTGCTGGTCGATCGTCGCATCGGTGAAGGTGATCGTGCCTTCCTTGTCGTAGACCGTGCCGTCACCGAACTCGATCGCCGCCTTCAGCGCGCCGTCGGCCGGCCGGTCGGCCCGGCCGGAGTCCCACAGGGCCCTGAGTTCGCCGAGCTCGCGGTCGGTGAAGGAGAAGTTCACGTAGGCCGGGTCGAGCTGGTGAATGCGGGTGAGCAGGCTGTTGTCGGCGGTGGTGCCGACGAGGCTGCCCTTGTCCATGGTGTCGAGGCTGGTGGTGCCGGAGATCGGCGCGTTCACCGTCGTGTAGCCGAGGTCGAGCTCGGCGGTCTGCACCTGGGCCTGGGCAGCGGCGACGAGTGCCTTCGACAGGGCGACGTCGGCGGTGGCATCGTCGAAGGCCTTCTCGGTGCCGGACTTCCGCCGCAGCAGCTCCTGGGCACGCTCGAGGTCCTTCTCGCGCCGCTCCAGCGTCGCCTGTTCCTGCTGCAGCTGCGCCTGCACCCGCGCCAGCGTCGCCTCGTAGGGCGCCGGGTCGATGCGATAGAGGAGCTGGCCCTCCGTCACCGGCTCGCCCTCGGTGAAGTCGCGGCTCATCAGGATGCCGGAGACGCGCGCCCGCACCTCGACGTTGCGGTAGGCCGAGATGCGGCCGGAGTACTCGAGCGAGAGCGGCACCGGCTGCATCTCGAGGGTGACGGTGGTCACCTGCGGGGGTGGCGGCGCGCCGCCCTGGGCGAGGACGGCGGGGGCGCCGAGCGTCGCCGACAGCAACGCGGCAGCGCACCAAGTGCGACGGACAACAGAAGCCAGCATGGAGTTGATCCAGGATTCCCGCCGACCGTCGCGCCGGATCCGGGGGTGCGGCGGCGAGGGCGGTCGACGATCGTTCGGCGGTCGTTTATATACGTGCTGACACGTATGTAAAGCAGGTGACGCTCACGAAATGGTGCGACGCACAAAGGAAGACGCCGCGCGGACCCGCACGGCCATCCTCGACGCCGCCGAGACGCTGTTCTTCGATCAGGGCGTCGGCCGGACGTCGCTCGATGAGATCGGCGCGCGCGCCGGCGTGACGCGCGGCGCCGTCTACTGGCACTTCAAGTCGAAGGGCGAGCTCATCGGCGCCCTGTTCGAGCGTATCCGCCTGCCCCAGGAGGACATGGTCGAGCGCGCCGTCGCCGAGCGCCATCCCGATCCGCTCTCCGTCATCGAGGCCGCCACGCGCGGTGCGATCGAACTGATCGGCACCGACCCGCAGCGCCGCCGCGTCTTCGCCATCCTGTTCCACCGCTGCGAGGCCGTCGACGACATCGGCGCCGCCCTCTGCCGCCAGGACACCGCCAAGCAGCGCATGCGCTGCGCGCTCGCCGACGGCTTCGAGCTGGCGGAGGCCGCGGGCCGTCTCGCCCGGCCGTGGACGGCGCCGGTCGCCGCCCGCACCCTCAACGCCACCGTCACCGGTCTGATTTCGGAGTGGCTGAAGGACCCCGAGGGCCACGATCTCGTCGCCGAGGCGACGCCGGTGCTGGACCAGCTCTTCGGTGCGTTCCGGGGCTCGTCCGGCGGCGAGGCCGTCCCGGCTGCCAGGGCGCCGGCGATCGCCACCCCGGAGTTCGCCGGCGCCTGAGACAGAGCTTCCGCCGTTCGGAACCGACCGCTCAGACGTGCAGGTCGCCCTCGGCCACCAGCACGGCATGGCCACCGATGCGCACCGCCCTCAGCGCTCCGCCCTCAACCTCGATCTCGAGCCGGATCAGCGACGGGCGGCCCATCTCGAGGCCCTGCTCGATCGGCAGCACGTGGCGGCCGTCGGTCGGCTCGTCGAAGCGCTGCACGACACCGGCGAAGGCGGCCGCGGCGGAGCCCGTCGCCGGGTCCTCGTCGATGCCGAACTCGGGCGAGAACATGCGGGCGTGGAAGGCGGCATCGTGCTTCACCGTCTCCCGGCAATAGACGAAGACCGGGCTCGGACGGCCATCGGTGATGGCGCTCTTCCAGAGCTCCCGGATCGGCCGGGCGCGGGCGATGACCTGGAGGTCGCGGACCGGCACGAAGGTGTAGGGAACGCCGGCGTCATAGGCGGTCGGCACATGGTTCTCGAAGCCGATCTCGCGCGGCAGCAGCCCGAGGGCGGCGGCGACCGCCTCCTTGTCGATGGCGGTGACCACCTCCACCGGCTTGCGCGGCACGTCGAACTCGGCATAGCCGGCCGCGCCGGGGTGGAGGACGACGCCGCAGCGCACGGGCCCGACACCTTCCTCCAGCACGATCATCGCGTCGCACTGGCCGGCGACGTCGCCGAGCTTGCGACCGGCGAGGAGAACGGCGGTGCCGACGGTCGGGTGGCCGGCGAACGGCAGTTCCCGCGCCGGCGTGAAGATGCGCACCTTCGCCGTGTGCGCCGGGGCCGCGGCCGGCAGCACGAACACCGTTTCCGACAGCGCGAAGGCGCGGGCGATCTGCTGCATCCGCTCGTCGGAGAGGCCCTCGGAGTCCAGGACGACGGCGAGGCCGTTGCCGGACAGCGCGGTGTCGGTGAAGACGTCGAGGACGGCGTAGCGGCGGGCCATGGGGAGATCCGATCGATCGGGGTTCAGGCGATGCGCGCCAGCGCGGCGCGGGTGTAGGCCGGCACGATCGCCGGATCAAGCGAGGCGCCGGGACGGACCACCTCGACGCCGGCGAGTTCCGGGTCCGGGTCGGCGGCGAGGAAGGCGTGCACCCGCTCGGCCAGTTGCTCCGCTGGTTCCGGGAAGCGCAGCACGCCGACGACGGCGAAGTAGGGGTGGTCGTCGACGAGGATGAGGGTCTCGTCGAGCCGCGCCTCCGCAGCGGAAAGCCCTGTCTCCTCCGCCATTTCCCGGAAGATGGAACCGAGGATGTCGACACCGCCTGCGGTCGTGACGTCCTCCTCGTCGGGGGTGCCGCCGGGGAACTTCACCTCCCCAGCGCCGGCGGTACGCGGCCCCATGCGCCCGAGCACGACGCCGCCGTCGGAGCCGACGATCGCCGCCGCGCCGAACAGGTTGACGGCGTCAGGACCCGTCTCGGGGTGGGCGATCAGGGTGGTGAGGGAGGAGTAGCGGGTGCGGTAGGCGGTGGCCGTCAGCCGTGCACCGTCGAAGACCGGCCGCGAGAACAGCAGGATCGGTCCGTCGAACAGCGCCGGATTGCCGGCTTTCGCGGCCGCGAAGGTCGCGGCGATCCGCGCCGCCTCGCGGACGGAAAACTGAAGCGGATCAACGCTGAGGGTGATGTCGAGGACGGTCGCCCCGGCGGTCGGCGGCAAGCGGTGCACGGCGGTCGCTCCACGGCGGGTGTTTCACGCGGTGTTTCACGGGCCGAGCAGGTGGCGCACCACCGCCCGCGTCGTCGCCGGCACGTTCCGCGGGTCGAGATCCGCGAGCGACCGCACGACCACGACGTCGGCCAGTTCCGGCTCCGGGTCTTCGGCGAGGAAGCTGCGGATTCGGCCGGCGAGTTCGTCCCCGCCGGCGGAAAAGCGATGCACGGCGACGACCACGGCGCGCGGGTGGTCGCGGACGACGAGCGCCTCGACGCCCGCAGCCGGGGTCGAAAGTCCCGTCTCTTCAGCGAGTTCGCGCGCGGCCGTGGCGACGAGGTCGACGGTGCCGTCGGCGGCGACGTCCGACAGGTCCGGCGTGCCGCCGACGAGATGGGTGCGGCCGGCGTTGGCGGTGTGGGCGCCCATGGTGCCGAGCAGCACCGCCCCGTCGGCCGCGACGATCGCCGCGGCCGCCGACAGATGGGTGAGGCCCGTCACCGGATAGCCCCAGTCGCGCCAGGCGAGGAAGGCGGAGAACGGGATCGGCCGGAGCGTCGCCGCGAGCCGGCCGCCGTCGACGGTGAGCGCCTCGGCGATCAGCACGGTGCCGTCGAACAGGGCCGGCTTCGCCGCCACCGATCGTGACCAATGATCTGTGATCATGGTTCTCTGCGCCGCGACGAAGGCCGGCGGCTCGTCGCGGAAGACGAGGGCGCTCGCCGCAAGGGGCTCGACCGTGGGGGGCGCGGTGGTGGCGGGCGGGGTCATCGCGACGACATCCTGGGCGCGATCACGGCCGCACGATGACCTTGCCCTTGACCTCGCGGGCGGCGATCGCCTCCAGCGCCTGCGGCACCTCGTCGAGGGAGACGACGCGGTCGATGTGCGGCTTGATCCTGCCGTCAGCCACCCAGCCGTGGATGCGCTCCATCGAGCGGGCATGGCCGGCGGGGTCGCGCTTCACCGCCTCGCCGAAGAAGACGCCGCGCAGGTCGCAGTTCTTCAGGAGCAGGAGGTTGAGGGGGATCTTCGGGATGTCGCCGGCGGCGAAGCCGATGACGAGGTGGCGGCCGAGCCAGGCGATGGCGCGGATCGCCGCCTCCGAATAGGCGCCGCCGACCGGGTCGTAGATGACGTCGACGCCGCGGCCGCCGGTGAGGTCCTTCAGCCGCGCCTTCAGGTCCTCGCGCTCGTAGTCGACGACCTCGTCGGCGCCGCAGTCGCGGGCGAAGGCGAGCTTGTCGGCACCGCCGGCGCAGGCGATCACCCGCGCCCCCATCACCTTGCCGATCTCCACCGCCGCCTGGCCGACGCCGCCGGAGGCGCCGAGCACAGCGAGGGTCTCGCCGGGGCGGAGGTTCGCCCGTTCATCGAGCGCCAGGATCGTCGTGCCGTAGGTGATGGTGAGCCCGGCGGCGACTTCGAGCGGGACCCCGTCCGGCACCCTGGCGAGGCTCGCCGCCTTCGCCACGACCCTCTCCCGGCAGCAGCCCCAGCCGAGGTGGCCGCTGACGCGGTCGCCGACGGCGAGCGTCGTCACCCCCTCCCCGATCGCGGCCACCGTGCCGGCCATCTCCGCGCCGGGCGAGAACGGCCGCTCGGGCTTGAACTGGTAGCGGTCGCGGATGATCAGCGTGTCGAGGAAATTCAGACCGACGGCGGCCACCGCCACGACGACCTCCCCCGGCCCGGCGACGGGTTCGGCGACGTCGGCGACGACGAGGCTCGCCGGTGGCCCCGGCTCGCGACTGAGAACGGCCCGCATCAGTCCCCTTCCCTGCTTCCCCACGGTTCGCGGCCCTGGCGCCGCAGCCGGAGGCTACCGGACATTGGCGATCCCGTCTCGCGACGGGGTGGGCCGGCGACAAGGTGCTGCATTGAGGGCCTGTGCGGGCCGGATCAAAGTCGGCCGTCAACCGGGGGGTGGATCTTGAAACTCGGACGTCTCGCAGTCGCCTTCGTCGCCGTCGCCTCGCTGGCAGCGGTGTCCTCGCCGCGGGCGGAGACACCCGTGCCCGACGGCTGGACGCTGCAAGGCGTCGTCCTCTATGGCCGCCACAGCCTGCGCTCGCCGACCAAGCCGGTGCTCTGCCGGAACGAGAACGACCCCGCCTGCATGAACAACATCAGCGCCCGCCCGTGGCCGGACTTCGGCGTCGTCGCCGGCAACCTGCTGCCGCAGGCCTATCCGCGGGTCCGGGCACTCGGAGCCTTCTTCCGCAGCCACTATGCGGAGCAAGGACTGGTTCCGGCCGAAGGCTGCCCGGCGACGAAGCAGGCCGCGACGCTCTATGCCGACGACGAGCGGACGACGATGACGGCCGGCGCCTTCGCCGACGGCTTCGCCGCCGGCTGTGCCGCGCCGACCCACACCGACGGGGCGACCTATTCCGGCGGACCCGCCTGTACTGTCGACCGGCAGACCGAGGCGGCCGCGGCGCTCGCGTTCGTCGGTGGTTCGTGGGAGAAGCGCGCCGAGGGTGATCTCGCCAGGCCGCTCGCGGTGATGAACGAGGTGCTTGGTCCGTTCGCGCCCGGCGGCTGCGCCCGATTCGGCCTCGAGCCCGGCTGCTCGATCGGCTCGGCCGATCCGGCGAAGGCGCCCGAGATGGCGAGCACGCCGGCCGAGCAGATCCTGTTCGAGTATGCCGCCGGCTACCCGGAGGCTGAAGTCGGCTGGGGCCGCCTCGCCGGTGCCGCCGGTCTGCCCCTCGGGGCGGCGGTCAGCGAGGTGAACAAGATCCACGCCCTGTCGCTTGCCGCCACCAACATGCCGCCGGCGATCGGCACCGCGCCGGGCTCGAAGTCGCTCTCCCTCGTGCTGCACGCGCTGGAAGGCTTTGCTTCGCATCCCGAAACGCAGTCGGCGCCCGTCGTCGCCTTCTTCAGCCACGACACCATCATCCTGCACCTCGCCGGCATGCTCGGCCTCGAATGGGAGCTCGAGAGCTACAATCCCCACCAGATCCCGCCGGGCGGCGTCATCGCCTTCGAGGTCTGGAAGACGCCGGCCGGCGACATCATGGTGCGCAGCGTCTACAGGGCCCAGACGATCGAGCAGCTGCGCGACGCGCGGCCGCTCGGGGCCGGCAACGCGCCGACCACATCGGTGATGGCGATCACGGGCTGCACGATGGAGGGCGGCGCCTGCCCATGGCCGCAGTTCGAGGCGATCGCGCGCACGAAGATCGACCCCGCCTGCGCAGGCGAGTGACGGGCCGGCGCGTCGCCGTCAGTCGACGTCGATCGCCGCGTCGTCTTCGAGCTGCTTGCGCAGGCGGCCGAAGGCGAGGCGGATGCGGGACTTGACGGTTCCGAGGGGCAGACCTTCGCGGGTGGCGATCTCGCTGTGCGACAGGCCGTCGAAGAAGGCGAGCCGCACCAGCGCCAGCTGGTCGGGCGGCAGCAGCCGCATCGCGGCGCGGACCTTGTCCTCGCGGGTGCGGGCGTCGATGCCGTCGTCGGGCGCCGGCACTCCGGACGGCTGCAGCGCCGGGTCCTCGGCATCGAGGAGGGCGCTGCGGTCACGGCGCAAAAGGTCGATGCGGCGGTTGCGGGCGATGCGGTAGAGCCAGGTGGCAACCGACGACTTGGTGCGGTCGAACAGGGCGGCCTTGCGCCACAGCACGACCATCACCTCCTGGGCAATCTCCTCGGCGACGGCGGCGTCGGCGCCCATGCGTCGGAGATGCGCGTTGAGGCGCGGGGCGAAATGGTCGAACAGCTGCACGAAGGCGGCGCGGTCGCGATCCTCCGCCACCCGCTCCACCAAACTCGCGAAGCGATCCGCATCTGAGCCACCGGCCGAGCCGGAAACGTACGCCACTGTTCTTCGCCGTCCGTTCCAAGCCAAACCGGCTCCACACGCGTGCCGGCGAATCCGAAGGCAATCCGAAAGCCGGCCAATGTGCAAGGCCACACATGCGCATCCCGCACGAAGCGGCACATCCCGCCCCGTCGCGCCGCACGGCCGCGCGGGGCCGCTGTCACACTCTCGCCCAGATTTTCCCGCCAGCGTTCGGCCTCTTCGGGGGCGACGAACGGCCGGTTCCGGCCGGCTCGCCGCGGCGATCGGACGGATACGATACCAGGATGCGACCCACGAGCC